>NZ_JAVIWQ010000002.1:3319980-3621796 GCF_034313965.1 Herbaspirillum sp. RTI4
AACATATTATTCACAAGAACTCCTCAGGCGCGAGCGCCCCACTTTACGGATATAGATTTTTCGATTTTACTCGGAATACCCGGCTCTTACTAGGAAACAGCAGTTTGTTATGCTGCGCCCAACGTCAGCATTCGCGGACAACCGGGAAAGACAATCAGGATTGCATCTGACAAGGTCAACGTAGTTGCTTCGTTGGCAATGTTTGATAGCGTTAGTGACGAACAATTGAACCCTGCCTACACAACTTCTTCCGCTTCATATTGTGACCGCAGCAGTAATAACAAGAAAAACTTTTATAATTTCTTATTCGTTCTTAGGCATGGACGATGAATGAGGTTCATTGCAGAGGGTTTTTCAGTATTTTCCCGAGTAAAAATATTTCCGACGACTTATCGCGACTGGCTTTTGGCTTTTTCGCCACAACCGTCTGAAATTCGGCGCGGAACTTCATGAGTATTTCGTTATAGCCTGTTCCATTGAAGCATTTGACCAGAAGTGCCCCGCTTGGCTTCATGTGCGCTTTAGCAAATTCAACTGCCAAATCGATCAGATACTCCACCCGCGCCGCATCCGAGATCGCAATCCCGGACAAATTCGGCGCCATATCCGACAACACCAGATCAACCTGACGCCCGGCCAGTAGCGTTTGCAGCTGCTGCAAGGATTCATCCTCGCGGAAATCGCCCTGAATGAAATGCACGTCAGCGATCGGATCCATCGGCAACATGTCGAGACCGATGATGATCCCTCGGATGCCGCCGCCCTCCTGCCCTGCCAGCTTGTTGCGCGCGTATTGCGACCAGCTTCCAGGCGTACTACCCAGATCGACAATGATCTGCCCGGGTTTGATCAGATGTTCGCTTTCATCGATCTCCTTGAGCTTGTAGGCAGCGCGTGCGCGGTAGCCTTCTTTCTGTGCCAACTTGACGTAGGGATCGTTGATATGATCGTGCAGCCAGTTTTTGTTTAATTTGTTCTTTGCCATTCGCGTAGAATACCGGTTTTACCTAATGCACAGCAGGGCCGGGATCGGCACTGCCTGTCAGAAAATCTTAAAGTCCATGTTCACACTCTCTTCCGCCGAGCGCAGCGAATTACGCGCCGAAGCCCATGCATTGAATCCTGTCGTCATCATCGGCGAGGCGGGATTGACACCGCCCGTCCTCAAGGAAATCAGCGCCGGGCTCAATATCCACGGTTTAATCAAAATCCGTGTCTTCGGCGACGACCGCGCAGCGCGCGTTGCCATGTACGAAGCTATCTGCGAACAAATGCAGGCGGCACCAGTACAACACATCGGCAAACTGCTCATCATCTATCGGCCGAAAAAAGAAACCGAGAAAGAGCGTACCGAATCACGCGGCAAGGGCATGCGTGAAGTCACTATCGTCAAGCCTAGCCCCAGCGGTACCAAGCGACCTACAGTGACCAAGGTCATGGTCAAGGGTAATGAACGGGTGACTGCGGGCGGCTCTATCAAGCGCGCCAAACCTCGCCAGAAAAGCACGAAGAAAACCCGTCTCGGCTAATATTTCTGCAGGAAGCCGTCCTTAAAGGAGGGCTCCCGCTACGGAAATTCCGGGAATAAACCGCCGCATTGAAAAGTGCGGCGTGTTTTTTTGCGTCGATGACTAAGTAACTCAGCGCAGCTTCAGAATCAGCGCTGCGCCCAATAAGCTTTGAATCAGATAGATGCCACTCGCGATCCCGTGCAGAGCGCCAAACTGCATCTTGGCTGCCGACTCCATTACCCCGCCAGGTCCGGCAGCGGCACGCAATCCGGCCATCCAGGGCTGCACCGCAAAATAACCAATCAGAGTACAAACCAGCATCGTACCAATCAGTCGCAGGCAACTGCGGCGGCGTATAGGATCAGCCTCCCGCATCAACAAGCACGCCAACAGCACTGCCGATACCACCGACAACCAAGCCACAATACGAAACAGGCTACCGGCAATCGTTCCTGCCAGCACCCTGTCGGCCAGCGTGGCAAACAGGGTCGGCGCAACAACATAGCCAATCGCCCACAAGCTCCCGACCCACAGCGTGGCAATCAGGATCCTGACAGAGGCAAGCGGCATGGACATCTTCATACGTAACGCACATCCAGAATTTCGTATTCGCACAAGCCGGACGGTGCCTCTACAACCACCACATCGCCGGCACTTTTGCCAATCATGGCGCGGGCGATCGGTGAAGTGATAGAAACCTTCGCCGCCTTGACATCAGCTTCGTCCAAACCGACGATCTGATACGTGACTTTTTCGCCGGTTTCCAGATTTTCCAGATCGACAGTCGACGCGAAGACCACGCGGCCCTCTGCGTTCAGCGTGGCGGGATCGACGATCAGCGACGAGCCCAGCTTGCCTTCCAGATCGGCAATACGGCCTTCAATAAACGACTGCTTTTCCTTCGCTGCATCGTATTCGGCGTTTTCCGACAGGTCTCCGTGGGCGCGCGCTTCTGCGATTGCGTTGATGACGGCAGGCCGTTCCTTGGTCTTCAGGCGCACCAATTCCTGCTTCAGCATCTCGGCGCCCAACTTGGTAATAGGTACAGTACTCATAATATCGTTCAGATTTAAAAAACCACAGAGGGCATCGAATACTCAGATGCCCTCTGTGATTGAGGCGTTTGCAAAACATATCCAGCAAGAAAAATACGCAATGCCGACAGGCCCGGCAAACGCCGTTCAAGGATGAAAAAGTGTGAGGTCAGTGTATAGCTTTATGCAAGCCTTGTAAATCATACACATCCAGCGCATCCAGATGCCGCATCCCCTCAACGGCGGCTTCTGCACCGGCAATCGTGGTAAACGTGGTGACCCGCGCCATCAACGACGAAGTACGAATCGCACCGGAATCCGCAATGGCCGTCCGTTTTTCTTCCACGGTATTGACCACCAGCGTCAGCTCATTATTCTTGATCATGTCGACAATATGAGGACGGCCTTCGACCACCTTATTGACGATAGTCACCGGAATACCGGCTGCGCTGATTGCCGCTGCCGTACCGCGCGTGGCGACAATGCTAAAGCCCAGAGCGACCAGATCTTTTGCCACCTGCACCGCGCGCGGCTTATCGCTGGCCTTGACGCTGATAAAGACTTTGCCGCTCGTCGGCAATTTAACGCCCGCGCCCAGTTGCGATTTGACAAATGCCTCACCGAAAGTTTTGCCCACGCCCATCACTTCACCGGTCGATTTCATTTCCGGTCCGAGGATGGTGTCGACGCCAGGGAATTTAACAAACGGGAAGACCGCTTCCTTGACACTAAAATACGGCGGCACAACTTCGTTGTGGATACTCTGACTATCAAGCGACTGGCCAACCATGCAGCGCGCCGCAATTTTCGCCAGTTGCAAGCCGGTTGCCTTCGACACAAACGGCACTGTGCGCGAAGCGCGTGGATTGACTTCCAGCACAAACACCACGTCCTCCATCTTGCCGTCGACTTCTTTTTGCTGAATGGCAAACTGCACATTCATCAGACCGACCACATTCAACCCCTTGGCCATCATGGAAGTCTGACGCTTCAGTTCATCGATGGTTTCTTTCGACAAGGAGTAAGGCGGCAGCGAACAGGCGGAATCACCCGAGTGCACGCCGGCCTGCTCAATATGCTCCATCACACCGCCGATGAAAGTGCGCTCACCGTCGGAAAGGCAATCCACATCGACTTCAATCGCATCATTGAGAAAGCGATCCAGCAATACCGGCGAATCGTGCGACACCTTGACCGCTTCGCGCATGTAGCGCTCCAGATCACGCTGCTCGTGCACAATTTCCATCGCCCGGCCGCCCAGCACATACGAAGGACGCACCACCAGCGGGTAACCGATTTCCTGCGCCAGACGCAAAGCATCCACTTCCGTGCGCGCAGTGCGATTGGGCGGTTGACGCAAGCCCAGATCCTGCAACAGCTTCTGGAAACGCTCGCGGTCTTCCGCCGCATCGATCATGTCCGGCGAAGTGCCGACGATGGGTACGCCGTTGGCTTCCAGATCCAGCGCCAGCTTTAGCGGAGTCTGACCGCCGTACTGCACGATCACGCCGTAAGGCTTTTCCTTGTCGACGATTTCCAGCACGTCTTCCAGCGTCAGGGATTCAAAATACAGACGATCGGAAGTGTCGTAATCGGTGGACACGGTTTCGGGATTGCAATTGACCATGATGGTTTCATAGCCATCCTGACGCATCGCCAGCGCCGCATGCACGCAGCAATAATCGAATTCGATACCCTGACCGATACGGTTAGGACCGCCGCCCAGCACCATGATTTTCTTATTGTTGGTCGGATGCGATTCGCACTCGCCATCGCCGTCGCCATTACCTTCGTAAGTCGAATACATGTACGCGGTGCTGGTGGAAAATTCGCCGGCGCAGGTATCGACGCGCTTGTAGACCGGGCGCACGTTCAGCGCCAGGCGCCGTTGCCGCACGGCCGTATCGGTCGTGTGCAGCAGCTTGGCCAGACGACGATCGGCAAATCCTTTTTGCTTGAGCTGGAACAGCGTAGCGCGATCCAGCGCATCGAGCGTCTGGCTGCTTTCCAGCCACAGTTCGATGTCGATGAGTTCCTTGATCTGCGACAGGAACCACGGATCGATATGCGTCAACTGATGCACTTCTTCCAGCGAAAAACCCTGGGCAAACGCATCGCCGACATACCAGATACGATCCGGCCCCGGCTCGCCCAGTTCTTCCTTGATGGTTTCGTGGTCGGTGGTCTTTTCGTTCATGCCGTCGACGCCGACTTCCAGTCCGCGCAAGGCTTTCTGGAAGGATTCCTGGAAAGTACGGCCGATTGCCATCACTTCGCCGACCGACTTCATTTGCGTCGTCAGGTGATGATCGGCCTGCGGGAATTTTTCAAAGGCAAAACGCGGAATCTTGGTAACGACGTAATCGATCGAAGGCTCAAACGATGCCGGGGTTGCGCCGCCGGTAATTTCATTGCGCAGTTCATCTAGAGTGAAACCCACTGCCAGCTTGGCCGCGATCTTGGCGATCGGGAAACCGGTAGCCTTCGACGCCAGCGCGGACGAACGCGATACGCGCGGATTCATTTCGATAACGATCATGCGGCCATCCGCCGGATTGACCGAAAACTGTACGTTGGAACCGCCTGTATCGACGCCGATTTCACGCAGTACCGCCAATGAGGCGTTACGCATGATCTGATATTCCTTGTCGGTCAGCGTTTGCGCCGGCGCCACAGTGATCGAGTCGCCGGTATGCACGCCCATCGGGTCCAGATTTTCGATAGAGCAAACGATGATGCAGTTGTCGGCTTTATCGCGCACGACTTCCATTTCATACTCTTTCCAGCCGATCAGCGATTCTTCGATCAGCAGTTCGGAGGTAGGCGACGCTTCCAGGCCGCGCTTGCAGATGGTTTCGAATTCTTCCGAGTTATAGGCAATCCCGCCGCCCGTGCCACCCATGGTGAAGGAAGGCCGGATAATAACCGGAAAGCCGAGGCCCTTTTGCACTGTCCACGCTTCTTCGAGCGTGTGCGCCACGCCGGAGCGTGCAGAAGCCAGACCGATCTTGGTCATGGCATCCTTGAATTTGGAACGGTCCTCGGCCTTGTCGATTGCTTCCGGGGAAGCGCCGATCAGTTCGCAGCCGTATTTCTCCAGCACGCCGTGACGATGCAGATCCAGTGCGCAGTTCAGCGCGGTCTGGCCGCCCATGGTCGGCAGAATCGCATCCGGTTTTTCCTTGGCGATGATGCGCTCAACGATTTGCCAGGTAATCGGCTCGATATAAGTGACATCGGCCATTTCGGGGTCGGTCATGATCGTGGCCGGATTGCTGTTGACCAGGATGACTTTGTAACCCTCTTCGCGCAGGGCTTTGCAGGCTTGCGCGCCGGAATAGTCGAATTCGCAGGCCTGACCGATGATGATAGGGCCAGCGCCGATAATCAGAATACTTTTAATGTCGTTACGCTTAGGCATGTTTCTTTTTCTCCATCATCGCCACAAATTTATCGAACAACGGGGCGATGTCGTGCGGACCGGGGGACGCTTCGGGGTGACCCTGGAAGCAAAAGGCAGGCTGATCGGTGCGCTCGAAACCTTGCAGCGAACCGTCGAACAGCGATATGTGGGTAATGCGGCAATTGGCCGGCAGCGTCTCCGCATCGACAGCGAAACCATGATTCTGGGAAGTGATCATCACTTTTTTGCTGTCCAGATCCTGTACCGGATGATTGGCGCCGTGGTGGCCGAACTTCATCTTCAGTGTCTGCGCGCCAGACGCCAGCGCCATGATCTGATGACCGAGGCAAATACCAAAAGTCGGAATGCCGCGCTCGATCAATTCTTTGCTGGCGGCAATCGCGTAATCGCAAGGCTCAGGATCACCGGGGCCGTTCGACAGGAAAATACCGTCAGGATTGAACGCCAGGGCGTCGGCCGCAGTGGCTTGCGCCGGCAGCACAGTCACCTTGCAGCCGCGCTCGGCCAGCATGCGCAAAATATTGAATTTCACGCCATAGTCGAAAGCGACGACATGGTGCTTAGGCGCGATTTGCTGGCCGTATCCACGCCCCAGCTTCCATTCGGTTTCGGTCCAGTTGTAGGCCTTGGCCGTCGTCACTACCTTGGCCAGATCCATTCCGGCCAAGCCGGGGAAGCCGCGCGCCAGTTCCAGTGCCTTTGCCTTGGCGGCGTCAACATCGGCAAAACCGGCAATGATCGCCCCGCCTTGTGCGCCTTTTTCGCGCAGGATGCGGGTCAGTTTGCGCGTGTCGATACCGGCGATAGCAACAATATTGCCCTCAACCAGGTAATCGGACAGCGATTGGCGACTGCGGAAGTTCGAGACCAGACGCGGCAGATCTTTGATGATCAGTCCGGCGACATGAATTTTTGTCGATTCGACATCTTCACGGTTGACACCGGTGTTGCCGATATGGGGATAAGTCAGCGTTACGATCTGACGGGTATAACTGGGGTCGGTCAGAATTTCCTGATAGCCGGACATGGCGGTATTGAATACCACTTCACCGGTCGTATTGCCGGTGGCACCGATCGAAAAACCCTGAAAGACAGTTCCGTCTGCTAGCGCGAGGATGGCTGGGACAGGGACCGCACCCGGTGAATCACCGTTAGCGATCGCGGAGCCGGAAAAAGAAGGCAGCAAGGGTAACTCCTGAGATGGTTACCGCCGCTAGGCCCAGACATCTCATCCTCCATAATCAAGCCGATTTACAGCACCCCTGCGCTTGGTGCGGGCGGGGCCGATGCAACGGTCAATACGAGTGATGTGACGATGAAAAGAGGGTGTATGCGCTAGGGCGGAATAAAATAAGCTAAACCGCACGATTATAGCGCAAAACGACCCTCCCGACAAACCGGAAGTTGCCCGGGAAGACAGTTTGCGGCACCTGAAGGGGCAAATTGCCCCGTAATTTCCAGGTTAGCCGCAGCGTATCAAAGTCCTAGCGCTGCAATCCCGGCTTTAGCGATTTGCACATCTTCCGCAGATTTGACACCGGAAACACCTACCGCGCCGACAAACACGCCATCGACCACAATTGGCACGCCGCCTTCGAGTGCGCCGTCGATCGGAGCAGTCAGGAACGCATAGCGACCGTTATTGATCATGTCTTCGTAAATTTTGGTTTCGCGCTGACCGAGAGCGGAGGTTCTGGCCTTGGCCGGGGCGATATGGGCGCTCAAAGGAGCGGCGCCATCGAGCCGCTGCAACCACAGCAAATGACCGCCGTCGTCAACGATGGAAATAGAGACTGCCCATTTGTTGGCAATGGCCTCGGCTTCGGCTGCCGCAGCGATTTTTTTGATGTCTTGCAGTTCCAGGATAGGCTTGGTCTTCATAGAATTCCTTGTAGGGATGGGTTCGAAAAAACACGATTGTAAGGCTAGTGCAGGTATTTGGCATTCTTTGACTTGAAATGACCTGCATCCTCCACTTGTACTATATGGAGCGAAGCATTGACTCCTTGTCACAATTCGCTTACATTCTGAAACATTCAACGCCCAACAGGACTTTTCTCCCGATGCAGCTAACCCGACCGCCCCGACTCCGACGATACATAGCGCAAACCTGTATTCTGGCAGCTGGCCTCTGGATTTCTAGCACCGCCTGGAGCATCGACTCCCTTCCGCAAGACCCCGCCGCAAGCAAAAGCAACAGCGCCCTTTCGCGACTGCACGACATCACCTCCCAGGTCACCTCCCGCGTTACTACTCGCGCCTCAGAACTGGCGATGCAGGCATTCAGCATGCTCGGCATTAATTATCGCTACGGCGGCACCTCCCCGGAAAGCGGTCTGGATTGCAGCGGTCTGGTGCGCTACGTATTTAAAGAAGCGTGGGGCAAGGATTTGCCACGCACATCAGCAGAAATCAGCCGGGTTGGCGAAAAAGTAGAAAAACCGGATCTGCAACCAGGTGACCTGGTGTTTTACAACACACTGAAACGCGGCTTTTCGCATGTAGGGATTTATCTGGGTGACCAGAAATTTATCCACTCCCCTTCCGCTGGCGGTCAGGTTCGAATTGAAAGTATGGACGTGGCCTACTGGAAGCAGCGCTTCAACGGGGCGCGTCGAATCAATGACAACGAAGGCGGTAATTAAAGAATTAACTAAAGCCGCAACCAAAGCCACTACCGTATCTCATGAGTCTAAAAAAAACCACGCCTCCGTAGCGTGGTTTTTTTATACCTCGACCTTATTCCGTCGCAAAACTACTGATCGCAACAAATTACGGCACACGCCGTAGTTTCAACTTGCGCAGAATTTCCGGCATCATCGCCGTGGCAGCCTGCTCACCGGCAAGAATCGCCGTATTGCGCGCTGCGAAATCGCTGCCACTCATCTTTCCCAAAGCCGGCTGAATCACGACATCGGCATTTTTAAGCTCATACGCATTGATGCTCTGCCCCATAATCGCAAAAGTTTGTAGCAACGCATCCAGCGAGCTGGTGGATATCTGAGATTGTGGTTGCGCCGAGATATTCACGGCAATCACAAACTCCGCCCCCATCTCGCGCGCGAAGCGTACCGGCACCGGCGACACCAGCCCGCCATCGACATAATTACGATCTCCTATCCTGACCGACTGAAAAACTCCCGGCACCGCCGATGAAGCCCGTACTGCAAGACCGGCATTACCGCGCTGAAACAGAACCGGAGCACCGCTGCCCAAATCGGTGGCCACTGCTCCGAAGGGAATTTTGAATTTTTCTATCGGCACATTGTTCACGGCCCGGTTCACAAAACTCTGCAAGCCCTCCCCCTTGAGCACGCCGCTGACCTTGGCAAACAGAGGCACCGACCAGTCTGAAATAGCCGCCTCATCCATATCCAGCGCCATCTTCTGCAGAGCAAAACCGGTATTGCCGGCCGCGTACAGCGCCCCCACCAGACTGCCGGCACTGGTACCGACAACGATATCCGGCACGATGCCTTGCGCTTCCAATACCTTAATCACGCCAATATGCGCAAACCCGCGCGCAGCACCACCGCCCAGCGCCAGTCCGATCCGTATCCGAGGGCGGGAAGGATTATCCGGTACCGCCAACACACCGACCAGTGGTGCCGGCGTCCGCGCTGCAGGCGTCACACAGCCCGCGAGCAAAAAAGCCGCAACGAGAGGCAAAAGCGCAAAGCGCCGGCCCAAAGAGGGAAAAGAGAGGGTCATGAGATCAGCAGTACGCCGCGGCAAAGCGACAAGAAGGGAAGAGGCGTCCGGCACACACCGGCTGGCCTGAATTGTAGCCCAAGCCGCGTTCAGGGCAGGGAGGGAGCGAGCGAGACAAGCAAACCAGCCAACCCGATAGGAAGACGACGTAAGAAGCCTATGAGTAAGCGTAGCGAGCGGCGCAAATTCAGGATAAGAAGCGCAATCGTACTTACTTACGATGAGCATCGCAGTCCGGAGATTACGTCGCGCAGTAGCGTAATCAGAGCTTCCTTAATCCAATTCCGGCAAAGGGGTGAATTCATTCGCTATAGCGCTGACCGGAAAAGTGACCGTAAACACGCTGCCCTGCTCCGGTACGGATTCGATGCTCATCGTCCCCTTATGACGCAGCAGGACGTGGCGCACGATAGCCAGCCCGAGACCGGTTCCCTGCGTTTCGCGGGAGCGGCTTTTGTCGACCCGATAAAAGCGTTCAGTCAACCGTGAAATATGCTCAGGGCCAATACCAATGCCGGTATCGCTGACCACAAAACGCGGGCCCGCAGAGTGTGCTTCCCAGCGCATGCCAATCGAACCGCCGGTCGGCGTATACCGGATGGCATTCGTGACCAGATTACTGAAAGCGCTGCGCAATTCATCGATGCTACCGCTCAGATCAGGACCATCGACCTCCAGCGTGAAGTGATGCTGTCCCGCCGACAAGGCCTGCGCCTCCTCCAGAATTCCCTCCAACAGCTCCGGCATCCTGACCCGCTCGGCGCGCATCGGATAATCAACCGACTCCAAGCGCGTCAGAGTCAGCATATCGCCGATCAGATTTTGCATCCGATGGCCTTGCTCGGTCATCAGTTTCAAATGCGCGGTGCGGGTAACGGCATCCAGTTGTGGCTGCGCCAGCGCAATTTCCAGAAATCCATTGATCACGGTCAGCGGCGTGCGCAGCTCATGCGAAGCATTGGCAATAAAATCGCGCCGCATCATCTCTATGCGCGCCGCATCGGTGGCATCGTGCGTCACCAGAATCTGACGCCGGTTTTCAAAAGGAATAATCTGCATCACCAGCTTGCGGTCCTTGAACGTCAACGTCAGCGGCTGATCGTAACGACCCAGAATGATGTAGTCGATAAAGGCAGGATTGCGCACCAGATTCGTCACGCGCATGCCCTTGTCGCGCTCCAGCTGCAAGCCAAGATGCTGCTGTGCCGCCGGATTGCACCACTCAAGGAACAGGACATCGTCCATGATCACCACCCCGTCCGGCAGCAGACTCATCGCCTGTCGGAAGCGCGCCAGCCACTCGCTTAATTCGAGCTGATTCTTTTCATCGTCGCGGCGCATGCGGTACAAGCGGGCGAAAATATCGGTCCAGGCACCCCAGCCGTCCGGCAGGCGGATATCGCCCGGATTATCGAGCCAGTTACTGAGACGAAACAGATTGCGCAACTGAATAAACACCATCCAGCTCATCCCAATCAGCGCAGCTGCCAGCGCCTCGGTCGAGCCGAAAAAAAACCATACCACCCCGATGACGGCCATAAACAACAGGAACCGCAGCGCGGCCGGAATCCAGAAAAGCAATTGCGGGGTCATTGATAGAAACTCATTTCTTATGGAACCTCTGATAAAGCATGGCGGGCAAAACAAGCGGCGGATAAAAACCACAACCGGACATGCGCACGGTGTTTATGTACCGTTTTGGGATATCGTGTTTGCGTGCCGTTTTTGCGTGCCGATTTTGCGTACCGTGTTGCGCACAAAAGGCATCACACCCTAAAGATGGCAGCGCACATTAACTTGATCAGTGACGCCCTTATTATTTCAACCGCAACGGGATCAACCCGAAGCAGCGGCGGCAAATACGGCCAGACGATGATGGAGAGAGTGATACTCTCCGGCGGGGTTGTGAGCGAGCAGAATTATTTTTCCGACAACATATACCCTACGCTGCGCACCGTTTTAATCAGTGTCTCCGCCTCGCGTAAAGCCTTGCGCAGACGCAGCACATGCACATCCACTGTCCGCTCCTCAATCACCACATGGTCGCCCCAAACTTTGTCGAGCAACTGGCTTCTTGAGAATACACGATCAGGATGCGCCAGAAAAAATTTCAGCAACTTATATTCAGCATGGCCGATCTCAATGCGCACGCCATCAATTGCCACTGAGCAACTGACCGGATCAAGGGAAACAGCACCGGCGCTCAGTGTCTCTTGCGCATGCTCCGGACTTTTCCTGCGCAGCAAGGCCTTGATGCGCGCAGTCAGTTCACGCGGAGAAAACGGCTTGGTGATGTAATCATCCGCGCCATTATCCAGTCCGACGATTTTGTCTTCTTCCATGCTCCTGGCAGTCAGCATGATCACCGGCATTTGCTGCACCTGACGGTCGCCGCGAATCTTCGACAACAAATGCAAACCGCTGCGGTCAGGCAACATCCAGTCCAGCAAGGCCAGTTGTGGAGTGCGGCGCTGAACAAATTCCCAGGCAGAAGCGGTATCGCCAGCAACGAAGCTATCCCATCCAGCACCTTTTACCGTGTAAGCAATTAACTCGGCAATCGCGGGCTCATCTTCAACGATCAGGATAGTAGTCATTTAATGCCATTTCAAAGTCTCGAAAATAAAACGGCTGCCACAAACCATGGCAGCCGCTTGTCGCACCTTACTTATTTGTGGTCTGGTGCATTTTTTAATTCGCCGTCGCTGACACTTGCGCTCAGGTTGGCAAAAGCGCTCGGGTGGCGGATATCTTTGCCGCCCACAACGTAGATGACATATTCCGCCACGTTTTTAGCGTGGTCACCGATGCGCTCGATGGCCTTGGCCACCCACATCGTGTCAATCGCCGTCGAAATCGTGCGCGGATCTTCCATCATGAAAGTAATCAGATTGCGCGTAATGCCCCGAAAGCCATTGTCGATATTGACGTCTTGCGCAATCAGTTTGCGCGCCTGTGTGTCATCGAGCCGGGCAAAGGCGTCCAGCGCACTGTGCAACATACCGGTCGCATCTTCAGCAATTTCACGCACGGTTTCATAGTGATCAATCAAGCCGATGCCGCGCTTGTGCAAGTGCATCGCATAACGTGCGATTTTGCTCGCCTCATCGCCCACCCGTTCAAGATCGGTCACGATCTTGATGGTCGCCATGACAGTGCGCAAATCGTTGGCGGTCGGCTGACGTCGCACGATCAGATGACTGCAGGCTTCGTCGAGATCGACCTCAAACCGGTTAACCCTGTCGTCTGCGGCAATGACTTGTTCCGCGAGATTGACATTGCCGTTGCGGAAGGCCGCAATCGCATCCTGGAACTGCCGTTCGACGATACCGCCCATGGCCAGTACCTCGGAGCGTATCTGTTCCAGATCGGCATCGTATTGCTTGGAGGAGTGTTCGCCCATCATAAAATATTTTCCTTAGCTGAAATGATGATCAACCGAAACGGCCGGTAATGTAATCTTGTGTTTCCTTGCGGCCCGGATTCATGAAAATCTGATCGGTCTTGCCAAACTCCATCAACTCACCCAAATACATGTACGCCGTGTAGTCAGAGCAGCGTGCTGCCTGCTGCATGTTGTGCGTGACGATGGCGATGGTGTAATCATTTTTCAATTCGCCGATCAGTTCCTCGACCTTGGCCGTCGATATCGGATCGAGCGCCGAAGTCGGCTCATCGAGCAACAACACTTCCGGTTTGACTGCCACGCCGCGCGCAATACAGAGCCGCTGCTGCTGGCCGCCGGACAAGGACAGACCGCTCTTGTTGAGCTTGTCCTTGACTTCGCCCCACAGCGCCGCCTTGTTCAGAGCCCATTCAACGCGCTCGTCCATTTCGCCTTTCGACAAATTTTCATACAAACGGATACCGAAGGCAATGTTGTCATAGACCGACATCGGGAACGGTGTCGGCTTCTGAAACACCATGCCGACTTTGGCGCGCAGCATGTTCAGATCCTGACCGGCATCGAGAATATTGCTGCCGGCATACATGATCTTGCCCTCTGCGCGCTGACCGGGATACAAGTCATACATGCGGTTAAAGGTGCGCAGCAAAGTCGACTTGCCGCAACCTGAAGGGCCGATAAACGCCGTGACCTTACCCTCATAGATATTGAGGTCGATATTTTTCAGGCCATGGAATGCGCCATAAAAGAAATTCAATCCGGAAACAGCGATCGTCGATTTCTTCTCGGCAACGGCGTTCGCTGCGGGTGTTGCGAATGCTTGAGTATTCATAGGGATCACTTGAAATTAACTGGAGACTTTTTGGCTGAACAAGGTACGCGACAGGATATTGAGCAGCAGCACACTGAAGGTAATCAGCAATGCGCCGCCCCATGCCAGCGACACCCAGTTATCGTAAGGACTCATCGCAAACTGATTGATCACCACCGGCAGATTGGCCAGAGGCCGGTTCATGTTGGCGCTGAAAAACTGGTTATTCAATGCGGTAAACAACAAAGGGGCGGTTTCGCCGGAGATACGCGCAACGGCCAGCAAGACGCCCGTCACCACACCAGCCCTGACCGCACGCAAACGCACGTTCATGGCCACTTTCCAGCGCGGCGCGCCGAGCGAAAATGCCGCTTCGCGCAGACTGGCCGGAACCAGTCGCAGCATATTGTCCGTCGTACGCACCACCACCGGTATGGCGATCAGCGAAATGGCAAAGGTACCAGCCCAGCCGGAAAAGTGACCGACACGCGCCACATAGATCGCATACACAAACAGACCAATGACAATCGACGGTGCCGACAACATAATGTCTGTAACGAAGCGAGTGACTTTTGCCAGCGTGCTTTGCTCACCGTATTCCGCCAGATAAATACCGGCCAGAATCCCGATCGGCGTACTGATCAGCGTCGCAATCCCCACCATCAACAGACTACCAACGATAGGGTTGAGCAAGCCGCCGCCATCGTCGCCGGGAGAAGGCGTCATGTGCGTCAGCATTTCCAGATCGAGCGCGCCAAAACCCTTGATGATCAAGGTGAACAAAATCCACATCAGCACGCACAAGCCGAAACCCATCGCCAGAAATGAGAACACCATGCCGATCCGGTGCTGCCGCAAACGCTTGCGATAAACCGGGTTGGCACCGGACTTCAATTGATCCAAATCCTGATGCTTGCTCATTTTTCGCCTTCCTTGCGTTCCATTCCCATCAACATCAGTTTTGCTATCGACAAGACAATGAAGGTGATCACGAACAGGATCAAACCGAGTGCGAACAGCGTTGACACATGCAACTCCGTCGACGCTTCTGCAATTTCGTTGGCCAGAGTGGACGCGATACTGTTACCGGCCGCAAACAAGGACCACGACAAGCGGTGCGAATTACCGATCACAAACGTAACCGCCATCGTTTCGCCCAAGGCCCGACCCAAGCCCAGCATCACCCCCCCCACCACACCGTTCTTGGTGTACGGCAGCACAACCTTGCGCACCACTTCCCAGCGCGTGCAGCCGAGGCCGTAAGCGGATTCTTTCAGCACCGCCGGCACGACTTCAAACACATCGCGCATGACCGAAGCAATAAAAGGAATGATCATGACCGACAGGATCAGACCTGCAGTCAGAATACCGATACCCATTGTCGGGCCGGCAAACAGCTCACCGATCACCGGCACCTGACCGAGCGTTGCTTTGAGCGCCGGCTGTACATATTCAGCAAACAGCGGTGCAAAAATGAACAGGCCCCACATACCGTAAATGATGCTCGGCACACCTGCGAGCAACTCAACGGCGATTCCCAGAGACTGACGCAGTCTGGCCGGGCAAATTTCAGTGAGGAACAAGGCGATACCGAAGCTAATCGGAAAGGCGATCAACAAAGCAATGAACGACGTCACCAGCGTCCCTACGATAGGGACCAGCGCACCGTATTGCTCCGTCATCGGATTCCATTCGCTACTGGTGATAAAACCCGGCCCGAAGGCGTGGAATGCAGGCCACGCGCCGATGAACAGTGAAACAATAATCCCGCCCAGCATTAACAGAACTGTCAGTGCAAAAGTCAGCGTGATTTTATGAAACAGGAAATCCTGCACGCGTTGCTTGCGCATCGTGCTCAGCAGCGCTTTATGCGACTGCGATTGCTGTTGATTATTTATATTTAAGGGCATATTACTCAGGCCGACGTGCGGCAGATCTGTGACTAAAATATTCGTACTCATAGTGCGCCCCCTACAAAGCGGGCCAGCGCAATGCGCCGGCCCGGTTATCCCCTTAATTACTCGCGTGTATTACCAGACTTCTTTGCCGTTGGCGGCTTTGATGCCTTTCCACGATTCTTCAACCAGCGCCACTACGCTGGCTGGCAGGGCAACATAGTCCAGCTCGCCAGCAGATTTGCCACCGTTCTTGTATGCCCATGCGAAAAACTTCAACACTTCTTTTACTTTAGCGCCGTCATCGGCCAAAGTTTTATGCACCAGCACGAAAGTCGCGCTGCTGATAGGCCAGCTGGCTTTACCGGCGGCATCAGTGAAGTCCACTGCAAAAGCAGGTGTCTTATCCCAGGCAGCGGCAGCAGTTGCAGCCTTGAATGCAGCCTGGTCTGGCTTGACAAATGCACCGTCACGGTTTTTCAACTGGGTGTACAGCAGGTTGTTTTTCTTGACGTAAGCGTATTCGACAAAACCAATTGAACCCTTGATTTTGGCGACGTTGGCTGCAACGCCTTCGTTACCCTTGCCGCCCACACCTGCAGGCCAGCTGACTGCCGTGCTTGCGCCGACTTTAGCCTTGAATGTTTCGCTGACTTTCGACAGATAGCTGGTGAACACATACGATGTGCCCGACGCATCGGAACGATAGACCGGTGTGATGTCATCGGCAGGCAGTTTCACACCTGGGTTCAGAGCCGCGATATCAGCTGCATCCCATTTAGTGATCTTGCCCAGGTAAATGTCAGCAATCACAGCGCCGGACAATTTCAGTTGACCCGGTGTGATACCTGCCAGATTCACCACTGGAACAACACCGCCGACGACTGCCGGGAATTGTGTCAGGTTGCTCGCTTGCAATTCTTGCGGGCTCAAAGGCATGTCGGAAGCACCGAAATCGACAGTGTTTGCCTTGATTTGCTTGATACCGCCGCCGGAACCGATCGATTGATAGTTCAGACTGTTGTTTGTAGCAGCCTTGTACGATTCAGCCCATTTTGCATAGATCGGATACGGGAAAGAAGCGCCCGCACCAGTGATGTCTGCCGCGTGAACCGCAGTAAATGCAGCTGCGCCACAGATCGCCACTGCGACCGATTTAAACAATTGATTCAATACCATGTCTTGCTCCTATGATTGGCAAAATAATTTGTCTTTGAACGGCTGGTACATTGTTTGTTGCACAACCTTCGCAGGTCGGGAAAGCTTCCCTCGAAGCGGATGACGATCCACAGACCCCGGCAGTGCAGCAAAAATTGATGAAACGTTCTTACAGACGGATGAAACTGTAACCAGCTAATGTGACGAGTTTATGACCATTGCTAGAAAGAATTAAACGAAAATATAAAAATCCGACTATACAAAATCAAAATATTTCCTTAATACAATACTTTGGCTATTGGATTACTCTGTCAAAAATCATCGATTTCTCGTCACCCCTTTGTCACATCCAACTCATATAATGAAGTTACTTTTGCGTACTACTGGGCCCAGGATGATCAAAAAAATAAAACCGGAGGAAAATAGCACCCCCGGCGAAGCTCCATCAAGCGCGATTTATCTGAATCGTGAAATTTCCCAACTAGCGTTCAACCGACGCGTTCTGGCGCAAGCGGAAGACACCAGTCTGCCCCTGCTCGAGCGTCTGCGCTATTTGTGCATCTGCAGCAGCAATCTGGATGAGTTTTTCGAAGTCAGAATCGCCAGCCTGCTGGCCAACCGCATCGGCGGCGAGCAAATCGACCCGCCCGACCTGACCGAAGCACTGGAACGCACCAGCGTCGAATGCCACGAAATCGTTGCCCGCCAGTACCAGCTGCTTAACCACGACATCCTGCCGCAACTCGCCGCCAAAGGCGTGTATTTACTGCGCCATGAAGATCGCAACGAAGCACAGCGCGCCTGGGTCAAGGGTTACTTCGATGCCAATGTGCGTCCACTGCTGACACCGATCGGCCTCGATCCGGCACATCCCTTCCCACAGGTACTGAACAAGAGTCTCAACTTCATCATTGAATTGTCCGGCAAGGATGCCTTCGGTCGCGGCACTGCCATCGCCATCGTCAAGGCCCCGCGCGTATTGCCGCGCGTGATTGAACTGCCGCCTGAGCTGTCGGGCAAAAAAGGGGTGTCGTTTTGTCTGCTCTCCTCAATCATTCACGCCCATATCGGAGAAATGTTTTCCGGGCGCGAAATCATCGCCTATTCGCAGTTCCGGGTTACCCGCAACAGCGACCTGTGGGTGGATGAAGAAGAAGTCAAAAACCTGCGTCAGGCCTTGCAAACCGAACTGCACAGCCGTCAGTTCGGCGTTGCGGTGCGTCTGGAAGTGGCCAGCAATTGCCCGGAAAATTTATCCAATTTCCTGCTAGAGCAATTCGGCATCGATCACAACCGCCTGTACCCGGTCGATGGACTGGTCAATCTGGTGCGACTCTCAGAAATGGTCGATCAGGTCAAACAGCCGACGATGCGCTTCCCGCCATTTTCAGCGTCGCTGCCAGCGGCCCTGAGTAACGAAAATATTTTCTCGATATTGCAAAAAAAAGATGTGCTGCTGCATCACCCCTTCCAGTCATTCCAGCCGGTCGTCGATTTCATCCGCACTGCGGCGCACGACCCGGCGGTGGTAGCGATCAAGCAAACGATTTACCGCACCGGCATGAATTCCGAACTGATGGAAGCGCTGATCTATGCCGCCCAGCGCGGCAAGGAAGTCACCGTCATCGTGGAACTGATGGCGCGCTTCGATGAAGAAGCCAATATCAACTGGGCAGTGCGGCTTGAACAGGCGGGGGCGCAGGTGGTGTATGGTGTCGTCGGCTTAAAAACCCATGCCAAACTGGCGCTGGTGATCCGCCGCGAAGATAATGCGCTGCGGTTTTACGCCCATCTGGGAACCGGCAATTACCATCCGACCACCACCAAGTTTTATACCGACTTCGGCCTTCTGACGGCACATCCGAAGCTGACCGTCGACGTCAACGAAGTTTTCATCCATCTGACCAGCCTGACCAAACCAACCAACCTCAACTATCTGTGGCTGGCCCCGTTTGCGCTGCAAAAAGAAATTATCCGCGCCATCCGCAACGAAGGGCTGATCGCCAGCCAGGGCCGTCCGGGACGCATCATCGCCAAGATGAATGCCCTGCTCGACGAATCGGTCATTCGTGCGCTGTACGCGGCCTCCGCGCAAGGCGTGAAAATTGACCTGATCGTACGCGGTGCCTGCGCCTTGCGGCCGGGCGTGCCGGGCTTGTCGGAAAATATCAAGGTACGCTCCATCATCGGTCGTTTCCTGGAACACTCCCGCATCTATTATTTCCGCAACGATCTGGCGCACGATGTCTACCTCGGCAGCGCCGACTGGATGAATCGCAACCTGTTCCGCCGCATCGAAGTGGCCTTCCCCATCCTCGATCCTGCGCTCAAGAAACGCGTTATCAACGAAGGCTTGAACCCCTATCTGAAAGACAATACCAACAGCTGGATACTCGACGGTGACGGCATTTACACCAAGAAAAAATCACGCAACAAACAACTGGCCTACGGTGCGCAACAAGAACTGGTGAAGCTATTCACCACCCCGGTGATCAGTCCCACCATATAGCGTCAGACAAAGGAGTGCGGCATGGATTTGATTTTATGGCGACACGCGGAAGCGGAAATTGGCGACCCACATCATGATCTCGATCGCGCACTCACAGCAAAGGGGCTGAAGCAGGCCGCAAAAATGGCGGACTGGCTCGACCGCAACCTGCCGGAAAGCTGCCGGATTCTGACCAGTCCCGCCAAACGCACGCTGCAAACGGTCACGGCACTGCAACGCAAATTCAAGATCGTGCCGGAGCTGGCACCGAACGCCACGGCGGAGCAAGTGCTGGCCGCCGCCAACTGGCCCGACAGCAAAGAACCGGTATTGATCGTGGGGCATCAGCCAACGCTGGGGCAGATCGCCGCCCTGCTGCTCGGAGGTAATCGGCAGGATTGGACCATCCGAAAAGGAAACGTCTGGTGGCTAGCGCATCGCGAACGCGACGATGTTGAAAGCATCTACCTGCGGGTTGCGATAGCGCCGGATTTCCTCACTAAATAGCTAAGTAACTAAGTAACTAACTAACTAACTAAGTAATAAGGCAGCAGCAGGGCCGCTTAAGTTACGCTGCCGCGCCCTGCTCCCGCGCTGTTCCTGCCCCGTTCCCGCCCCATCGCCACCCTTTCACAACAAAGGTCTGTCAGACCACACCCGAATACGTCAGGGCATGCCCCTGTAATTTGAATATGCCGATGGAGCGCGCCAGCAATTGCGACTGCTCTTGCAAACTTTCCGCAGCGGCAGCGGCTTCTTCTACCAGTGCCGCATTCTGCTGGGTAATCTCATCGATCTGACCCACGGCATTATTGACTTCGGCAATGCCGGCACTCTGAACCTGGCTGGCCGCAGTAATCTGACTCATGATGGACGCCACATGCTGCACTGAGCTGACAATGTCGCCCATGGTCTTGCCCGCCTCATCGACCAGCTGACCGCCGGCATCGACCTTATCGACCGAATCGCCAATCAGAATCTTGATTTCCTTGGCCGCGCTGGCAGATCGTTGCGCCAGACTGCGCACTTCACTGGCAACCACCGCAAAGCCCCTGCCCTGCTCACCGGCACGCGCTGCTTCCACTGCGGCATTGAGCGCCAGAATATTCGTCTGGAAAGCGATGCCGTCGATAACGCCAATGATGTCAACGATCTTGCGCGAACTTTCCTTGATCGAGCCCATGGTATGCACCACATCATCCACCACCTTGCCGCCTTTGACGGCATGCTCGGATGCCCGCACTACCAACTCATTGGCCTGACGCGCATTGTCGGCATTTTCCTTCACCGTCTTCGTCAGCTGCTCCATCGAGCTGGCAGTTTCTTCCAGATTCGACGCCTGCATTTCCGTGCGATGCGACAAATCCAGATTGCCGCTGGCGATTTCTTTCGACGCCACCGCAATCACGCTCGCGCTTTCCTTGATTTCACTGACGGTAATGAGCAGATTCCCCTGCATTTTTTTCAGTGTATTGAGCAATTGCCCGGCTTCATCGTGTGAGCCGGGAGGAATCGAGGCGGAAAGATCGCCGCTGGCAATGGTATCGGCAATCGCGCCGGCACTACGCAAGGGAACGATAATGCTGCGCGTAATGACCCAGGTAAAAAACACGCCGATCAATATCGTGAAAAGGCCGATGCCAAGCATGCCCGCCCGCGCATTTTTATAATTCGCCACGGATGTGGTCTCCGCCGCCATCATTTCCTCTTGCTGAAAAGAAGCAAGCGCGCTGAGATTTTTCATCCATTTGTCATGCAAGGGCATGAAATCGTTTTTTAACAATTGCGCCGCATCGAAATAATTATTGGTGCCGATCTGCTCACGTATTTTTTCAAGCTGAGGAAAGATGCCTTTGGCCTGCGCACTTACCCGATCTGCCAGCGCAGTACCTTCGGCATTAGTGGCCAGAGAGGCAATGTTTTTCTCATTGGCGGCATACGATTTCATAATCTGGACGATGTGCTGGCCTTCGGCAGTCCCTTCGGCAGTATCGGTCGGCGCCACTACTTTACGCAGCGCCAGCGCCAGCGCAGCACCCTCTTCGCGCATGGTCATGGCGGAAGTCAGACTGGCTACTTTTTTAGTGATGATGTAATCGCTGTTGGCTTGCAATTCGCTCATGCGCCATAAACCAATCAGCAAAATGGCTAGCGCACAAAGCAGCACCAAGCAAAATCCCAACGTGAGCCGCGCACCAATTTTCATGTTGGTAATAAAAGACATTGCCTATCTCCGGATATATTGCTGCTGTTAAGTTTTAGTTCCTTAAGACAACATACAGCAATATCCATACCCTGAATGGAATAATCATTAATTCCACTCGACGGCTAAATGAGGGGGAAAGAGAATGCGCGCGCCCCACCTGCAGCCATGCACCAGCTGGGTGCGGGACACAGCTTGGTGTATCAGCGAGGTGCGGGAAGCATGCCCGCGTCGGCCATCATGGGCCGCGCCGGATGCAGATGTTCCAGAAATTGCTGGGTTGCGGCTTCCCAGGAAAAAGTCAACGCGTGTTCACGGGTGCGCTCACGGTCAAGCTTCAGGGCTTCATGGCATGCCTTCCCGAGATCTTCATCGAGAATGCCGGAAACCCCGTTGGCCACCACATCCAATGGACCAGGCACCGGGTAAGCAGCAACCGGCACACCGCAGGCCATTGCCTCGACCAGCACCAGACCGAAGGTATCGGTGCGGCTAGGGAAGACGAAAACATCGGCGCAGTTGTAATACACACTCAACTGATCGTGCGACTTCGCGCCCAGAAAACGTACTTGCGGATAACGCGACTCCAGTTCCGCTCGCATCGGACCATCTCCGATCACCCACTTGTTTCCCGGCAAATCCAGTTTTAAAAAAGCCTCGATATTTTTTTCACGCGCCACCCGCCCGACATACAGGAATAAGGGGCGCTCAATGCAGGCGCGATCTTCCACATCCGGTTTGAAGCAATCCGCATCGACGCCGCGGCTCCAGAGCGCAACATTGCGGAAACCTTGCGCTTCCAGCGCCGTCTTGATCGCAGGCGACGGCGCCATGACGGCTTTTGATCGTCCATGAAACCAGCGCAGCAAGCGATAAGTCAGCGCCTGCGGCAACAGCTTGCGCGCGCTCAGATACTCAGGAAAGCGGGTGTGGTAAGCGGTTGTGAAATCGAGTCCGTGACGCAGACAGTAACGGCGCGCCGCCAAACCCAATGGGCCTTCGGTGGCGATATGAATGCAGTCCGGCTGGAAGGCGGTGAGCAGTGCCGAGATCTTGCGGTAAGGCTGGTAAGCCAGCCGGATTTCAGGATAAGTGGGGCAAGCAAACGTATGAAAATCGCGCGGCTCGACCATCAGTACATTGTGCCCTGCTTCGCGCAGACAGCGCTGCGTGGCACTCAGGGTATGAACGACACCGTTGACCTGCGGCGCACCGGCGTCACTTATTATGGCAATACGCATGAAAGCTCGGTTTCTGTGATTTTGAATCTGTTTTTAATCTGCATGATTTCCTGCCAGGTCACCAGCCGTAACTCACCGCTGGCATCTTCTACCAGCGCCGAGAGACTTTCTACCCAGTCGCCATCGTTACAGTATTTGATACCGCCGATGTCACGAATTTCCGGTTTATGGATATGGCCGCAGATCACGCCATCCAGTCCCTTTTTTTCTGCCTCTGCCGCCAATGCATCCTCGAACGAAGAAATGTAATTGACCGCATTCTTGACCTTCAGCTTCAGATATTGCGACAGCGACCAATACGGCAAACCCGCTCTTGCACGGGCGCGATTGAGCCACTGATTGAACTTGAGAATCATGCTGTAGAGGTTGTCGCCAACATAGGCCAGCCATTTGGCGCAGGCGATCACACCGTCGAAACGATCGCCATGCAGCACCAGCATGCGCTTGCCGTTAGCCGTCGTATGTACCAGTTCATCGCGGATTTTGATGCCGCCGAAATCGAGTCCGTGAAACTGGCGAATCGACTCATCGTGATTGCCAGGCACGAAGATCACTTCAGTACCTTTTTTGGCCTTCTTCAATACCAGTTGCACCACGTTGTTATGCGTTTGCTCCCAGTACCAGCGGCGCTTCAGTTGCCAGCCATCAATAATGTCGCCGACCAGGTACAGCGTTTCCGATTCCGTGGCGCGCAAAAATTCCAGCAAACGCCCTGCCTGACAGCCGGGCGTGCCCAGATGAACATCGGAAATCCAGATAGTGCGAAAGCGTATCGGATCGTGCTTGGTGCCCATGCCGGCAGCAAAATCATCTGAATCGAATAACGCATCGCGTGACTTCATGCTGGGCTCGCTTCCTTCGGCTCTTTCAGATAATGGCGGGCGTAGCGCGCGTCCAGTTTGGACAAGGGCAACAGCAAAAAGAAATCAGCGCTATGGAAATCAGGGTCCCAGGCCGGTTCGCCGCAGACCCATGCTCCGCTGCGCAGATAGCCCTTCAGTAAGGGTGGCGTGTTGGCGGTATGGCCAGGTTCGCGTTCCTCGATGGGAAATGGCAAGAGCGGCGTGACACGGTAATCAGGAGGCGCAAGATTGTCGCGACTCATTGCGTGATACAAGGCAGCGGCATTGTGTCCACCATCATTAAGACTGACGCTCGCACAGCCCATCAGATAATCGCAGCGTTCCTTGCGCATGAACGAGGCCAGTCCGGCCCACAGCAGCATGATGACGGCACCGCTGCGGTAGTCGGGATGAATGCAGGCGCGGCCCGCTTCGGCAATCGAATTGCGCAGGTGCGCCAGGCGGCTCAGATCGAATTCTTGCTCCGAATAAAACTGCCCTTTGCGACGCGCTGCATCCGGCCCCATCACGCGATAGGTACCGACCACTTTCAGGGTCTGGGAATCGCGTACGATCAGATGGTCGCAATAATCGTCGAAGTCGTCTTTGTCGAGTTCTTCCGAATTGGCCAGCGCCGACAGATTCATGGTTTCAATAAACACTTTGTAACGCAAGCGCTGCACTTCGCGCACTTCTTTTTTCGTGCTGGCAAGACTCAAGGTCAACTTCGAAGTACTTGGATTTGCATCTGCAGAATTGGATAGCAGTCTCATTGCATTGTCCTTTTTTGATTATCGAATGTGCAGATCGTAGCGGCCGATTATTTCAAGGACGTGACCTTGCGCAGTGTGTGTTGTCGGCAAGCTGCATGTCTTAGCGCTACAATCAAGGGCTGCGCCGTCCCTTCCCTGCGGCACTCCTTCCCCTCATCGTTACCGAAAGAAAACTATGCTGCTCAAAAACAAAGTTGCTCTGATTACCGGCGCTGCCAGCGGCATCGGCAAGGAAATTGCCATGGAGTACGCACGCCAGGGTGCCAGTATCGTGATTGCCGATCTGGCGCTGGATGCGGCCAAAGCGACTGCCGATGAAATTATCAGCAAGGGCGGCAAGGCACTGGCAGTGTCCATGAACGTGGTTGATGAAGCTGCAGTGGACAAGGGCATCGCCGATGCAGTCGCGACCTTTGGCGGCATCGACATCCTCATCAGCAATGCCGGCATTCAAATCATCAGCTCCATCGTTGACAGCACGCTGGAGAACTGGCGCAAGATGCTGGCGATCCATCTCGACGGCGCCTTCCTCACTACCCGCGCGTCCATGCGTGCAATGATCAAGTCAGGCAAAGGCGGCAGCATTATTTACATGGGGTCGGTGCATTCACACGAAGCCTCGCCGCTGAAAGCGCCTTACGTGACAGCGAAGCACGGCCTGATCGGTCTGGCCAAGGTAGTGGCGAAAGAAGGCGCGGCGCATGGCATCCGCTCGAATGTGATCTGTCCTGGCTTTGTGCGCACGCCGCTGGTCGAAAGACAGATTCCTGAACAGGCCAAGGAATTCGGCATCAGCGAAGAAGACGTTATAAAGAAAATCATGCTCAAGGATACGGTCGATGGAGAATTCACCACCACCGGCGATGTGGCGCAGACAGCGGTATTTTTGGCGTCGTTCCCTAGCAATGCACTGACGGGTCAGTCCATCGTGGTCAGCCACGGCTGGTTCATGCAGTAAGAGTTTGTGAGACGACCCGGCGCGCTGCCGGGTCCGTCAATAGCGTATGCGTCAGCTTGCTCAGGCGCACTCAATCCAGCTCCAGCGCCGCCTGTTTCGGGTAAACCTTGACCAACAGAATGCGCGGCCCCTTCATGCGCTTGACCACGATATCAAAACTATCGAACTCCACGCGCTGTCCTTCTTTCGGCAAATCGCCCAGTTTTTCCATCACCAGACCACCGACCGATTCAACGCTTTCATCGCCGGTCACGTCGATTCCCAACATGCGTTCCAGCGAGAAAATCGACAAGCTGCCTTTGCCCAGAAAAGTGCCGTCGTCCTGCCGCATCCATTCATTTTCGGTGTGCAGAAATTCGTCGCGGATTTCGCCTACCAGCGCGCCGAGCATATTGTCGAACGTGATGAATCCCAGTGCCGGCTGGTCTGCTTTGCCGATGATCGCAAAATGCGGCGAGCCGCTGCGGAAGCGGCGAAACAACTCAAGTGCGGATAAACCGGGGGCAATGATTTGTACCGGGCGCAGGTATTTCTCCAGCCCGGCAAGTTCTTTGCCCTCCTGTTGCGCGATGAATAAATCTTTCAGATGAATCATGCCCAACACCACTCCGGTGGACTGGGAAATATACGGATAACGACTGAAACGGTAACGGGAAATTTTTTGCAGATTTTCCTTCAGGTCGGCGGCATCGCTCAGGGCGATCAATTCATTGGCCGGTCGCATCAGTTCGGCCACGCTCAAATCACCGAAGTCCAGACTTTGCGCAAAGACTCTCCACTCATCGTCGGTGAAGTTACCGCCTTGATGTCCGGTGCGCAAAATCAATTTCAGCTCATCGGCGGAATAATTCATTTCGTGTCCGTGCGTGGCGCTCAGCCCTGCTCTGCGCAATACCCAGTTGGCGCTGGAATTCAATACCCAAATCAGCGGATAGGTGCCCCAGTAAAAGCAATACAGGGGCAAGGCGCTCCACAGGCCGATGGCTTCGGGATGACGAATTGCCACCGATTTTGGTGCCAGTTCGCCAATCACGATATGCAGAAAAGAAATCACCAAAAAGGCAAAGGCAAAGGAAATGCCGTGTACCAGCTCCGGCGAGGCAATGCCCAGCATCGCCAGTAAGGGTTGCAGCAGGCTGGCAAAGGCCGGCTCGCCAATCCAGCCCAGACCCAGCGAAGCCAGCGTAATGCCGAGCTGACAAGCGGAAAGATAAGCATCCAGTTGGTGATGCACACGCAAAAGAATACGGCCGCGCAGGCCCTGGGTTTTGGCAATGGCCTGGATGCGTGTCTGACGCAGTTTGACCAGGCCAAATTCGGCGGCGACGAAAAAACCGTTCAATGCTACCAACAACAAGGCAATGACGATCAGTAGCAGGTTTTCCAACGGCGAGATCCTATCAAATCGAGAATAAAAGCGCGGGTTCCGTCTGAATCAGGAATCGCTGCAAACAATTTAACATGAGACGCCATTTTGCTTAACGGCAATGCCGGTTCTGAAGAAGGCAAGCGCTTGCGGCAAGGAGGCAATCCTATGCGTTGCCGAGGCCGACATCGGCTCCTGATCCCGGTCGGGCAGGAAGTGGCACCGGGTGCTCACGCCCGCATTGACGGCGGCTTGCATGTCCGAGTCTTTGTCGCCAATCATGATGGAATTAACCAGATCGAGATCAAATTGCTCTGCTGCGCGGAGCAACATGCCGGGATGCGGTTTGCGGTCGAACGAGTCTTTACGGTAGATGCCGACGCCGTGTTCGGGATGGAAGGGACAATGGAAAACACCGCTGATCGGCGCACCTTCTTTGACGAACACCTCACCCATCCAGCGCGTCAGCGCAGCGAAATCTTCCTCGGAATAATAGCCGCGTCCTATTCCTGCCTGATTGGTAATGACGATCAGCAGATAGCCGGATCGGCTGGCGGCGCGGCACAGTTCAAAGATGCCGTCGATAAAATGGAAATTGTCTGCGCTCGAGGTGTAGCCGGCATCGTGATTGATGACGCCGTCCCGATCAAGCAATAGCGCCCGGTGACGACCCACGCTCACAGTGCAGCCAGCAGGGTCTGTGCGAGCGCATAGTCGTGCGGCACGCCGATGTCGATAAACAGGCCGCGTGTGATGAATCCATTCAAGTGAACGTCTTTCAAGCGCAGCGCGAAGTAATCGCTTTCCATGGAAAAAGCCTGCCCCGGAGGGAAATCATCCAAGGCATTTTTGGGCAGCACATAGCAACCGGCATTGATCAGGCCCGGGCCGGCACTGTCTTTGTCAGCGAAGCCAACGACTCTTCCGTCTTGCAGCGTCACCCGACCGAAACGGGCGGTATCCGGCACTTCACGCACCACCATCACGGGATGATGTTCCGCTTGCCACAGATGCTCCAGAGCATCGGCTTCAATATCCAGATAGGTGTCGCCATTGAAGACGAAGGCGTGGTCGTGCGTGCAACGGGCCAGAGCAGCGCGAATCGCACCGCCAGTGCCCAATGGTTGCGCTTCGACTTCGTAGACCAGTTCCATGCCTTGATAACTGGCACCGAAATGGCCGCTGATTTTTTCCGACAGAAATCCCAGCGAAAGAATCACGCGCGTGAAACCGCGCCGGGCCAGTGAGGCGAGCAGTATGTCGAGGAAAGGACGGCCGGCCACCGGGGCCATCGGCTTTGGCAGGTCAGGAACCAGCGCGCGTAGTCGTGTGCCGAATCCTCCAGCCAGAACGATTGCTTCCATCAGACGGGTGCCTTGAATAGTTCGCGCTCAATCAGACCGCACAGGATATGTCCCAGCACCAGATGTCCTTCCTGGATTTTAGGGGTGTCGGCCGAAGGCACTTGCAGGATGTGGTCGCACAATTCCGGCATGGCACTGTCGCGGTTTCCGGTCAGGCCAATAGTGATCAGACCGCGCTGGTGCGCCTCTTCCAATGCGCCCACAATGTTGGGCGATTTGCCGGAAGTCGAGTAAGCAATAAAGACGTCACCCTTGTTGCCGTGCGCCTGAATCTGGCGGGTAAACAGTTTTTCATATCCGTAATCGTTGCCGATGGCGGTGAGGACGGAGGAATCGACGGTCAGGGCAATCGCTGGCAAGCCGGGCCTATCAAACGCAAAACGGCTCACCAGTTCGCCTGCAATGTGCTGCGCATCGGCTGCGCTGCCGCCGTTTCCGGCCAGCAAAATTTTCCCGCCGTTTTGCAGACAGGTAATGCAGGCGCGCGCAGCCGCTTCGGTGGCGGCCAGCAAGGCAGGGGCGGACAATATGGCATCCATCACCTGTCGCGTTTCGCTCACTTTTTCAGTGACATACAAGGACATCCAATTCGTTTGCATCAAAGTCTCCAGGCTTCCGTGCCATGTTTGGTGAAATGGCAATTGCTGACCTGCCCGTGAAAATTGCCCAATGCGCGAATCACGTCCATGCGTTTTTCCGGCGGCACAAAAAACATCATGAATCCCCCTCCACCAGCGCCAGAGGCCTTGCCGGCTAATGCCCCTGCGGCAATGGCGGCGTCGTAAATCTGATCGATCTGCGGATTGGAAACCGTTTTTGCCGAGCGCTTTTTGTTCTCCCAGCCTTGTCGCATCGATTCGACGATGCCGCTGAAATCGCCGCGTAACAGGCATTCTTTCATGACCAGCGCTTCATGCTTCATGCCGTGCATTGCCTCCAGCGACTCGGCTTTCCCGGCCTGGATATTGTTGCTCTGATCGGCAATAATTTTTGCCGATTCGCGCGATACGCCGGTGTAAAACAGCACCAGCGAGGCTTCCAGTTCGCAAATGATCCAGTTCTTGATGCGCAAGGAGTTGATGACTGCGCGTTCGTCTGCGTAAAACTCCATGAAATTGAAACCGCCGAAGGTCGCGGAATACTGATCCTGACGTCCGCCTTGCAAGCCGCAGTCGATGCGTTCGATCTGATAGGCCAGGGAGGCCATGGAGTAATCGTCCATCGGCAAATTGAGCAGTTCGGCAAAGGCGCGGATCATGGCCACGACCAGCGTCGATGAAGAACCCAGACCGGAGCCGACAGGCGCGTCGCAATAAGTGCTCAACTCCAGCGCGATTCGCTTGCCGCCGTTGTAATGCGTGATCATGTGGTGATAGACGGCCTTGTGCAGATCAAGTTTGCCGTCGAGAGCCAATGTATCGGAAAGGGTCTTGACCTCGGTGGTTTGCTGATCGGTGGCGACGAAGCGCAGAACCGGCTCTTCCAGCGTGGTGATGACGGCGTAGGCATAGCGGTCGATGGAGGCATTCAAGACATAGCCGCCATGCAAATCGCAGAAAGGGGAAACATCGGTGCCGCCACCGGCGAGGCCCAGGCGCAACGGGGCGCGGGCGCGAACGATCATGGTCATGCTGTGAGGCGCAATTCTGTCAGGCCTAATTCTGTCAGGCCTGATACAGCGTAAAAGGGGTCACGCAAGATGCGACGGGGGCGAGGACAATCCGATTTTTTAAACATGTAGTGTGATTTCCACTGTGGCGTTCTCTGTTTCATCCGCCATCAGCAAGATTTATAGCGTTGGGAAACGTCTGGGTCAGTGACTGCGCGAGGCAATCTCAGGGCGGCATTTCTTCTTGGAACTGGCATCGTTGGCCCTCCACCATCAGAGTCGCCACCAAGACTTGTTTCATTCTATCAGCGCCGGACTATTCATAGATAAGAACGATCAAAGAATACGGCGGCAAATATGAAGGCCACTGGGATGCGTCAGAAGGGCGCTTGGCCGATCCGCGATTGAATTCAGATGCAATGCGCGAAGAAGAAACTCAGGCTGCGGGCGCGAATGCGTCGTGTCCGCGACCGCCTGAGCGTGTCAATATCGTGCCAGGACTTCCCGTATTTTGTTGGCCAGATCCAGTGCCACAAATTTGGCGACATACGCATCAGCCCCCACGGTTTTGACGTGTTCTTCATTGGCCGAACCGGACAATGAGGAATGGATGATGACTGGGATATTTTTGAAACGCGGATCGTTTTTAATATTGCGCGTCAGTGTAAAGCCATCCATTTCCGGCATTTCCAGATCGGTCAGTACCAAAGCGACTTTGTCATACGCGGTTTTGCCCTCTGCTTCGGCTTCGGCGGCCATGATTTGCAATCGATCCCAGCCCTGCTTGCCGGTTTTGGTCATGATGTAAGGAACATTCATGGCCTTGAATGCCTGTTCAATCAACGCCCGGGCTACCGCGGAATCGTCTGCCGACAGAATGACGGTGCCGGGTCGCAATTTCAGTTTGAGGCCTGCGGCATTCGGATCGACTTCCTTGATATCGGTGGAGGTGATCTGGTGCAGTATCTGCTCCACATCCAGCACCTGTGCCAGCCGGGTGCTGTCGACATTGCCGTCGAGACGGACAATGCTGGTCACCATGGCGGTGCTGCCGGCATTGCCTTCGGCCGACATCACCTGGCTCCACTCCAGCCGCACGATGTCTTCCACCGACTCCACGGCAAAGGCTTGCGTCGAACGCGCATATTCGGTCACGAGCATGATGTTCAAACCGGTTTTCGGATTGCAACCGACGACGCTGGGTAAATCAATGACTGAAATGACTTGTCCGCGCAAATTGGTCATCCCGAGGATATGCCTGGGCGATCCGGCAATGGCCGTCACGACCGGCATTTCAACGATCTCCCTCACTTTAAAAACATTAATCCCGAATAATTCAGATCGATCGCCATTGGCATCTCCTCCGAGGCGAAATAATAGCAATTCGAATTTATTGGAGCTGGTGAGATTGGTACGTTCGTCTACTTCCTGCTGTATGGTATCCATATTTATCCGTGATTAATTTAATTGCGGGATGCAGGGCAATAAAACCTCATGTCGCGACATTTATAGTCATTTGACAAAATCGTATTAGATATTGATTAGTCGTGTCGACTTTACGCTGCGGAACTGCAGTATGCAAGCGCATCTAATGCGTTTATTTATATCAATCAAAAAGAAATATTTTTAATCAGAAATATTTAATTGGATTAAATTTTCTAGGCTGTAATTTTATTTATTTAATTGAGTAATTAATTGATTTTAAGACGCGATAGAATTGCAAATTAAATATTTTTACTTATTATTTATAAATATAATTAACTATCTGCAACTGTATATATTCAGCCACATGTTTATATTAATCAATATTAGAAATTACATTAACCAATAAAAATATTATTAATGCCATTATAAAAATACACGCAGGAAATTAATTTCCATGCGGATTATTATTTATTTTTGTAACAAGCAATAATGCTTATTTTCAATAAGGGCGAACGCTCTCCCTGTCCATCGTCTCTTTTGGCTGAGCCGTTTGACACGGACAGAGGTGAGATTGCCGAAGGCAGGCCGAGCAGGTGCAATGCGGTGATCGGGCGTGTGACTCTCATTTGCGAGTGCGAACGCCCTGACGGGTGCAGGATGAGGAGGAAAATTGATAAGAAGCCCGGAAATAACAAAAGCCAGCGCAAAGGCTGGCTTTTCTGATTCTGGTGGAAAGTGCAAGTTTCGAACTTGCGACCCCTGCAGTGTGAATGCAGTGCTCTACCCCTGAGCTAACCTTCCCTTTTTTCTGACTTGATTCAGATTCTGACGTGCGCCGCAATGAAATTTTTCAGCCAAGAAAGCGATCTATTCAATTGCAAGCGGAGCGCATTATGGCACGGAACCGCCGCAAAACACCAGCGCTGACAAAGAAAAACCAATATTGCCGGCAGATCAGGCAATCCCGGCCATCCGCTGGCGGCAATCAGCTCGCGGCAACGGCTGGAACTTCGACTTCTTTGCGCCACACGCACTGCCCGCGCGACTCCTTGTCCAGACTATCGAGCATGGCTTCATGCTGCTGTTGCTCTGCGGCAGACGCTAAGCGCACCAGCACCGGTGCCAGTGGCGGCAGTTCGATGATGGCACCGTCGGCATCCGATTCGGGGGCATCGTCCAATTCCATGCCGAGGCTGTTCTGACCGCGCGTCATCGCCAGATACACTTCCGCCAACAGTGCCGCATCCAGCAAACCGCCGTGCAAGGTGCGGTGGGCATTGGAAATTTCGTAACGGTCGCAGAGTGCATCGAGTGAATTGCGACGTCCCGGATGCAGTTCCCGCGCCATCGGCAAGGTATCGAGGATGGAAGCGACGTGCTCACGGAAGGGAGGCAAGCCGAGCAAGGCAAATTCGGCCTCCAGGAAGCCAAGGTCGAACGGCGCGTTGTGAATCACGATTTCCGCATCGCGCAGATATTCACGGAATTCGGCGGCGATCTCGGCGAAGCGCGGCTTGTCGCTCAGAAAGGCGGTAGTCAGTCCATGCACCGCCAGCGCGCCCTCTTCGGAATCGCGCTCAGGGTTGATATAACGATGGAAATTATTACCGGTCAACTGCCGGTTGACCATCTCCACACAGCCGATTTCGATGATCCGGTCGCCGGAGCGGGCGTTGAGGCCGGTTGTTTCAGTATCGAGAATGATTTGTCGCATAGGGTTCACATTTTAAAAAAGCAGCACTGACGCAAAGGCCGGTGACAAAACAAGCAGCACGACAAGCCGATGCAGCAACGCCAGCGGCTTATTGCGCCAATTCTAAAAAGTAGTTATCCGCCGGGCGAGGTCACGCCCCGATTGGCCAGTACGTCGGCGCGCTCATTACCGGGATGGCCGGCATGGCCGCGCACCCAGCGCCATTCGATAGTGTGTTGCACCTGGATGGCATCGAGCGCCTGCCACAAATCGACATTCTTGACCGGTTCGCGGGCCGCCGTTTTCCAGCCGCGCGCCTTCCAGCCGTGAATCCATTCGCTGATGCCTTTTTGGACGTACTGGCTATCGGTGTACACCACGACCTGACAAGGCCGGTTCAGTGTCGTCAGCGCCTCGATGACGGCTTTCAGTTCCATCCGGTTATTGGTGGTATTGGACTCGCCACCAAATATTTCCTTCTCTTTGCCGTCGGCGACCAGCAAGGCTCCCCAGCCGCCCCGCCCAGGATTGCCCTTGCAGGCGCCATCGGAAAATATTTCCACTTTTCCTGCGTTTGTTTCTGCCATTTCCATTTTTTCCTTGGTGCTTTGCCCGAATGGGTTAAAAAATTGATCGCTGAAATACTTATTGCTCAGTACCAATGCGTCTGAAGCGACGGTGAGCGTCTGACGAACAAACGATCTGGCGAGCATGCAATGAGAAAAATCATTCGCCCTTGTTGTTTTCCCTGACCTTGTTGGTAGCCGGAACTGCCTGACGCGCCTTGGATTTTTGCCGGAAGCGGGCTGGCCCCACCAGCCGCATGCCTTTGACACGCTTGATTGCCCTGACAATATGAACCGCGCCCAAATACGGCCACCAGCGACTGCCGACCGTTTCCATGAAATGGAAGCGCCGCAGCCACTTGTCGGTCGCAAAATACGGCGCGTAACAACCGTAATCGCCACGTCCGACTTCCATGTCCAATAGTTCCAGCCAGTCCTTGAGCCGCGAGAGATGAATGAAATCCCCGCCTTGCGGCAGGAAATGCGCCCCGGTCAGACGCGCCACGGAACGGCGCAAGCCCCACAAACTGAGCGGATTGAAACCACAGATGATGAGCTGCCCCTCCGGAATCAGTACCCGCTCCACCTCACGCAAGACCTGATGCGGCGCGGCAGAAAATTCCAGCACATGCGGCAATATCACCAGATCCAGGCTTTGAGAAGCGAACGGCAATTCGGAGAAGTCATGGATCAGCGCCTGGGGCAGCGTCACGGCAGCTTGCGATACCGATGCCGATGCCGACGGCGGCGTAGCGTCACTCACAAAGCGATACGGCATGCGGTTAGCGGCCAGTGCATCAATCCCGGGCGCGCCTATCTGCACCGCATTAAAACCAAAAATATCGGCCGTCAGCCGGTTCAGGCAAGCGTGCTCCCATTCGCGCACGTAAATGCCACCCGGCGTTTGCAGCCAGGCAGCGAGGTCTATAATCGGTTCTTCTGTCACAGCCTGCCTCATGCGCCCACCATCTCCCATGTCCAATTCACCGTTGAGTGTAGTCGCTGTACCCGCTTTTTCCGACAATTATCTCTGGCTGATTCACAACGGCAGCGACGCCGTCATCGTCGATCCCGGCGACGCGGAACCTGTATTGGCCGCGCTGAAGCAACGATCACTCACGCTACGCGCCATTCTGCTCACGCATCACCATGCCGATCACGTCGGCGGGGTTCCTGCCTTGCTGCAACACACCAGCGTCCCGGTGTTTGGCCCGCGTGGAGAAGCCATTCCCACCATCACCGTCCCGCTCAGTGACGGCGACCGGGTCGAGCCGCCCTTGCCCGGTCTGCATCTGTCCGTCATTGATGTGCCGGGACATACCAGCGGCCATATCGCCTACGTCGCAGCGGAACAAGGCTGGCTGTTTTGCGGCGATACGCTGTTTGGCGGCGGCTGCGGCCGGCTATTCGAAGGCACGCCGGCGCAAATGCTGTCGTCCTTGCAGAAACTGGCGGCGCTGCCGGAAACAACCCAAGTCTTTTGCGCCCATGAGTATACCTTGTCCAATCTGCGCTTTGCGCAGCAGGCCGACCCCGACAACCCGGCGCTGGCCGCACGCATCGTGCGCGAACAGGCCAAGCGCGACAACGGTCAGGCGACGATCCCCTCCACCATAGGGCTGGAAAAATCGACCAATCCCTTCCTCCGGTCCGACGATCCTGCCATCCGGCAAAGCCTGACCAACACCGGACGCCTGCAGGGAAACGATGCGGTCGCCGCTTTTTCCGCCTTGCGCGGCTGGAAAGATACCTTTAAGTGACACAGGCCAACATGGCCGCAAACGCACCCGTCTTTCACCCCATCTTTCGCCCTGATTTTTGTCCTGCCAACATGCTTGTAGGACACAAATCTCAAACTAATCAAGGGCTTAGCCTCGCAATAAGTGAAGTTTTAGCTTGACGGATGAAAAGCCGCTTACGTACACTGTGCAATTCCCGAAATTTTCATAGCGGTGGCCACCGCTCACAGGACCTTGACCCCATGCAGAGTACGCTGAAGAAACTTTCCCTTTCCGCGCTGTTATCTCTCAGCATTCCCCTCTTCGCTCAGGCGAATGACATCTCGATCTACCCGGTTTCCTTCAACTCTTTCAATCCCAACGACCCTGCTGCTCTGGCAGGCATGGAAGACACGGACGTCTGGGTTCGTATCCGCAAAGGCTTTGGCATTCCCGATCTGGAAAATCCGCTGGTCGTGAACCAGACCCAATGGTATAGCTCACGCCCCGATTACATCCAGCGCACCACAACCCGCGCCTCCCGTTATCTTTACCACGTGGTGCAGGAACTGGAAAAACGCGGCATGCCGACGGAACTGGCGCTGCTGCCCTTCATCGAATCGGCTTTCAATCCGCAAGCCTATTCCAGCGCAAAAGCGGCCGGCATGTGGCAATTCATCCCCTCCACCGGGCTCGATTTCAACCTCAAGCAAAACATGTTCAAGGACGAGCGCCGCGATGTCCTGGCCTCCACCGACGCCGCGCTGACCTATCTGCAAAAACTGTACGGCATGTTCGGCGACTGGCAACTCGCGCTGGCCGCCTACAACTGGGGCGAAGGCTCCGTGCAGCGCGCCGTCAACCGCAACATCGCTGCGGGCCTGCCCACCGACTTCAATACCCTGTCGGCGCAAATGCCCGCCGAAACCCGTAACTACGTCCCCAAGCTGCAAGCCGTCAAAAATATTATCGCCAACCCGGGCGAGTACGGACTGACCCTCCCTAAAGTAGATAACCAGCCGTATTTCGTCACCATCGGCAAAATGCGCGACATCGACGTCAAGGTCGCCGCGCAACTGGCCGAACTGTCGATCGACGAATTTCAGGCACTCAATCCGCAGTTCAATCGCCCGGTCATCATCGGCAGCGAAGACACCAAGATTCTGCTACCTCAAAGCAACGCTGAAAAATTCAAGGAAAACATCGCCAAATGGACGCACAAGCTGTCGTCCTGGACCTCGCATAAAGTCATGAGCGCCCGCGAGCGCATTGAAACCATCGCCAGCAAGTTCGGCACGACCCCGGAAATCATCCGTAGCGTCAACCACATCCCGCCAAAGATGGTGCTGACCGCAGGCTCGACCATTCTGGTTCCGAAAACGGAAGCCGGCGGCGAATCTGACATTTCAGCCGAAGTCGCCGACAATGCCCGTCTGGCCGTCGCCCCCGATGTCCCCGACACCCGCCGGATTTTCGTCAAAACAAGCAAAAGAGACAGCCTGAGTTCCATCGCAAAGCGCTACAACGTCAGCGTGAGCGAAATCAAGCAATGGAACGAACTCCGTCGCGACACGCTGGTCGCCGGCCAAAGCCTGCGCCTGCAAGTACCCTACAACTCCCGCCTGGCCAGTACCAAAACCGCTCATTCAGCACCGCCACGTCAAATCGCCCATGCCAAGGCAACACCTTCACGCACCAAGGTTGCCGCTTCTGGCAAACAGACTCGCACAGCACAACAGCAAAACAAAAAACGTCCCTCAATGACCCTGGCCTCTGGCAAAGGATCGCATCACCAATAAGCGTTGAGACAATGCCTCACTGAAAACCGGCCGCAATGCAAAACGGGTTCTCATCACGAGAACCCGTTTTTTTATCTGCAAAAACAAACCCACTTCCATGAAACTCCTGAGTAAGCGCAGCGAACGCCGCAAGCTCAGGGCAACAAGCGCAGCCGCAACAAGCAAGGCGAGCAAAGCAAAGCCGACCTAAGCACAACAACGCCCCAATGACTCCACCGAAACCCCTGAGCAAGCGTAGCGAACGGCACAAGCTAAAAATAAGAAGCGCAACCGCAACAAGCAAGGCGAGCAAAGCAAAGCCGTCCTAAACACAACAACGCCCCAATGACTCCACCGAAACCCCTGAGTAAGCGTAACGAACGGCACAAGCTAAAAATAAGAAGCGCAGCCGCAACAAGCAAGGCGAGCAAAGCAAAGCCGTCCTAAACACAACAACGCCCCAATGACTCCACCGAAACCCCTGAGCAAGCGTAGCGAACGGCACAAGCTAAAAATAAGAAGCGCAGCCGCAACAAGCAAGGCGAGCAAAGCAAAGCCGTCCTAAACGCAACAACGACCCAATGACTCCACCGAAACCCCTGAGCAAGCGCAGCGAACGGCACAAGCTAAAAATAAGAAGCGCAACCGCAACAAGCAAGGCGAGCAAAGCAAAGCCGACCTAAGCACAACAACGACCCAATGACTCCGCCGAAACCCCTGAGCAAGCGCAGCGAACGGCACAAGCTAAAAATAAGAAGCGCAACCGCAACAAGCAAGGCGAGCAAAGCAAAGCCGACCTAAGCACAACAACGACCCAATGACTCCGCCGAAACCCCTGAGTAAGCGTAGCGAGCGGCGCAAGGTCAGGGTAAGAAGCGCAGCCGTACTTGAGTACGGCGAGCATCGCAGCCCTGAGATTGCGCCGCGCAGTAGCTTAATCAGGGGTTTCAGTTAGAAGGTGTATTTGAGGTCCGCATACAGAGTTCGTTGGGGAAAGGCGTGATACAGGAAATACTGTTTGTTGGTGAGATTGTCGATCCCCACCGAGGCAGTCCAGTGACGGTCCACCTTGTACTGGATACGAGTGTCGATAACGAAGTAGCCATCAAACCCCTGATAAGTAGACGTATTGGTATCGGTATTGTCCACAGTCGCGTACATGCGGCGGCTGAAACGACCGGCCAGCGTACCCGCCCACTGATCGTCAGGCCGGTAAGTGGCCACCACCGTAGCGCGCAGTTGCGGCACATACGGCACACGCTTGCCAACGGACGTGGCACCCGGTGTCGTCGCGACATAGCTGCTGTTTTCAGTAATGACGGCATCGACCCAGGTCACGCTACCGGACAACTGCAAACCTTTGACCAGCACGTCATCGTGTTGCCCTGCAATTTCGATGCCGCGCTGGCGCGTGGCATCCACGTTTTGGGTGAAGGCCGTCGGTGTTGTAGTCCCGGTAATGGTTGAGGTCTGAGAAATCAAGGCATCGCGAACATGCTCTTCAAACAGCGAGATACGCAGCTTGCTGTCGGCCGTGTTGCGTTCAAACGCCAGCTCGCCGGAGAGAACTTTTTCCGGCCTCAGGTAGGGATTAGCCTGCGTGTAGGTCGAGCCAGTCGAGATATTCTGGTACAGCTCGCCCACGGTCGGGAAACGCAATGCCTTGCCGAAGGAAGCGGTCACGCTCCACAAATCGCTCGCTTGCCAGGCTAGCGACAACTTCGGGGAAAACCCGGAAGCCGTCACTTCTGGCTGATTGATGGCATAGGTCGTTCCGGAGGAGGCGGTCGCAAAGTTATAACCATCATAAGCACGCCACCATTCAAAACGGCCACCGATGGTCGCTACCACGGAAGGCGACCAGCGCCACGCATCTTGCGCCCATAAGGCTTCGGTGCTGGTCTTGCCGCGCGAATCACTGTAAAGCGATCCGTTAGCGCCATTCATCCAATCTGTGGTGTTGTAGGTGGGGTTGACCAGCTTGTACTGATCCAGATGCCCACCGAAACTCACGGTATGCGATGGTGCAAGGCCTTCCTCATGCCAGGTTCCCTTCATATCCAGCGTGCTCCAGCCGGTACCGCCGGCATCAGAAATCCGCCCGGTCCCGCTCAGTTGAGCCGCCGGATACAGGCCGGTCGAAGTCCTTGTCAAATCTTGCGAATAAAAGAAATTGGTCGCAACGGCTTCCCAGTCCCACGCGCCTTGCTTTTTGGCATTGAGCGACAGGCTTTGCATCCAGTGCTGTTGCTGCACCGTATTGCTGGAAAACTGGCTGCCGATGGAACTGGCCGAATAGGAATTGCCGCCGATATTGACGTTGCCGCTGCTGCCGCCGTAGTAAGGCGTACCTGACGCGGTGCGCAGATACGACTGCGCTGTGGCGACCTGATTGTTTTGCCAGAAACCCAGGGTATAAGCCCCTGTGACCAAAGGTGAAAAATCATAGGCCAGTTTGATTTTGGCGATATCTTGCAAGGTATGCGTGGCGCTGCCCGCTCCCACCAGTTGTATCGCACCGCCGGTCCGGCTCTGCGCTGCAATCGCACCGTTAATGACAGGCGAAGAACCCGACGCCGCAGTGGTCGATTGCGTCACGCTGCCGAAGGTAATCGGCTGACTGAAGCTATCCAGATGGTTAGCGCTGAACCACCATGACAAATCGCCTGAGCGATTGCCCAGATTGACATTGACTTCGCCCGCCGGCAAACGCGTACTCGTGCTGTACAGATTGAAATTTTCAGTCGCGACGCTGGCCTTGACGCTGCCTTCGAACTCGGTCGGCATACGCGTCTTGATGACCGTGACCGCGCCGTAGGAATTGCCCGCATACATGGCAGAAAACGGACCGTACATGATATCGACGCGCTCGATTTCTTCAGGCGCAACCATGAACCACTGCGGCGAACCGTTGCCGTTGTTATTGTTGATCAGCGCCGACAACAAAATACCATCGGCATAAACAAGTGACCGTGCGCTGGCGTTAATGCCCGTGGTGCGCGTCGCCATGGGTGCATTGGTATCGCCGATAAAGCGCTTGCGTACCAGAACGCTAGGCGCGTATTTGATCGTGTCCTCGACATTCATGCCATTGATGACCTGGGCGGCCTGAGCGGCGGTGATGCTCTCGGTCGTTACCGGCAACAGATTTTCCTCGGCAACGGAGCGGCTGCCTTTGACGACGACGGCAGGCAAGGTGGATTCAGCGGCCTGCGCGAAGACAGAGGCACTGCAACAGGCGAGCACAGCGGCGGCGATCGGACGCAGTGCGCCGAGGCGATAGATAGAGCGATTCATTATTCTTCCCTGTTTTATTTTTGTCAGGACGTACGCAAAAAGTTTTTACGTAAGTCCTAGTGGTATCTATGTCTGCGGTCAGGCCCGTCAGGGCGCATGCCGGACATGGGACAGCATTGAAATACCGGCATCACCCGAGTGAGTGCGACCGGCAAAAATCAGGAAAGAACGGGAGGGGCGCGCGCCTGCGCGACATGCCACGCAAACAGCGGACGGGGAGAATGCAGAAACAGCGGCGGCAGCACAAGCGCACCGCTCACCAGCGGCAGCGGCATCGTGCCGACAGGAGGAAGCAGGCCAGGGCCAGCGGGAGAGGCGCAACAAAATGCGCAATGTTCGAAATGGGCCGATCCCTTGGGAGGAGCAGAATCCTTGACGACGTCACCGGCAGGCGTCAGATATTTGATTCCTTGCACCGAACAAATTTCGGTCAGGCTGGAAAACTGGTCGGGAGATGACGCCGCCAAGGCACTATGAATGGTCGGCACGAGCGACGCCATCAGAATGGCCAGCGAGGCAATCATGGCAAAACATCGGCGGCGCAGGCTTGAACGACTCATCAGGATAGAAGCTCGAAATCGATCAAAATAATGTCGGGGGCGGTACTTGTCGCTACTTGCCGGTACTTGTCGCTACTTGCCGGCACCTGCCATTTAATTGATGTAATGGTGCAAGTCACTCACAGGCAAAGCGACGCTACCGCATTGTCCGCGTGGATTATATAAGGAAGCTCTGCTGACGTGTTGAGAACCGCACACACAGAATACGCAGGCAATCGCCACCGTTCCCCATAGACCATTGCGAATCAATCTCTTACACTGAATCGCGCCAGAACCCGCTGACATTCCCCGACTGTCCCGAGCCCTAGAACCAGGCATGTTCGCGCTACGTTCCAATGACTCCCGACTGAACGCCCCGCTACTGAAAGCACTATAACGATGAACGTGTTCACTGATGTTGTGATGAATGTTTCCCAAATTCTCCAGTTTCATGCTGGCAACGCCAGTGCAATCTGGCTCTGGACCACCCTAGTCTTCGCCCTGTCCATCGTCCCTATCGCCGCCCTGCGCCGCCACGATCAGCGAGCGCTCGATGGCGTCAATGTGTGGATGAAACCACTCAAGTTTGCTCTGGCGCTGGCGATGCACTTCGCCACGTTTTTCATTATCGTGATCTGCCTGCCGAACCAATCTGGCGATAGCTACGCGATGACCGTTACCGCAAGCGTCTCGGCGTTTGCCGGCATTGCAGAACTTGGCTATATCGCCCTGCAAGCGGGTCGCCACCGGAATTCACACTTCAACCTCGCCACACCGTGGGAAGCGCTGGCCTACCGGCTCATGGGCCTCGGCTCTATCGCGCTGATTTCTCCGGCGATACTGATCGGCGTCGTGTTGTGTACCCAGCCGCCGCCCTGGCCAAGCGCAGTCATTGCGGGTACCGCCGCAAGCCTGTTCCTGGGATTCGGTCTGACCTTGCTGACCGGATTGAGCATGGGTGCGCGCATGAGCCACTTCAACGATCAGCAGGGAAATTCGCAGCGCACAATGTGGCTGACTGGCTGGTCACTGGATCGCGCCGACTTGCGGCCGGCCCATTTTCTTGGCACGCACACGATCCAGGTTGTGCCGCTCGCCGCTATCATGGCGTCGCGACTGCTTCCACCCGGCACCGCTCTGGTCGCCTGCCTGGGATTGGCGCTGGCCTGGAGCGCACTCACACTTGGCATATTGCTTGCAACCCTTAGGGGGAAATCGCTGATGCAGATGGTGCCGCTTCCCCTGTGGCGCACTGACAATCGCCCGTAATCTGCCTACCCTGCGCAGGCGCCAAGGAACGCTCACTGTGCAAATAGCGGCCTGCACAAGCCGCGCTCATCTCATTTAGTGACAGTCGATGAATACATCGCCGCCGCCAGTAGCTGCTGTGTATAGGGATGCGTAGGCGAACCCAATACCGCTGCCGTGGCGCCACTCTCGACCACCCTCCCCTCCTTCATCACCAGCACGCCATGCGCCATCGCCCGCACCACAGCCAGATCGTGGCTGATTAAGACATAGGCAATGCCGTACTTGCGCTGCAATTGCGCCAGCAGTTGCAATACTTGCTGCTGCACTGACACATCGAGCGAGGAAGTCGGCTCATCGAGCAAAATCAGCTCGGGCTTGAGAATAACGGCGCGGGCGATGGCGATACGCTGCCGCTGTCCGCCGGAAAACTCATGCGGATAGCGTTCCAGAATATCGTCCGGCAGCCCGACTTCCTGTAACGCCGCGCACACCGCCGCACGTAATTGTGCAGGACTCAGTTGCGGCTGATGCAGCGCCAGCCCCTCACCGATCAGCTTTTGCACCGTATAGCGCGGCGAGAGCGAACCGAACGGGTCCTGAAACACCACCTGCATCCGCGCCCGCAAGGGCCGGATCGCCGCGCTGGACATGGAACTGATAGTTTGCCCGCCAAACCGGATCGTGCCGCTCACCTCGGCCGCCGACAGGCGCAACAGCGCCAGCCCTAAAGTCGATTTACCGGAACCGGATTCACCCACAATCCCCAGCGTTTCGCCCCGATGCAGTTGCAGATCGACCGGCGCCACCGCCACAAACGGCGTTTTGCGAAACCAGCCGCGCGGCAGCATGAAACGACATTCCAGCCGCTCGGCCGACAGCAAGGGTTCGGCCGGGGTCGATTCCGATGTCTCTGGCAGCGGTTCGACGATGCGCTGCGGACGGCTGGCCAGTAAGGCACGCGTGTAATCGGCCTGCGGCCGGGCGAACAATTCATCGGTCGCGGCGCTCTCCACCAGCCGGCCGTGATGCATGACGCCGACCCGGTCGGCAAAGTGGCGCACCAGATTCAGATCGTGCGAGATCATCAGAATCGCCATGTTTTCGCTGCGCTGCAATTGCTGCAACAACTCCATTATCTGCACCTGAATGGTCACATCCAGCGCCGTGGTTGGCTCATCGGCGATCAGGAGCTTGGGCTTGCAGGCCAGCGCCATGGCGATCATCGCCCGCTGCCGCTGGCCACCGGACAACTGGTGCGGATAGGCATTGGCGCGCCGCGCCGGTTCCGGGATGCCGGTCTGGTCCAGCAATTCGACCGTGCGTACAGCGGCGGCGCGGGCGCTGAGTCCTTCGTGCAAGCGCAAGACTTCGGCGATCTGGCTGCCGATGGTCAGCAGCGGATTGAGCGCCGTCATCGGCTCCTGGAAAATCATCGCCACCTGATTGCCGCGCACGGCGCGCATGGCGCGTTCCGGTTTTTGCAGAATGTCTTCACCGTCGAGCAGGATGCTGCCCTGATAGTGCGCCCCCTGATTGAGTCGCAGCACCGACAAAGCAGAGACGGTTTTACCGGAACCGGATTCGCCCACCAGCGCAAATTTCTCGCCGGCCTCAATCGACAAACTGAGATCACTGACGACTTCCTTGCCGTCGAAAGCGACGTGCAAGCCTTTGATTTTCAGCAGGCTCATGGTGCTTTCCTCACATCCAGTGCGCTACGCAAGGCGTCGCCAATCTGCGTCAGCAGCAGCAGCGAGAGCGTCAGCACGACAAAGGTCGAGAGCGAAATCCACCAGGCGTCCAGATTATTTTTTCCTTGCGCCAGCATTTCACCCAGACTGGCGGTGGATGGCGGCACGCCGAGCCCGAGAAAGTCGAGGCTGGTCAGCGCCAGAATTGCCGCGCTCATGCGGAACGGTAAAAACGTCACCAGCGGCGTGAGGCTATTGGGCAGCACATGCCGCCACATGATTTGCGCCGGCGACAAGCCGACCGCCCGCGCCGCCAGGACGTAATCGAGATTCCGATTGCGCAGGAAATCAGCGCGCACGTAATCCGACAAACCCATCCAGCCGAACAGCGACAGCAGCAGCAGCAACATCAGCAGCCCGGGTTCGAAGATCGACGAAAAAATAATCAGCAAATACAACTCCGGCATGGAGCCCCAGATTTCCATGAAGCGTTGAAAAAACAGATCGGTGCGCCCGGCGAAATAGCCTTGCACCGCGCCGGTTAATAAACCCAGCACGACGCCGGTCAACGTCAGGGCCAGGCCGAACAAAATGGAAATGCGGAAACCGTAGAGCAAGCGTGCCAAGACATCGCGCCCACGGTCGTCGGTACCGAGCCAGTTTTCAGCCGACGGCGGCGCGGGATTGGGGACGGTGGAAAAATAATTGAGCGTATCGAAACGGTAATGATTGGGCGGGTACAGCGCCCAGTTGCCGTCGCGCTGGAATTGCTCGCGGATAAAGGGATCAAGGTAATCGGCAGGGGAATCGAAATCGCCGCCGAACGATTTTTCGGAGTAATCGGTGACGATGGGAAACACGATGTGGCCGTGATAACGCGCTATCAGCGGCTTGTCATTGGACAGGACATCGGCCAGCAGACTGGCGATGAACAGAAACAGGAATAGCCACAGGCTCCAGTAACCGCGCCGGTCGGCACGGAAACGCCGCCAGACGCGCCCGGCGGGAGATTGCGTCGGCAACAAGGACGGCGCGCTCAACGCAGGCTTTCGAATTGCACGCGCGGATCGGCCCAGACGTAGCACAGGTCACCCAGTAATTTGACGACCAGTCCGATCAGCGTGAACAAATACAAGGTGCCCATGACCACCGGATAATCGCGCCGGATCACCGATTCATACGACAGCAAGCCCAGCCCATCGAGAGAAAACAGGGTTTCGATCAGCAGGCTGCCGGCGAAAAAAGCCCCGATGAAAGCCGCCGGGAAACCGGTTACCAGCGGTATCAGGGCGTTACGGAATACATGCTTGTACAGGATGCTGCGTTCGCTCAGTCCCTTGGCTCGGGCGGTGAGGACATACTGCTTGCGGATTTCTTCCAGAAAGGTATTGCGGGTCAGCATGGTCATCACGGCGAATGCGCCGGCCACCGAGGCGGTAATCGGCAAGGTGATGTGCCACAGGTAATCCTTGATCTTGCCCAGCAGGGAAAAGGTGGCCCAGTCGTCCGAAGTCAATCCGCGCAAGGGGAACCACTGCACGAAGCTGCCGCCGCCGAACAGCACCAGCAGCAATACGCCGAGCACGAATCCGGGAATGGAGTAGGCAACCAGCACCAGCAGACTGGTCAGCGTATCGAAGCGGCTGCCCTCGCGCACTGCCTTGGCAATGCCCAGCGGCACGGAAATCAGATAGGTCAGGAAAAACGTCCATAGTCCGATACTGATGGAGACCGGCAGTTTGGATTTGACCAGCGTCCAGACATCGCCGTGATGATAAAAACTGTTGCCCAGGTCAAAGGTGGCGAAGCCTTTGAGCATTTGCCAGAAGCGTTGCGCGACGGGTTTATCGAATCCGTAGAGCGCCTTGATTTCATTGACGCGTTCGATATCCAGCCCCTGCCGTCCGCGATATTGCGGCGCGCCGCCGCCGGACGCTTCCCCGGCACCGCCGCGCCCTTTCATTTCAAGCAGCGCCTGCTCCACCGGGCCGCCGGGGACGAACTGAATCACGGCGAAAGTGATGGCAATCACGCCGAACAGGGTCGGCACCATCAGCAATATACGTTTCAAAATATAGGACCAGATATTCATGGCGTTTCGATCTGAAAATGTAAAAGGAAGCAGCGGGAGCAGAGGAAAAAATAGCGTGACGCGCTCATTTCGGCGTCACTTCCCACCAGGTCGACAGCACATACGCATCGGCCTGATAGTAAAGCGGCAGCTTCGCCGGCATGCCGAAACGGTTGCGATAGGCCACCCGATGACTGGCGGAATACCAGTGCGGCACGACCAGGTATTTGTGCAGCAGCACGCGGTCGAGCGCGCGCGCGGCGGCGGCCAGTTCCCGCCGTGAATCGGCTGCTACGATGGCCTTCACCAGCAAATCCACCGTCGGGTCTTTCAGACCCCACAGATTATTGGAACCGTTTTCATCGGCGGCTCTGGAACCGAACATGTCGAACAATTCATTGCCGGGACTGCTGATGTCACCGAAGCGCATGCTGGTCATGTCGTAATCGAAGTCTTCCATGCGCTTGGCGATCAGCGCATAGTCGGCGGTGCGCTGGCTGACCTGGATGCCGAGTTTTTGCAGATTGCGCACGTAGATGCTGATGACACGCGACATGGCCGACTGATCGTCGATGATTTCAAAGGCGAAGGGCTCGCCCTTGGCGTTGCGCAATTGACCGTCGCGGTACACCCAGCCGGCCTGCCGCAGCAATTCGCGGGCTTGCAGCAGGTTGGCGCGCAGCGATCCGGGAGCGACGGTGGACGGCGGTATCGATGCCGGGCCGAATACGGCAGGATCAAGGGGATTGCCGGCAGCGCGCAGAGATTCCAGCAGCGCCCGTTCTTCGCCCTGTGGCGTACCGCGAGCGGCCAGATCGCTATTGCCGAAAAAAGAATCGATGCGGCGGTACTGGTTATAAAACAGTTGCCGGTTCATCCATTCAAAATCGAGGGCCAGCGCCAGCGCCTGACGTACGCGGGGGTCCTGGAACAGAGGTCGCCGCAGATTCATGATGAAACCCTGCATGCCGGCGCCGTTGGAGTGGGCGAATTCGCGCTTGACGATGTCGCCGCTCGTAAATTTGGGACCGGTGTAGGCGCGCATCCAGTTCTTGGCGCTCATTTCGACAGAGACATCGAACTCCCCTGCCTTGAAGGCTTCCAGCCGCGCCACGTCGTCCTTGTAAAAGCGGTAAGCGATGCGGTTAAAGTTATACGTCCCTATGCGTACCGGCAGTTGCTTGCCCCAGTAGGCCGGATTGCGCCGGTAACGGATGCTGCGCCCTGCGTCGTATTCATCGATCAGGTAAGGGCCGCTGACGATGGGCGGGATTAACTGGATTTTGTCGAAGGGCGTGCCAGCAGCCCATTTGCGCGAAAACACGGGCAGGCCACCTGCGATCAAGGGCAGTTCGCGGTTCTTGTTTTTGAAATCGAAACGCACCGTCAGCCGGTCCAGCACGACGCATTGCGCAATATCGGCAAAGCCCGACTTGATTTGCGGCGCGCCCTTAGCCATCAGCGTATCAAAGGAGTATTTGACGTCGGCCGCCAGTACCGGATCGCCATTATTGAAGCGCGCGGCGGGGTTGAGATGAAAAGTCATCGCCATGCGATCAGGGGCCAGTTGCATGTCGTCGGCCAGCAGGCCGTACATGCTGGCGATTTCATCCGAAGAACCGACCGCCAGCGTTTCAAACATCAGCCCGGCAACGCCCGCCGCGGCAACGCCCTTGAGCGAGAACGGATTGAATTTATCGAAGCTGGTACGGCGGTCGGGATTGGCCAGATACAGCGTGCCGCCTTGGGGGGCATCGGGATTGACATAGTCGAAATGCGTAAAACCGGGCGGGTATTTGGGCGTGTCGTAGAGCGAGAATGCGTGCGCGGCGTGGGCGTTGTTGCTGGCAATGCCGCTGACAATACCGCTGACTATCGAAAGCGCGGTGAACACAATGGCAGGGGACACCCGGAGGGCAAGTCGTTTCAGCATGCAGACAGTCATTTATGTTGAAAAAATGGGAGAAATAAGTGATTTGAACTAGGGCAATCTTACGGTAAAAACTCAGCAAAGCGACGCCAATCTTGCCCGCGACCTGCTACGCCCTTACAATCTGCCCCAGTCTTTGGCAAATCACTGCTTGCTGCATAGCGCGGCAACCGCCCTTACCACCACCTCGGCCGCTTTGTAGCGGAGGCATCATCGGAGTTATTCATGGCATTTCTGCAAGGTAAAAAAATCCTGATCACCGGCTTATTGTCCAACCGTTCGATCGCTTATGGCATTGCGCAGGCCTGCAAACGCGAAGGCGCAGAACTGGCGTTCACCTATGTAGGCGAACGCTTCAAGGACCGTATCACCAAATTCGCCGCTGAATTCGACAGCGAACTGATCTTTGATTGCGACGTCGGCAGCGATGAGCAAATTAATGCCCTGTTCGCCGACCTCGGCAAGAGCTGGAGCCAGCTCGACGGGCTGGTACACGCCATCGGTTTCGCTCCTAGCGAAGCGATTGCCGGCGATTTCCTGGAAGGCCTGTCGCGCGAAGGTTTCAAGATTGCGCACGATATTTCGGCTTATAGCTTCCCGGCAATGGCCAAGGCCGCGCTGCCAATGTTGCGTGAAAATTCGGCGCTGCTGACGCTGACCTATCTGGGCGCAGAGCGCGTGGTGCCTAACTACAATACGATGGGTCTGGCCAAGGCCTCGCTGGAAGCCAGCGTGCGTTATCTGGCGGAATCACTCGGTCCCAAGGGCGTGCGCGTCAATGGCATTTCTGCCGGCCCGATCAAGACGCTGGCCGCCAGCGGTATCAAGGGCTTCGGCAAAATCCTCGGCTTTGTCGCGGCCAATGCTCCGCTGCGTCGCAATATCACTACCGACGATGTCGGCAATGCCGCTGCCTTTTTGTTGTCCGACCTGGCAGGGGGTATTACGGGCGAAATCACCTATGTAGATGGGGGCTTCTCGCGCATTGTTGGCGGTATCGCAGAATAAATATTGGTGCTTATTCCATAGATTTACTGTATTATGCGGTTTGTGCGTTGCAGTGCAGCGCACAAACAGTGATTGCATGTCGAAGTCGCGTCTTTCTTCGCGTTGGTGATGGGTTAGTTAGTAGATAATTAATGACTCATTCACGGCTAATTTATAGCTCATAACGCATCGATACCGATTTTGGCCGGTAAGAAAGCAATCGATACCGTCTGTTACGGTATCGATGCTCATAAAATTAATAGCAGCTTCCAAGCCTTGGCCTGTCCCTCTAGACAGGCGTGGTAAAAGCCCTCCCGCCTTGTGTGTCATTTCAGACACCGTCCCGGCGCAAAGCTTTTGTGCCGAAATTTCTTGTATTCATAGTCATTTCGTTAGTGGTTGGCGTTGCTTTTTTGCGTTCGTCTTATTCGCACTGTAATGGTCCGAACGCTGATCCTTTACGAAAGAAACAAATGACTTTTGAAACACTAGGCCTCCACGCATCCGTTATCAAGGCACTGAACGAAGCCGGCTACACCCAGCCAACTCCAGTGCAAGAACAAGCCATCCCTGCTGCCATCGAAGGCCGCGATCTGCTGGTGTCCTCGCAGACCGGTTCCGGCAAAACTGCCGCCTTCATGCTGCCTGCGCTGCATAAATTCGCTTCCATCGTCGTCGATCCAGCTGCTGCTGCCGGAAAAACACCGAACCAGCAAAAACAAGCTGCCGGCGCTCGTGGCGAACGCCCACGTTTCCGCGCTGCGCAACCAAAAATGCTGGTCCTGACGCCTACTCGCGAACTGGCCCTGCAAGTGACTACCGCAACTGACAAGTACGGCTCATTCCTGCGCAACATCAAGGCCGTCTCTATCCTGGGCGGTATGCCTTATCCAAAGCAAATGCAATTGCTGGCACGCAATCCTGAAATCCTGGTTGCCACGCCTGGCCGCCTGATTGATCACATGGACTCCGGCAAGATCGACTTTTCGCAACTGGAAATTCTGGTCCTGGACGAAGCTGACCGCATGCTGGACATGGGTTTCATCGACGACATCGAAAAAATCGTTGCCGCTACGCCTGATACCCGTCAAACCATGCTGTTCTCCGCTACGCTCGACGGCGTGGTCGGCAACATGGCTCGCCGCATCACTAACAATGCCCTGACGATCCAGATCGCCGGCTCGGCAACTCGCCACGAAAACATTTCGCAGCGCGTTCACTTTGTCGATGACCTGTCGCACAAAAATCGTCTGCTCGATCACCTGCTGCGCGATCCTACGATGGATCAAGCCGTGGTGTTTACTGCAACCAAGCGTGACGCTGACACGATCGCCGACCGTTTGAATGTGGCTGGCTTTGCTGCTGCCGCGCTGCATGGCGACATGCATCAGGGCGCACGTAACCGTACACTGGACGGCATGCGTCGTGCGCAGGTTCGTGTTCTGGTTGCTACCGACGTTGCCGCTCGCGGTATCGACGTGCCAGGCATCACCCACGTGTTCAACTACGATTTGCCTAAGTTCCCGGAAGACTACGTCCACCGTATCGGCCGTACTGGCCGTGCCGGTCGCAACGGCGTTGCCGTTTCGCTGGTCAACCATGGCGAAGCTGCTAACGTCAAGCGCATCGAGCGCTTCACTAAACAGTTGATCCCGGTCGAAGTCGTTGAAGGTTTCGAAGCCAAAAAGACATCCTCGCCTTCCCGCGCCGGCGCTAAGCCAGGCGGCTGGCGTCCAGGTGACACTCGTGGCGGCTTCAAGGGTAAACCAGCCGGTAACGGTGCTGCACCACGCACCTTCAGCAAGCCAGGCGCTCCTTCCGCTGGTCCGCGCAAGGAAAGCGGCGGCTACAAAGGCAATGCTCCACGCGCAGATGGCGGCGCAGCACGTCGTACTTTCAGCGACCGTTAAGTCCTGATTCGTTCAGTTCCTCTCTGCGGCGGCAGTCAGCGCCGCAAGGGAACGAAAGCGATAAAAAAGCCGGCTACCTGTTTTTCAGGTCGCCGGCTTTTTCACGTCAAGGGACTCTTACCAATTGAACAAAGTCCCGTTGATGTACTCCTTCATGGTCGCGGCCAGATGCATATCGATTTTTTCTTTCACCGCCGGCTTCGCGCTGTAAAAGGCGTCATAGACATTCACAAAGTCGATGGGGAAAAATTGATGGCTACTTTCGTCATACACAATATTTCCGGCATGCAAATCGCCGTGAATAATCTTTACCTCATTCAAATTCACAATCATGTCGAAATAAAGCGCCCGGATCTGATCGAGGGAAAGCGTGCCTCTTTCCAGTTGGTTGAGCGGCGTTCCCGGTATTTTCAGCATGCGCAAATAAATGGCGCCGTCCTCTTCGATTACCTCTGAGGACTGCTCTCCGTAATACCGGTTGAACAAACGGGACTCTTCCTTGGCTTCGCGCAATACCGCGCCATCATCGTCTGAATAGGCGGCATATTTTTTCAGCACGAATGCCGGGTCCGTCGCATCCTCGTAAACTTCGCCGCTGCCGCCTATCCCTATCCGGTCGCCGCATTGGTCTTGCAGCGATCGACGGCAGGAGACCAGTGGTGATTTTTCCACTCTGCCGTGCCTGCTCACATCCCTCCCGCGCCGTGCTGCTGTGGGGGGAGGAAGGGCATGAGGGATTTGATTTATTCCAGAAAAGTGCCTTCCGAATGCCGAGGAAGGCGCTCCCGAGACCGTTGCCAGACGATTTAACAGCCGGGGCGGGGAAACAGGCGGGAAAAATCGTGTGCGTTCTATCGGCATGAGGGTCGATGAATGAAACCGGGCTTGATCCCCTTCCCTGCGCATGTTCCGCTGGGAGACAAGAGATCAGCCCCTTGTGAGAAACCCGCCACAATAAACACAAGAGCGGTAAAAATACATCTGACCCGTCCTTTTATTCAGCCACATTTGCGTTCAGACAGCATCACGGATGGTCAGCCGCCACAAGCCGTTTTACTCCCGGCTGCGAGCGCCTCCACTGTCGCGGCAATCGCCCCTGTTGCCTGAGCCACCGTGCGCTGCACGCCCTGCACCAGCGCATCCAGATCGGCACCCTGCACAGCCTCACTGACAGTCAGCTGGCAAGCGCTTATGCGGCCATCGTCGCTATGCGAGACCGTCCAGCTATAACTCGCCTGCACCCGCTCGCCCCTGACCGCGCTCAATTGTCGCAGGCTGACTGCGATACGCCAGACAGGCTGCCCGCTGCGTCCGCCGCGCGCAACGTCGGTGGCCCCCAGACGGGCAGTCAGCCCTGCCGACAAGGCATCGCGCAATTCATTGTTGAATGGCGACGACCAACGATCCGCTTCCAGCACGTCGATACGTGCGCCGCCGCCCGATTGCTGTCCCAGCACCAGTTGCGGACGCGCCAGATTTTCAGGCACAGCAACCGGCAACACGTCGATCAGCAATGTCGCCGGCCGGGCCGCTGCCGACGACGTAGCCGCCGGAGACAGCGGCGTTGCCAGTGTATAAAACCGGGTCGGCGGCGAAGCGCAGGCAGCCAGCAGCGCCGTGATGGAGACAATGGCAGCGCATCGTGTCATTTGTATTGCATAGGTCTGCGTGAAAGTCATGCTTAGTCCTCCTGCCTGCCGCGAATCAGCGATTCGGGATGGCGTCCCAGATAGTCGGTGAGCACCCGCAGCGAAGCCGCCGAGCGCGTTAATTCCTGCAAGGTTTGTCGCACATCCTGCTGCAACGGCCCGTCATCGGCCAGCGTGCCCTGCGCCGCATTGAGCGTCTTGCGCACATCTTTCATGGCCGCCGTGATTTCCGGTGCGACATCGTTATTGAGGCGCTTGGTCAGTTCCTCGGCGTTCGCCAGCGTGCGGTTCATGGCCACCAGCGTGGTGCGCAGTTCAGTCCCGATCTGATCGAACGGCACCTTGCTCAATTTGCTCACGATGTCCGCAAGCTGATTCTGCAACTGATCCAGACTGCCGGGAATCGTTGGCAGTTGCAGCGGTACGGCATTGACGTCAATGGTCACCGGCGGCTCTTTCGGGAAGAAATCGAAGGCCACATACACTTGTCCGGTCAGCAGATTGCCGCTACGCAGTTGCGCGCGCAGCCCCTTGCCTATCATGTAGCGCAGACGCTGCATTTGCGAATAAGGCGAAGTGTGCTGGGCATCGTTGAAATTGCGCCCCAGTCGCTGCGGATACACCTGCACCAGAACCGGCATGCGGAACTCGCGCTTTTCACGATCGTAATCAATACCGATCGACTTGACCTCGCCCAGCGTCACACCGCGGAAATCGACGCTGGCCCCGGGCGACAAGCCGCGCAGAGACTGGTTGAAATACAGCAGCAAGGTTTCCGACTCGCCATCCGGCTCCTTCATCGCCGTGGTCTCGTCTTTCTCCAGCATGAAGGCCGTATTTTCAGTGGCGGCAGCAGCGGCAGTATTGCTGCCATCCTCCGGCAACTGAAAGGCAATCCCGCCCAGTATCACCGTCAACAGCGACTGCGTGCTCAGTTTGAAACCATTCGAGTTCAGTTCCAGATCGACGCCACTGGCATGCCAGAAGCGGGTCTTGATACTGACAAATTTGTCGTAAGGCGCATCGACGAAGATACGCAACGTCACGCCCTTGCCGTCGGCGTCGAGGTCAGAAGCGGCGACCTGCCCGACCTTGATGCGGCGGTAATACACCGGCGAACCGATATCGAGCGAACCAATATCGTTGGCGTGCAGCACGAACTGCTTGCCGGACGAGCCACGGGTAATGATGGGAGGCACTTCCAGTCCGGTGAATTCATCGGTCTTTTCACCGTCGCTACCGGGATCAGCGGCGATGTAAGCGCCGGAAAGCAAGGTCCCCAAACCGGAAATTCCGGATGCTGCCACTTTCGGCCGCACCACCCAGAAACGCGTAGAGGAAGCGGCGAAACCGGCCGCCTCCTTGGTCAACTGCACTTGCACCAGGACGTGCGACATATCCTTGCTCAGGCGGATCGAATTGACGGTGCCGATATCGACATTCTTGTACTTGACCCGGGTCTTGCTGGCATCCAGACCTTCTGCGTTACGGAACGCGATGCTGATGGAAGGCCCCCGCTCCATGAGTACCTTCGCCACCAGGGTGAGGCCGATCACTGCGGCGACAATCGGAATCAGCCAGACCAGCGAAGGCAGCCAGCGCTTGCGGCGCACGCGGCGCGGCGCGGGCGTCGTCGTCGTCGTTAATGCGGCGGCGGGCGGTTTCCCGGGGACGGCGGTCGGTTCCTGCTTGTCACTCATGGCGTTCCTTGCTTTCTTTTTCATCAGTACTAAAGGCGATGCTCACTATTTCACTATTTTCTACAGGGCTATGCGGATTAAACGGGCCGAAAAAATGCCTTGCTCCCGGCAAATTCAACCGCCATGATGGCTGATCGACTCGGCTGGCACGACCGTTTCAGTCGCATCGGCCTCATCCCAAATCAGCCGTGGATCGAAGCTGAGCGAGGCCAGCATGGTCAACACGACCACCGAGGCGAAAGCAGCAAGACCCACCCCGGCGTCAATCCGTCCAAAACCTTCCAGCTGAACCAGACCCGTCAACAGCGACACCACGAACACATCCAGCATGGACCAGCGACCAATCTGTTCCAGCGCCCGGTATAGCCGGGCGCGTTCCCTGCGCCGCCAGCGGCTGCGGTTCTGCGCGGTAATCAGCAGCAGCAGCAGCACCGTCAGTTTGAACAAAGGCACCAGCAAACTGGCAATGAACACGATCACCGCCAGACTCCAGGCCCCGGTCACCCAAAAATAGATAATGCCGCTCATGATCGTATCGACCTGCTGGTTCAGCAGCGTAGTGGTCACCATCACCGGCAACAGATTGGCCGGGATATACATGATGAAAGCGGCAATCAGCAGTGCCCAGGTGCGCCTGAGACTGTCCGGCTTGCGCAGACGCAGGCGGGTATTGCAGCGTTGGCAACGGGCCTCTGGAGTGATATCGGGGGTGATATCGGGGGTGGCATCGGGGGTAGCAGTTGTGCATCGCCATACCGTGCCGCAATGATGGCAGGCGATCACGCCCAGACTGGCGGCCGTGACCACGGGAGGAGATGCCGTTACGGGCAATGCAGCGGGCAGTACTGCGGGTAAGGACAACTCAGTCATCGCGCCCCGCCTTTGGGGGTAACTCTACCCAACGCCAGAAATAATGGGGGCTGAGCGAAACGATCGCTGCCAGCAACACCGTCAGCGCAGCGAATGCCCACAAAGCCACGCCCGGTATCACGGTTGCAATTTTCAATAGTTTCACCAGCGCTACCAGAATTCCGAGCAAAAACACTTCGATCATGCCCCACGGGCGCAGGTCTTGCACAACGCGCAACAACCAGGCGAAACCGGGCGGCCGTCGCTGCTGAGACGACGGTGCCAGCAAATAAGCAAGGATTAACATTTGCAACAGAGGAAAAAGCAAGGTCGTCACCAATACCAGCGTCGCCACCAGTGGTCGCCCCTCGCGCGCCAGCATCATCACCGCGCCGATCAGCGTGGTCTGGCTGCGCAGCCCGTTCAACTCCAGTTCGATAATGGGAAAGCAATTGGCCAGCAGAAGCAACACCAGACTGGCCAGCGTGAGCGGGAAAATCCGCCCCACCCAGTCGCCGACGTGCCGGTCCAATTCGGCATTGCAGCGCAGGCAACGAGAAACTTCATGCGGACGCAGCGTAATTCGACGGTAAGCCGCATCACATTCTTCGCACACCAATATATCGGGGAGTTCCTCCATCTGCTTCAATCTTTCCCTGCCTTAATTTTTCTATCCGACAATATACCGCCATTCGACGCCTAAGCTCAGCATCAAGCACGCGATACCCCCCGATTGCCCCGGGCGCAGAGGAAAACAGTCGTCAATACGGTGTGTTAACGCAGCACACTGGCTCAATTTTATGTGAGGCCGGGCTCAATAATACTTGACAAATCGCCGCCCCATCTTCTACATTAGCCGGATGCTTAACGCAAATACCTCCCTCTTCCTCCGGTCCGACGACTCGCACAATGCTGGCACGCTGCCAGCAGAGCTATCGTTGCGACTACTATCGGCACTGCTACTACTAGCACGCTGACCCGTCTTACCCCGTTTCCTATTACCGTTTCCCTGCATTACCGTTTGAGCTGTCGCACCGATTGGCAACAAATACCGAACAAACGCCATCGCCGCTACAGCACTCCCTGATTCCTTACCCTATCGAGTACGCCATGCATTTCATGCCACTTACCGCTACCACGCACACGATGTTGCCTCCCGCCACATCCCTCCGCCTGCGACTGCTACCGATCGGTTGCCTGGCCATGCGTTAGTGGCAGCCAGACAGCCCGACAGCCACAAAACAACGCATACACCAACGAAAAACCAACACAAAAACCAACGTAACCAAGAGGCCCATCATGATGTTAAGCAACCCGGCAGCCAAATACCGCGCCTTCCCCCAAATCCCTTTGGCCGACCGCACCTGGCCGAACCAGATCATCAACCACCCGCCGATCTGGATGAGCACCGATCTGCGCGATGGCAATCAGGCGCTGATCGAGCCGATGAGCCCGGAACGCAAACTGCGCTTTTTCGAAATGCTGGTTAAAGTCGGCCTGAAAGAAATTGAAGTGGGCTTTCCCTCTGCCTCGCAAACCGATTTCGATTTCGTGCGCAAACTGGTCGACGAAAATCGCATCCCCGACGACGTTACCATCATTGTCCTCACCCAGTCGCGCGAAGAACTGATTCGCCGCACAGTAGATTCAGTCACCGGCAGCAAGCGCGCCATCATCCATCTTTACAACTCCGTCGCCCCGGCCTTCCGCAAAATCGTGTTCAACATGAGCCGCGAAGAGATCAAGGAAATCGCCGTCTCCGGCACCCGTCTGGTCAAGCAACTGACCGATGCCCTGCCGCAAACCGACTGGTTCTACGAATACACCCCGGAATCGTTCAGCAGCACCGAACTCGATTTCTCCAAAGACATCTGCGACGCCGTCACCGCCGTCTGGCAACCGACGCCCGAGCGCAAGATGATCATCAACATGCCCTCCACCGTCGAAGGCAGCACACCCAACATCTACGCCGACCAGATCGAATGGATGCACCGCAATCTGGCCCGGCGCGACAGCCTGATCCTCTCCGTCCATCCGCATAACGACCGCGGCACCGCCGTCGCCTCAGCGGAACTGGCCGTGATGGCCGGCGCGCAGCGCGTCGAAGGATGCCTGTTCGGCAACGGCGAACGCACCGGCAACGTCGATCTGGTCACGCTGGCACTGAACCTGTACACCCAAGGCGTCCATCCCGGACTGGATTTTTCGGATATCGACGTCGTGCGCCAATGTGTCGAAGAATGCAATCAGATTCCGGTTCACCCGCGTCATCCATATGTCGGCGATCTGGTCTTCACCGCCTTTTCCGGCTCGCATCAGGATGCGATCAAAAAAGGCTTCGCCAAACAAAAAGCCGACGCCTTGTGGGAAGTCCCTTATCTGCCAATCGACCCGGCCGATCTCGGTCGCAGCTACGATGCCGTCATCCGCGTCAACAGCCAGTCCGGCAAGGGCGGCATGGCCTATTTGCTGGAACAGGAATACGGCCTGTCGCTGCCGCGCCGCCTGCAAATCGAATTCAGCCGCGCCGTCCAGCGCGAAGCCGACGCCACCGGCAAGGAAATCGCTGCGTCCGATATCTACGCCATCTTCAAGCAGGAATATCTGGATCGCTCCGCCCCTTACCTGTATTGCGGCCACCGCATGAACGAAGACAGTGCGCAGGAAAAATCGATACGGATTGAAATCGACATCGAACGCGACGGCAAGAAAGTCAGCCTGTCCGGCAGCGGCAACGGCCCTATCGACGCCTTCGTCAATGCACTGGGACTGGACATCACGCTGATGGACTTCCACGAGCATTCGCTGGGAGCAGGGGCCAATGCACAAGCGGCCAGCTATATCGAAATGCGTGTGAGCGACTCCCCGACCGGTTTCGGTGTGGGCGTTGACAGCAACATCGTCACGGCCTCGTTCAAGGCAGTGCTGAGTGCCGTCAATCGTCAGATTGCATTGAATCCGGCAGTGCTGGCGGCGCGTGCAGCGGCTTGATTTTTTCTTTAAGCGCACACCGGGCAGACTAGGGTCTGCCTGACAAAATAAAAATTGCCGGTCTTCAAAGCCGGCAATTTTTACGTCTGCTGCACATCGTTGCACTCCGACACCGATCAGGATCTGGCCAGTCGAATTCCACTCAATTGCCAGCGAACCGTCGCCGGGAAAAAATTGCGATAACTGTGACGCGCATGGCCCGATGGCGTCGCGCTGGAGGAACCGCGCAGCACATACTGGTTCACCATGAATTTGCCGTTGTATTCGCCCACCGCCCCGGCGGGAATGGCGTAACCGGGATACGGCGCATAGCTGCTGCTGGTCCATTGCCAGGCAGTGCCGAAAAAGTCTCCGTCCGATCCGCTATCGACTGCCGCCAGCTCCCACTCCGCCTCCGTCGGCAAGCGCGCATCGGCCCAGCGGGCGTAGGCTTCCGCTTCAAAATAACTCACATGCCGCACCGCCTGCTCCATTTCCAGCGGCTGCATGCCATGCAATCCGAATTCTTCCCAACCGGTAGCGCTCTCGCGCCAGTACAGCGGATGTTGCCACTGATGCCGGCCAACCCAGTCCCAGCCTTCTGCCAGCCAATAACGGACATTGCGATAGCCGCCCTCTTCGACAAAGGCCAGATACTCGCGGTTACTGACCAAGCGCGGTGCGAGCGAAAAAGCTTCGATGAATTCTCTGTGCGCAGGCAGTTCGTTGTCGAAACAAAATCCTGTGCCGCGATGGCCGATTGTGCGCACCCCTGCGTCGAAAGTATGCCAGTCGGGCGCTGCCGAAACCGTCGCCGCAAGCGGCTTAGGAGCGCTACTGCTCAAATAGGCGGGTTTCAAGGGATTGATCGACAACAAGTGCTGGATATCGGTCAGCATCAGCTCCTGATGCTGCTGCTCGTGATGCAGACCCAGTTCCAGCAATGGCCCGACGACGTCGGCTTGCGCTTGCGCTTGCGAGCGGATCAACTCAGCGATACGGCGATCCACATCGGCCCGATACGCCAGCACCTCGCCGAGACTCGGGCGCGTCAGCAAGCCGCGCTGGGCGCGGGTAAATTGCTCGCCCACGCCTTCGTAATAGGAATTGAACAGCATCCGAAACGCCGGGTGAAACGGCTGAAAATCCGCCTCATGCGCTTCCAGAATGAAGGTTTCGAAAAACCAGGTGGTATGCGCCAGATGCCATTTCATCGGGCTGGCATCCGCCATCGATTGCGCGCCGCAATCCTCCGCCGACAGAGGCGCGGCCAGTTTCAGCGAATCTGCCCGTACGGCATCGAAGCGTTGCCGCAACGATGAGCAATCCAGTAAATCCGTAATGTGAACTTGCATTGCCACTCCGTATAAAAAGCTTGAATATCCGCTCAAGAGCAGAGATTTTAGCGACGCTGCTTACACAGCCCGCGCATGGCACACCATGAACCACCGCTGCGGATCGAACCACTGGCTGATCTCACCGAAACCGGCTTGCCCCAGCAAGTCGGCAAAGCCTTCGGCCGTAAATTTATAGCTGCTTTCGGTATGAATGCGCTCACCCTGCTGAAAGCGGCGCTGGCCGCCGTTGCGCCAATGCACCAGCACATCGCGCCGGGCTTCCAGATGCATTTCCACGCGCTGCAATTTGGCATTGAAAAATCCACGGTGCTGCCAGTCGCGCAAAGCGAAATCGGCGTCCAGCAAGCGGTTCAGATGGCGCAGCAGATTCAGATTGAACGCCGCCGTCACGCCCAGCTCATCGTCATACGCCGCATTGAGCAGCGTCGGCGCTTTGACCAGATCGACGCCCAGCAATACACCGCCCGCCTCGCCGGTGGGCAGCGCCTGCCGCAAACGGCGCAGAAATTGCAAAGCCTCGGCAGGAGCGAAGTTGCCCAGCGAGGAGCCGGGGTAAAAGAACAAGCGATGTTCGCGCTGCACCGAATCCGGCAGCGCCAGCACGCTGGAAAAATCCATCCCCACTTCCTGAATCGGCAATTGTGGGAAACGCTGACGCAAGCCCTCGACCGCCGCGCCCAGAAAATCGACGGAAATATCAACCGGCACATACTGCCGCGGCAACAAGGAAGGGAATAGACGCGCTGCCTTGGCGCAATTGCCGGCGCCCAGATCAATCAAGGTGACGCCGGTACCGGTCGCTGCCGCGATGTCCTCGCCGTGAAGTTCGAAAATCGCCGCTTCGGTGCGCGTAGGGTAATACTCCGGCAGTTCGCAAATCGCCTCAAACAGGCGCGAACCGAGCGCATCGTAGAGAAACTTGGGCGATACCTGCGCTGTCGGGGCCAGCAGACCCTGCTGCAGCTCGTCCAGGGTGTCGTCGTGGGGATTGGGGGAGGACGTATCGTTACCGGAACGGTCATTCAGAATCTTGCCTGCTACGGGAGGAACTACCACATAGGGTTCAGTCATTGGCTCCATCAGTTCTCCTGGTTATCTGCCTGAGGGTGTTCCACCGCATCAAGCGATGCAACATCCTGCGCTGCGATGCAATACACTAGCGAATTGACCGCAGCGTAGTCGATTAATGAGATATCCATAAAATACGTGGTCGCAAGTATAAGCTTATGTGATTTTTTTATCGGACTAGGGTCTGTATCAGAACCCAAGGACCTCCCCCGACAGCCCGCCCACCAGCACCACCGGCAGTGCAACTCTTATTTTGACTTTCTGACTTTGTGACTATGACCACCATCGAATCGGCAACACCCGCGCCTAAAAATAAAAGCAGTCTTCGCACTCTTGTCGGTCTGTTCCCCTTCCTGAAGCCTTACCGGCGGCAAATCCTGCTGGCCGGTCTGGCGCTGGTGACGGCCGCTGCGTCCACGCTGACCATACCGTATGCCTTCAAGCAGATGATCGATCTCGGCTTCGGCGCGGGAGGCATCAGCAACGCCACCCATATCGATCTGTATTTTCTGGCGCTGTTTGCCGTCGCCTGCGTGCTGGGACTGGCCACGGCCGCCCGGTTTTACATGGTGTCCTGGCTGGGCGAACGCGTGACGGCCGACCTGCGCAGCGCGGTCTACGCCCATGTCTTGCTGCAAAGTCCGCAGTTTTTTGAAACTACCAAGACCGGCGAAGTGCTGTCGCGCCTGACTACCGACACCACGCTGATCCAGACGCTGGTCGGCACCAGCATTTCGATGGCATTGCGCAATGTGCTGCTCTTCGTCGGCGGCCTCGGCCTGCTGTTTTTCACCAGCGTCAAGCTGTCCGCAATCATTATCGTGATGCTGGCACTGGTGGTGGTGCCCATCGTTTTTTTCGGTCGCCGCGTACGCAAACTCTCGCGCGAATCGCAAGACCGGGTGGCCGATGCCTCCGGTCTGGCAGGAGAAATCCTCAACGCCATGCCCATCGTGCAAGCCTATACGCATGAAGAAATCGAAGCCGGCCGCTTCGGCTCTTCCATCGAACGCGCCTTCAGCACGGCCATGCAGCGCATCCGCGCACGGTCTATTCTGACCGCGCTGGCCATCGTGCTGGTGTTCGGCGCCATCGTGTTCGTGCTGTGGCTGGGCGCGCATGCGGTCATCCAAGGCAAGATGAGCGGCGGCCAGCTCGGCCAGTTCATCCTGTACGCCGCCATGGTGGCCGGTTCGCTGGGTGCCTTGTCGGAAGTCTTGGGTGATGCCCAGCGTGCCGCCGGTGCCGCCGAACGTCTGCTCGATCTGCTGACGGCGCATTCGCCGGTGCAATCGCCGCTGCTGCCGGAAACCCTGCCGCCGCGTGCCGCTGCGGGTGCCGCGCTGTCCTTGCAGCAAGTTAACTTTTACTACCCGTCCCGTCCTGATGGTGCCGCGCTAAGCGATCTCTCGCTCAACATTGCGGCTGGCGAAACCGTCGCCGTGGTCGGTCCCTCGGGCGCTGGTAAAACCACGCTGTTCCAGTTGCTGCTGCGCTTTTACGATCCGCAACAGGGTGCAATCCTGCTCGATGGCGTCGATATCCGCCATCTCGAATTGCACACCCTGCGCAACGCTATCGGCATCGTGCCGCAAGACACGGTGATTTTTTCCGAGAACGCCATGGAAAATATTCGCTACGGTCGTCCTGAAGCCAGCGACGCCGAAGTCATTGCCGCGGCCCGCATGGCCGCGGCGCATGAGTTCATTGAACGTCTGCCGGAAGGCTATCAATCCTTCCTGGGCGAACGCGGTGTGCGGCTGTCAGGCGGTCAACGCCAGCGCATTGCTATTGCCCGCGCGCTGCTTAAGAATCCGCCGCTGCTGCTGCTGGACGAAGCCACCAGCGCGCTGGACGCCGAATCCGAACGCGCCGTACAAGGCGCGCTGGAAGCCGCCATGCAGGGGCGCACCACGCTGGTCATTGCGCACCGATTGGCAACCGTGCAGCGCGCCGACCGCATCCTCGTGCTGGAAAACGGCTGCATCGTGGAAACCGGCACCCATGCCGAACTGGTCGCGCTAGACGGTTTGTACGCCAGTCTGGCGGCCCTGCAATTCCAGACGGATTAAGCAGGCTTCAAGGAACTGTAACGGGCGCGGCCGGCGCAAAACCGGCCGCGCTATACGCAGAAACCCGAAATAAAATAGACTGCTCTTTTCCTTTTCCGGAGTTCCCGATGAGCAGTACTCTCTTTTCCCCACTGCGCTTGCGCGGCGTAACCCTTCCTAACCGCATCGCCGTCTCGCCCATGTGCCAGTACAGCGCCGAGGATGGCTTCGCCAATGACTGGCATATGGTGCATCTGAGCAGCCGCGCCGTCGGCGGTGCCGGTCTGGTCATTACCGAAGCCGCTGCCGTGCAGGCCGAAGGTCGCATCACGCCGCAAGATCTGGGTATCTGGAAAGACGAGCACATCGCCCCGCTGCAACGCATTACGCGCTTCATCGAACAACAGGGTTCTGTCCCGGGTATTCAGCTGGCCCATGCAGGACGCAAGGCCAGTTCGCACATCCCTTGGGCCAGCCAGTCCGGCAGCGTGGAAATCGGTCAGGGCGGCTGGCAACCGGTTGGCCCGTCGGCCATCGCCTTCGATTCCCACTCCACTACGCCCAGCGCCATGAGCCTGGCGGAAATCGCTGCATTGACACAGGCCTTGGTCGACGCGACAGAACGCTCCTTGCGCGCCGGTTTCAAAGTCGTCGAAGTCCATGCGGCGCACGGCTATTTGCTGCATGCCTTTTTGTCGCCACTGAGCAATCAACGCACCGACGAGTACGGCGGCAGCTTCGAGAACCGTATTCGTTTGCTGCTGGAAGTTTCCACGGCGGTGCGACAGGCATGGCCGGCGGAATTGCCGGTATTTGTCCGCTTGTCGGCCACCGACTGGATGGACGGCGGCTGGACGGCCGACGAAACGGTCGCGGTCTCGGCCTTGCTGCGCGAACTGGGCATCGATCTGATCGATGTCTCCAGCGGCGGTACCGATGCGGCGGCGGTGATTCCGGTCGGCCCCGGCTACCAGACCGCGTTCGCGGCACGCGTCCGGCAGGAAGCGCGTATTGCCAGCGGCGCGGTCGGCATGATCACTAACGCGGTGCAGGCTGAGCACATCCTGCGCACCGGACAGGCCGATCTGGTGCTGCTGGCGCGGGAACTCTTGCGCGATCCTTACTGGCCGCTGCACGCCGCCGAAGAATTGCGCGCCGCCACGCCGTGGCCGCCACAGTACCTGCGGGCGTCGTCGTCGAGCAAAACGCTGCGTCGGGCGGAAGTGGATTACAGCGGCAAGAAGGAATAACGCGCTGTCCCTGAGTCGCTATGTTGGAATGGTGGCCTGGGGGATTTTCCCGTTGAGGGAAATGCTCGGTGGCGGGAGGTGTTGCGGCACATTGGCACTCCCGGTGTGCCGCAACACCCTTCGATACGCCTTGCGGTCTACTCAGGAGGAACGGGGGAGATACATTGCACTTATTCAGGAAAAATACCCGGATACACTTATCGTCAGACGTGAATTTTGACAGTCAGATCAAGGCCAAGCGCGTTCATCACGGCAAGCGTGGTTTTCAAGGTCGGATTGCCGTTCTCACTAAAAGAACGATATAGCTGCTCACGGGAAAGTCCCGTTTGTCCGGCAATTTGCGCCATCCCCTTTGCACGAGCGACCACGCCTAGCGCATGCGCTATATAACTGGCGTCGTTCGTCTCAAACGCTTCGGCCATGAAGCTCGCCATTGCTTCGTCAGAAGCCAAATTCTCAGCGGGATCATAGGTGGTCAGTTTTTCAGTCATTTGATTCACTCCATTCGGCAGACAAGCGTTTTGCGATCTTGATATCTTTTGCTTGTGTACTTTTATCGCCACCGCAAAGTAAAACGATGATTGTTTCGCCTCGCTGATGGAAATAAATACGATCGCCGGGGCCGAAGTGGATGCGCAACTGGCTGATCGCTTGACTCACTGGCGCTACCATCGCCCGCATGACCGAAAGAGAGACGATCTCAGCGAGACGCGACCAAACCGCGTACCCGGTCGTCCTTGAGCTGCATTCGCCATTTTCGAAAAGCGGCCGTTTGCCTTATCTCGATCATGCGACAATGTGATTTATAAACTACTTGTTTGCAAGCGCGGTCACAGGTGGAATCCCCTCTGACGCGCCCCGCCGTATGCAACCATCCCCTCCTCTTACAACTTGCTTTTCCCACGATTACGCAAGAAGGCAATCACGCCCGGAAGAATCGACAGCACGACAATCGCCAGAATCAGCAAGCTCAGGTTCTGTTTGACCACCGGCAGGTTGCCGAAAAAATATCCCGCGTAGCCGAAGCTGCACACCCACAACACGCCGCCGATCACGTTATAGGCAAAAAATCGCGTATAGGTCATGGCGCCGACGCCGGCGACGAACGGGGCGAAGGTGCGCACGATGGGGGCGAAGCGGGCGATGATGACGGTCTTGCCGCCATGCCGTTCATAAAACGCATGGGTCTTGTCCAGATGGGCGCGGCGGAAAATGCGTGAGCCGGGCCGATCGAACAGTGCCAGGCCCAAGGCTTTGCCAATCGCATAATTGACGCTGTCGCCGAGAATCGCGGCCACTGCCAGCGTGAGCAACATCAAGTGGATATCGTAAGCGCCGGTCGCTGCAATCGCGCCGGTCACGAACAGCAGGGAATCGCCGGGCAAAAACGGCATGACGACCAGCCCGGTTTCGCAAAACACGATCAGGAACAAAATCAGGAACAGCCAGGCACCGTAGGCCAGCGCCAGCTCGTTCAGGTGACGATCGATATGCAGGATGAAGTCGATCAGAAAAGCAATGAATTCCATATTTGCCAAGGGTGAGGTGGGGGAAGCGGCATTTTACCCTGCGCACTGCTCCTGGCCCTGATACTGGTACTCGCTTACACAGCGATGCCCTGCGGTCCTCGCTGCTACAATCATGCACTTCTGCGGCGTCATCCCTGCGACGCCCCTCCTCTTCCCCCTCGACCGCCATGAAACAATACCTCGATCTCGTCCAAGATGTCCTCGCCAACGGCAGCTGGCAGGAAAACCGCACCGGCATCCGCACCATCAGCGTGCCGGGGGCGATGCTGCGCATGGATTTGCAAAAAGACGGTTTCCCGGCCGTCACGACCAAGCGTCTGGCATTCAAATCGGTGGTCGGTGAGCTGGTCGGATTTTTGCGCGCCTCGCGCAGCGCGGCTGAGTTCCGCGCGCTCGGCTGCAAGGTCTGGGATCAGAACGCCAATGAAAACCGGGCCTGGCTGGCCAATCCCTATCGGATGGGGGAAGACGATCTGGGTCCGGTCTATGGCGCGCAGTGGCGTCAGTGGCCAGCCTACAAATTACTCGACGCAGACCGTACGGCACAGATCGAGGATGCGCTGGGCAAGGGCTTCCGTATGGTGTCCGCCCTGAGCGACGAGGGCCGCGATAAAGTACTGCTGTATAAAGCCGTGGATCAGCTGCGCACCTGCCTCGACACCATCATCAAGGACCCCGGCAGCCGACGCATCCTGTTCCACGGCTGGAATTGCGCCGATCTGGACACCATTGCGCTGCCGGCCTGCCATCTGCTGTATCAATTCATGCCGAACGCGGCGACGCGGGAAATTTCGCTCTGCCTGTACATCCGTAGTAACGATATCGGCCTCGGCACGCCCTTCAATCTGGCCGAAGGCGCGGCGCTGCTGCATCTGGTCGGTCGGCTGACCGGCTATACCCCGCGCTGGTTTACTTACTTCATCGGCGACGCGCATATCTATGAAAACCATCTGCCGATGCTGCAAGAGCAACTCACACGCACTCCGCATCCGGCGCCGACGCTGCGCCTCTCGGACCGCATCCCTGATTTTGCGCTCACCGGCCGCTATCAGCCGGAATGGCTGGAACAGGTAGAACCGTCCGATTTTTCGCTGGAAAACTATACCCACGATGCGCCGCTGAGCGCACCGATGGCAGTCTGACAACACAGCGCAATCCGCCCTGCTCAGACGGCAAAAATACAGATGGAAAAGTCCCTCAGGAACAACAATAAAGGGGGATCAGCGTGGTAAAGTGGCGCGCCGCAACGTCACGGCCACATGGTGCTGGTGGCGGCGGCGCAATTCCAGTAAGAGATAAAGAACAACGAAAATATTTCCCAGCAACACGGCCGCGTTCATCCAGGTCGTGTGCAGCAGCAAATGGCGGATTTCCAGCGGAATGTACAGTGCGCCCGATACCGCGCCCAGCCATTCCGCCCACACCCGGCTGTACCACAAACCATAAGCCTCAAAAAACCGCAATCCGATGTAAGCCGTGGCGACCAGAATGATGGTGCGTCGACTCTGGTCGCTGAGGATATCAGCGTAATGCAGAAAAATAGACGGATAGGGCGCATCAGGATGAAGCCCGAAATGGCCGATCAGCTCAACGGCCAGATGCCGCAGATCATGGTGCAACAGACTGAGCAAGCCAATGGCGGCGGCCAACGCAGCCATTCCCTTGACCAGCTCGAAAACAGCAATGACGCGCAGAGTCCGGCGTTTGGCCGGTGGCAATGCTGCCACAGGGGTATCGGGAAAAAGTGGGGTGGACATGGTGGAAACTTTAAGGAAAAGCAAAATGGTCTGAGCAGAGAATGCCGCTAGGGCGTGTTGCAGTGTAACAAGCGCAGGGAAGCTTGGGGAATTTGCCTGTTGCGCCACCCCGCTGACAAGTCTCGGATAGCGTCGCTCACGTCTCTTGTTGCGCAATTGTTCTCATTCACCCCGCTAATCGCCCGAATTTACCCGAAAATCTGCCTATTTTTGCTATTTGTATTTTTTTATCGGAATGAGGTCATCCCTTAGCACTGGAAACCGTTACTTCCCAACGTGATCGGTCGTTCGGTAATACGCCCTGCGACTTTGCTCCATCTTTCATTTTTTATGTCTACTCTTGATTTAGTTGTTTCCCACGAAGTCGCACCAGCCACTACCGTGAATAGCCAAAACATCCTGCACGGCGAATTACGTCTCGATTTGCTGCGCGACGAAACCCTCGCCGACCTGCTCCAGGCCAGCGCCAACCGTTTGCCGGAACAAGTCGCGCTGATCGCCGGCGAACAGACCCTGACTTATCAGCAACTCAATGCGCAGGCCGATACCGTCGCCGCCGCCCTGCACGCCGCCGGGGTAAGACCCGGCCACATCGTCGGTTTATGGCTGCCGCGCGGTATCGCGCTGCTGGTGATGCAAGCGGGTATCGCCAAAAGCGGTGCCGCCTGGCTGCCCTTCGATGCCGACACCCCGCCGGAACGTATCGCCATCTGTCTTGAGGACGCGAGCGCCTTCGGTCTGCTCAGCTGCGCCGCGCTGCTGGATGCCGCTGGCAACAGCGCGACGCTGGCCCCCATCGTCTGGCGCGCCGAACAACTCAGTCTCCCTGTTGCTGCCACCCTTGCTAAGGCTATCCCACGCGCAACCGGGCAAGATCCTGCCTACGTCATCTACACCTCGGGTTCGACCGGCAAACCGAAAGGCATTGTCGTCAACCAAGCCAGCATCTGCCATTTTTTACGCAGCGAAAACAGCATCCTCGGCATCGTCGCCAGCGATCGCGTGTATCAGGGCTTTTCGGTCGCGTTTGACATGTCGTTCGAAGAAATCTGGATCAGCTATCTGGTCGGTGCCACGCTCTGGCTGGCACCCAAAGAAGTCAGCGTCGATCCCGAACTGCTGCCCCAAGAATTAGCCCGCCACCACATTACCGTGCTGCATACCGTGCCGACCATGCTGGCCCTGTTCAGTCAGGATGTGCCGAGTTTGCGCATTATCAATCTGGGCGGCGAAGCCTGTCCCGAAACACTGGTGCCGCGCTGGGCCCGTCCGGGCCGGCAACTGTTCAATACCTACGGCCCGACCGAAGCCACGGTATCGGCCAGTCTGGCCCAACTGCAACCGGGCGAGCCGGTTACTATCGGCCGTCCCCTGCCCAATTACGGCTTGCTGATTATCGATGCAGAACAACAGACCCATCTGACACTGCTGCCTCGCGGCGAGACCGGCGAGCTGTGCATCATCGGCCCCGGCATTGCCGCCGGCTATCTCGGTCGCCCCGACCTGAGCGCAGAAAAATTTCTGCCCAATCCCTGGGCTGCCGCCGGGTCCAGCGAGCGGCTGTACCGTACCGGCGATCTGGCGCGTATCACGCCAGAAGGCATGGTGCAGTGTCTCGGGCGTGCCGACGATCAGGTCAAAATTCGCGGCTTCCGGGTCGAGCTGGGAGAAATCGAAGCGCTGCTGACCTCTCAGCCCGGCGTCGGTGCCGCCGCTGTCGTGCTGCGCAAGGAAGATGGCATCGATCAGCTGCTGGCATTCGTGGTGCCGGAAGAAAACGTCGTCCCGCTCACCAGCGCCGTGCTGCGCGCCGCGCTCACGGCCAAATTGCCTGCCTATATGGTGCCGGGCGTATTTGAAATGCTGACGCAGATGCCGCGCCTGATTTCCGGCAAGATAGACCGCAAACAGCTCGCGACGCTGCCTCTGACCCATGCGGCCCTTGACCCGTCAGAATCCGATACTCCGCAAAACGACGCCGAACAGGTCTTGTTCGCTGCACTGAATAAATTATTCCCCGGTCAGGCACTACGCCGCGACGCCGACTTTTTCACCGATCTGGGCGGCCATTCGCTGCTGGCGGCGCGACTGGTATCGAGTCTGCGCACCGATGCGCGTTACGCCTATTTCAAGATCAGCGATATTTACCAGAACCGTAGCCTCGCCCGCATTGCCGATGCGCTGGGAAGCACTGCTGCTGCGATGCCGGAGATCGAAGCCGACTGGACGCCTCCCTCCTCCTGGCGGCGCTGGACTTGCGGTGCCGCGCAGGCCGCCGCCGTCCCCATCCTGGTGGCCTTGCACATGATGCTCTGGCTGGCACCCTTTTTCGCCTACCACTACTTTACCGGCGAACCGGGGGACTCTGTAGCGCGCGCCATTGCCATGTCGGTTGGCGCATTTTTGTTGCTGACGATTTGCGAATTCGGCATCGCCATTGCCGGAAAATGGCTGATCGCGGGCCGTCTGAAACCGGGCAAGTACCCGTTGTGGGGCCTGACCTATTACCGCTGGTGGCTGGCAGATCGCCTGGTCGAAGCCGCTCCTACTTATCTGCTGACCGGCTCCTCGCTCTACTCCTGGTGGCTGCGGGCCTTGGGCGCACGCATCGGACACGATGTCATCATCGGCTCGATCACTTTGCGCGCACCGGACCTGCTGACCATCGGCGACCACGTCAGCATCGGCAGCGCCGCCAATTTCGAAAACGCCCGGGTGCAACGCGGGCAATTGCATCTGGGACGCATCTCCCTCGGACGCGATGCCTGCGTCGGTTCCTACTCCGTTCTGGAAGGTAATGTCAGCGTCGGAGAATCCGGTCATCTCGAAGGCCTCTCCGCCTTACGCGACGGCGAAGCTGTCCCGGCCGGCCGCATCTGGCGCGGCTCCCCCGCGCGCGATATCGGCGCATTCGTCGCAACGACTGTGCGACCTGCGGTAACAAAACGCCGACTGGCAGGTGAATCTGTCTTTTTCCTGTTCGGAGCCATGCTGGTAACTACCTTGTTTTTCATGCCGGTGTTTCCTAGTTTTATCCTCATCGACTGGTTCGATGACGATAAATTTTCCTGGATGCAAACCAATAACGTGTTCCTGCAGCTGATCAAATATTTTGTCCTGTCCTTCCCGGCCACGGCGGTATTGATCGTCTGTACCGCGCTGCTATCGGCGGCAGTGCGCTGGACGGTACTGCCACGCATGAAGGCAGGCAGCTGGCCCATTCATAGCCGGATTTATTGCTGCAAATGGCTGGTCAACCAGATTCAGGAATCGAGCCTCAACGTGCTGCATGGCGTGTATGCGACGATTTATGCGCCGTTCTGGTATCGCATGCTGGGTGCGAAAGTCGGACGCGGCGCGGAAATTTCAACTGCGCTGGGCGTCGTTCCCGACATGCTGACGCTGGGCGATGAAAGTTTTATCGCTGATGCGGTGCTGCTCGGCGACGAACACATCGACGGCGGCTGGATGCGGGTGCAACCAACCGTCATCTCGCGCCGCAGTTTCGTCGGTAATGGCGCGTATATCCCGGATGGCACCACCATCCCGGAAAATGTCCTGATCGGCGTGCATTCCAGCGTACCGGCAGCCGGCGCGATGCGCGAGGGCGATACCTGGCTGGGTTCGCCGCCCATCCATCTGCCAGCGCGGGAAGAAGTTACCGGGTTTTCCGAACGACTGACCTTCCGACCCTCGATTGCACGTCGCTTAGGACGCGGGCTGGTCGAAGCGCTGCGCATCATTACGCCGCACGCCATCGTCATCGCCGTCGGTTACACCACCGTGCTCAATCTGATGCCGGCGGCAGGCGACGGTCGCTGGGGGGAAGTGATTTTTTATCTGACGCTGGCAGGCTTGCTGTACGGTATCGGTACTTTCTGCTTCGTGCTGATACTGAAATGGGTATTGATCCGCCGCTACAGCACCAGCAGCGTGCCGATGTGGACGCCGTTCGTCTGGCTCTCCGAAGGCATCACCAATTTGTATGAAGGCATAGCCGTTCCTAATTTCATGCGCTATCTGCGCGGCACGCCGTGGTTGCCGGTGGCATTCAATCTGCTGGGGTGCCACATCGGCAAGGGCACCTACATGGATACCACCGACCTGACCGAATTCGATTGCGTCCACATTGGCGCGCATAGCGAGCTGAACGCGCTGGTCTGCCCGCAAACCCATCTGTTCGAGGACCGCGTGATGAAAATCGACCATGTGCATATCGGTCAGCGCGTCTACATGGGGCCGCGCAGCGCCGCACTGTACGGAGCACGGGTGGGCGACGGCGCGCGTCTGGGACCGATGACGCTGGTGATGAAGGGCGAGTACATTCCTGCTGGTTCCAGCTGGCGCGGCTGCCCGGCGGCGGTCGCCGCAGTGTAAGACTGGCGCTCACAGCGCTTGCCGCCATGACGGATGGAAGATCAGGTCCGCTGCAATCAACAGGAGAAATCATGGATGTCATAAAAATTGCAGCGTTCTCTGACGGACAGGCAGGAGGCAATCCGGCTGGCGTGTGGATTGCCGACCACTTTCCCACTGACGCTGAGATGCAGCGCATCGCGGCAGAGGTCGGATTTTCGGAAACGGTCTTTGCGATTCCCTGCGCAGACGCATGGCGAGTCCGTTACTTTTCGCCAGAAACTGAAATTCCTTTTTGCGGTCACGCCACGATCGCACTTGGTGCGGCACTGGGGCTCAAGCATGGTGATGGCGTGTTTTCTTTGATTCTCAATCAAACGGCCATTACGGTGGAAAGTAGTTGCAAGGACGGCCTCATTACCGCTGCGCTGCAATCGCCCCGCACGCATAGCACACCGGCATCGTCTGAACTTGCCTCCTCCGCGCTCGCCTTGTTCAACTACACCAGCGACGATCTTGATCTCAGAATTCCCCCGGCGCGCATCCATGCCGGCGCAGATCATCTGATCCTGGCACTGAAGTCGCGCCAAGCGCTTGCCTCCATGCATTACGATTTGAGTGCCGGTCGGATTTTCATGCATCAAGAAGGTCTGGCCACCATTCTGCTGGCCTATGCGGAGACCTCCCAGCTATTCCACACTCGCAATCCATTTGCCAGCGGAGGGGTTTATGAAGACCCGGCGACCGGTGCGGCCACTGCGGCGATTGGCGGCTACTTGCGAGACCTCAATTGGCCGCATGGCGGTCAGATCGATGTGATTCAGGGCAAAGATATGGGCATGCGCTCGCTGCTTCGGGCAACTATCCCCCCACTACCGGGCCATTCGATCCGCGTTTCGGGCACGGCGCGCATCATGCCGTCTTGATTCCAGTACGCTTTCGGGAGCCGCCGCGTCACGACAGTTCCTGCATCAGGTCGTCACTTCTCTGTCTCTGCGCGATTTCTTACGCCACATCGTCGTGTTCTCCTACAGACCGCAACAGCTGGTAGCAGTACAGTTAAATCCCCTGATCAGAAGTTGATCTTTGCCCGCCTCGTGCGGGCTTTTTTATTTCCGATTGCTTTTCCAGGATGACGGTTGCGGTACCAATCAGCCTATCGATACCTGCATTAAGAACCGCGCCACCTCGCCCCTCACACTCACATCTGCACTCCATGAATTGACGATACGCAAATCGCCCGCTATCAAGATCGGCGCTGCATTGAGTGCCGCCATCGGAGGCTACCCAGCCTTTTTGACAAGGCAGTGACATCTCCGAAAATTCGGGTGCTCAACTCTTCATCTGCATTACCTGCACAACACCCCTCCCGCAAAAGCCGGAACGTGCCAATCCATTGCCTGAACTCGCGCTTACACTTCCTCGCCTGCCATCGCCAGCTCCTTTTAGCTCGGGCACGCGTGCCATCCCGATGGCCACTTTTGACCTTGCCATACCCTCTTCTATCGCGACAGTCTCATTACGGAGTTCAACCATGATGCCTGCTTCCACCTCCCACCACTCCGCCGGATATCGGCCAACGCCCATTTTTCTCAATATCAGCGACTGCCAGATCATTACTGCACAGACCTACAGCCCGCCCTCACCTGTACGCACTCCTACCGACCAACGCATCATGTTTGACAGCGCCGAGTTCCACGACTTTGAAACATTCGAACGGCAGGGTCTTTATAAACTGAGTCGGGCGCAACTAATTGAGTCAATCGATGAAATCAAATGTTTCGTCAATAGGGCGACTTCCTCTCCGCGCACCGCGCAAGAAATTTGCGATGCGCTCGACAGCTTCCTGAGCAGCGTCCGCTTCGCCGCCAATCCTGTCCGGGAAACCGTTTACGGAAAACTGAAAGCAGTACTGCACCGAATTTGTGACTGCTTGCTGGATGAAGATATCGCCCTGCACTTGCGGCTCAAGGCCGTGCAGGAATTTGCACTGGGGGTCATCGAATGCATCAGCGGCGCCAGCAATGCGCTGGACAAAATATTGAACGAGTTGGAATTGGCCGGCGCTGGCTTCAGCGGTCACTTCGCGCAAATGCTGGAGGATAAATTCAATAGCGAAGTGGCCGAGTTCGTTCAGCAACTAATTCAATCCGAAACGAAAACTGCGCAAAAAAAACTCCTGCTGTCGTATGAAACGCATATCGGTCGTTACTACCGCGACCGGTATGGCGAAATGGTCGGACTCGCGCCTGCGGAAGGCGTCGATATGCACGCCAGCCATCTGCCTCACATAAGCTCAAAGCACAACAGACTCGTAGAGCAATTCGAACAAAATCTGCTCAAACGACTGTCAGCAACCAGCATTGCAATGGAACTGAGCATGCGACTGAAAGAGGAACTCCATGCCGCCATCCCCGCTGATTTATTGAATGCGAACGGCGAATTTTATGTGGCAGGCTGCGCCGCATTGGAACGCCATCTGTCCTTGCCGGAAACACGCCTGCACTACGGCCTGATCTCACCCTCGGCAGTCTTGCAGATTCAGGACAATGGCGAATTCAAACTGGCTTCTGCACAGCACGTCCTCGCCTGCATCATCCTGAAAAATGCTCTGGATGAAAATATTATCGACCGCTGGGAGGCCCGCATTCCCAGGGGTCTGGGTTTGCAGGCATCTGCAGCCGGATGGAATGTGCTTGGTTTAGGTGAATTATTCTGGGCCGAAGCGCCCGGAGAAAGCACTCCACAAGCGCTGACATTCAGCCTTCTCAATGATTGCAAGGCAGCCTGCGTGCTGCCCTCTGCGATGCTATTGGAAGCGCTGGCCAACACCGCTCCCGAAGAACGCCTGACGCAATTGCGCACAAGCTGGCTTGGTCATCCCACCGGTAACGAAGAGCCGTCTCCGAGCAATAGCGCTCAGGTACTTGCCTGGGCAATACGCCACAACGATGCTGCGCTATTTGAAAAAATCGTCGCGCATTATCAGCAATACAAAGCTGCTCCGGACGAGTCCGACATGGCGATGCTGATTGATGCACAACATAGCGCCAGCAGTGCGCACTATTTCAACAAACTGCTGACGCATTTTTTCCCGGTCGAACAAGGACCGGCACTCCTGCAACAGACCATCCGCATCCGCGCACCGGAACTGTTGAACGCCCTGGTGCGACAATTGCCGTTCAAAAATCCTGAATTGAAGGCCGCGCTGCAACAATGCGTCAAAGAAAATTTCAGTGCCGGTTGTCGCTCTCTGCTGGAAACCCACGCCGATCTGCTGCACTCCATCGAACATCATCGAGGCAGCCGCAAGGAAGGCATCGGCCAGAATGGCAAGAGTCAAGCCAGCTTCGGCTATGACCCCTCACTTTTACTCGATGTGCAGAGTGCGGAAATCGCCCGCATGCTCATTACTGCCGGCGCAGAAATCAATGTGCGGGTGCCTTTGGGCCGCGAAAAAATCTCGCCGCTGGGATGTGCGATACGCATGGAGCGCAATGAGGTGGCGGTAGAGCTGTATAGCGCAGGCGCGCTGCTGCTGGAGCAGGATATGTCCGATTTAATGGAGAATCCGGTTTTGCTCAAAGAGTTGCTGATCAAGCGCACGCCCAGCTTTTTCGATACCGAGCAACCCGCACTGACGATGTTGCGAACGGCGCTGCTGGAGGGACAAATCAGTTCTGCCGAACTGTTACTGCAAGGCTTCCTGGAGCGTAATGCAGCGAACCCCAAAAAACTTCACAAACTATTTGAGCCCTTTGCTCCGCGGCAAAACGATCTGCTGACCTATGCCGTCTCGGAAGGCCATGCATCCATAGTGGAAATTTTTCTGAAATATTCGCACTTCCTCAATCCCGCCGATCTGAATGAAAGCAAGCGCTCCGATGGCTTCAACGCCCTGATGCTGGCCGCCCGTATCGGTAACCGGCACATGCTGAAGATGCTACTGCGCTGCGAGGCAATTGAGCTTCATCCTAAGAATCGCAAGACCGGCAACAATACAACGTGGGACTTTGGACGGGACAGAGAACTCAATCAGATCGTGCGGGAACGCAAAGGATTGCGGCCACAGCCTGCAGAAATCCCCATGTAGGACGTGCCGGCTGCGCCGTGGCACACATGGCGCAGCCGGCAGACTTGGCAGAATCTCTTCCCGGCATTACAACTTCTCCGTATCGCCGGAAGTAGGCTGCCATTTCATCAGACGTTTTTCGATGACGCCAACCGCCAGATCCAGCACCAGCGCAAAAACAGTCAACACCACAATACCGGCAAACACGGTATTGATATCGAAGGTCCCTTCCGCCTGCAAAATCAAATAACCGATACCGCGCGCGGAACCGAGGTATTCACCCACGACCGCGCCGACAAAGGCCAGACCGATAGCAGTATGCAAGCTGGAAAAGACCCAGGAAGTTGCCGAGGGCAGATAGACCGTACGCAGCAACTGGCGGGCGTTGGCACCCAACATGCGGGCATTGGCCAGCACTACCGGGCTGACTTCCTTGACGCCCTGATAGACATTGAAAAAGACAATAAAAAAGACCAGCGTCACCGCCAGCGCCACCTTGGACCAGATACCCAGGCCAAACCACATGGCGAAGATGGGAGCCAGAATCACACGCGGCATCGAATTGGCGGCCTTGACGTAAGGATCAAAAATCGCCGAGGCGACCGGTGCCAGCGCCAGCCACAAGCCCATGCCTAATCCAGAGACCGTACCGATGGCAAACGCCAGCAGGGTTTCGGTTAGCGTAATGAGCAGATGCGAATAAATTTCAGCGGGAAACGTCAGCGTGAACCAGTTCCAGTCGCCGATGCCGACTTCAAGCGTGCCGCTGCCCACCGTGAACCATTGCCAGATACGCACCACGATTTTGAGCGGTTCGCCGAAGAAAAAAGCGGTTTGCGGATCGCGGGTGGCGATATGCCAGATGCCGATAATCACCACCAGCACCAGGCATTGCCAGTAGCGGATGTTGTTGCGGTTGGGAGTCAGGTAAGAGAAAAATTGTCGCATGCTCAGGCCATCCGTTTTTGTTGTTGGTATCCCTTGAGGACTTCATCGCGCAGCACATTCCAGATTTGCCGGTGCAATTCGATAAAGCGGGGATGGCTGCGAATTTCTGCGACGTCACGCGGCCGGTCGAGATCAATCACGAATTCGCCGATCGGATGCGTCGCCGGGCCAGCCGACAGGACGATCACGCGATCCGACATGGCAATCGCCTCATCCAGATCATGCGTGATGAAGAGCACCGCTTTTTTCTTGGCCTGCCACAGCTCCAGCACTTCGTTTTCCATCAGTTGCCGGGTCTGGATGTCGAGCGCGGAAAATGGCTCGTCCATCAGGATGATGTCGGGATCGAGAATCAGCGTTTGCGCCAGCGCTACCCGCTTGCGCATGCCGCCCGATAACTGGTGCGGGTAACGGTCGCCAAAGCCTTGCAAGCCGACACGCGTGAGCCATTGTTCGCCCAGCTCGACTGCTTCGGCGTCGTCCATGCCGCGATATTGCAAACCGGCGATGACGTTTTGCAGCGCGCTGCGCCACGGCATCAGCGCTTCTGCCTGGAACATGTACCCGGCCCGAGGGTTGATCGAAGTCAGCTCTTCGCCGAAGACTTTGACGCTGCCGGTAGACGGCTGTAACAGTCCGGCACCGACATTGAGCAGCGTCGATTTACCGCAGCCGGTAGGGCCGACCACGGAAACGAATTCGCCGGGGGCAATCGTCAGCGTGGTATCGGCTACGGCAGTGTAGCGCTGGGAGGGGTTGTCCTTGGAGACAAAGGTGCAGGAAATATTATCGAAACTGAGTGCTGGGATCATCGTGAAAACTTTTCACACGGTAAGAAAGAAAAAGACAATGCGCCACAGAGAGAAACGAAGTGGCGCATTGCATTATGCAGATTAGGGGCAGCGCACCTGAGCACGCTGCGAGCTGGTACTGACTGGTATTTTTTACTTGTATTTTGCGTCGGCTTTGAGGACGAATTCGTTGGTGTAGGTTTTCGACAGATCGAAAGTTTTTCCGGCCAGATCAGGCTCGAAAGTTTGCAGTGTTTTCAATGCCGTGGCAGGGCCAGCGGCCGGGAACAGGCCATCCGGCGACATCGCTTCCCGCACTTTCATGAAAGCAGCCAGGTACAAGGCACGGTCGCCCAATTGGTAGCTTTCCGGCACCACCTTGATGATGTCGGACGGGCCAGCTTGTTGTATCCACTTCAGCGCCCGCACCATGGCGTTAGTCAAAGCCTGCGTCGTATGCGGATTTTTTTTCAGAAAGGCGTCGGACGCGTACAGCGTCGCTGCCGGCATCGGACCGCCAAAGACGCTCTGGGTGTCTTTCAGCGTGCGGGTATCGGCAATCACACGCATTTCATTTTTTTGCTCCAGCATCGAAATGACCGGGTCCAGATTGGCCATGGCGTCGATCTGACCGGAGCGGAACGCAGCGACTGCACCCGCGCCAGCGCCGACACCGACGAAGGACACATCAGACGGTTTCAGACCGCCCTTGGCCAACACAAAACTGGCCATGATGCTGGTCGATGAACCGGGCGCCGTAACGCCAATTTTTTTGCCTTTCAGATCGGCAATGCTTTTGTAATTCGGCATGGTCTTGTTGGAGACGCCCAACACGATCTGCGGCGCGCGTCCCTGCAGGACGAAGGCGGTAATGGCCTGACCCTTGGCTTGCATGTTGATCGTATGTTCATACGCGCCGGATACCACATCCGCGCTGCCGCCTATCATGGCCTGCAAGGCCTTGGCACCGCCGGCGAAGTCGGAAATTTCGACTTGCAAGCCTTCATCTTTGAAATAGCCGAGTTGCTCGGCAATGGTCAGCGGCAAATAATAAAACAGGTTTTTGCCGCCAACGGCGAGTGCGATTCTGGTTTTTTCGAGAGCGGGCGCGGGTGGCGCAGATTGGGCGAACAGCTTGCCGTTGAAAGTAAAGTAACCGAGTAAAAAGAGTCCGAGGGCGATCGCCAGCTGCTTCCAATTCATTTTCATTTTTTTGTCTCCGGGAGTTGATGCAGGGCCAGTCTCAACGACCCTTTTTGTTTTATTTGTGGCACCACTGATTCGGCACAGCAAGCAAGGCAAACTCAGGGAGAAAAACACAGCCTTGAGATTGCACCGCGCAGCGGCTTCATCCGTGGTGCCTTATTGATGTGTGACGCATCAGCACACTGCCAACATCATACCCCAGCATGGAGGCATGCCGCTCTCAGGTCGCCCTGCGGTCGAGCATGGCACGGGCGATGGTACCGGCATCGACATACTCCAGCTCGCCTCCCACCGGCACGCCGCGCGCCAAACGGCTGACTTTGAGACCGCGCGCTTTCATCATTTCGCTGATGTAATGTGCCGTTGCTTCACCTTCATTGGTGAAATTGGTGGCCAGCACGACTTCCTGAACCACGCCGTCGGCGGCGCGGGCGATCAGCTTGTCGAGATGAATATCCTTGGGGCCTATGCCATCGAGCGGCGACAAGCGCCCCATCAGCACAAAATACAGTCCTTTATAGGTCAGCGTCTGTTCGATCATTAATTGATCGCCCGGCGTTTCGACCACGCACAGCAGGCTGGTGTCGCGTCCCTCGTCCTGACAGGTATCGCACAGCGATTCTTCGGTAAAGGTATTGCACTGCGCGCAATGGCGGATGTTTTGCGCTGCCTGCGCCAGCGCGCGGCTCAATTGGGCGGCACCGTCGCGGTCGTGCTGCAAGAGGTGAAAAGCAATCCGTTGCGCGGATTTCGGCCCGACGCCGGGCAGATGGCGCAGAGATTCAGTGAGGAAAACGAGGCTGTCAGGTGTTTTCAAGGCGTCTTCTAATAGTTATTAATATATAAAAGCGATATAAAAGCGATACGAATGCGACAACAATGCGACACCAATGCGTCCATCCACAACGGGACGAAAGCGGGACGGAAGCGGGACGAATCAGGCCTGACGAAAACCCGCCAATGCTTCCGCCGTCATCGAGGGAATGAACTCGGTAATCGTATATTCCGCCACTTCCCCGATGGAAAATGGATCGGATTCCATGATCGATTCCATCTCGGCGCGATCAGCCACGTCGGCAATAATGATGCCGCCTTTTCGCGGCACCTTGCGCCCCGACATCAGGAAATTCCCGTTGGCGTAATGCTCGTTCAAAAAATGCTTATGCGCAGTCAGCAAGAGATCGACCTCCGCCGCTGACTTAATGTAAGTAATCGAAATAACGAACATGACGCCTCCCATTAACATTCAGGCAGTACGTTGCGGAAATCGCTGGGTCAATAACTAAGCGGCATCGCGCAGTAAATTTCAATCTCAGCAAGGAACTGCTGAACGTGGAAGCATCAAGCGGGCAAGATAAAAACAAAACCGCAGTAACACTTCAGTACGGTGAACATCACATCCCCGAAATGACACCGGGCAGTAGCTCTTCCCTCCCCCACCGCACGCCACAGGAATCGCTGACCAAGCGTAGCGAGCGACAGGGTAAGAAGCGCAGCCGTACTTGAGTACGGTGACGATTTTGAATCCTTGCAGCCCTGAGATTGCGCCGCGCAGCAGCTTAATCAGCGATTCCTCTCAGAAGGGCATTTTGAAGCCGGGAGGCATGCCGGCGGTCATGCCCGACATTTTTTCCTGCGACACGGCCTCGGCCTTGCGCACTGCGTCGTTAAATGCGGCGGCGACCAGATCTTCGAGCATGTCCTTGTCGTCGCTCAGAAGCGATGGATCGATCGATACCCGTTTGACATCGTTCTTGCAGGTCATCACGACCTTGACCAGCCCGGCTCCGGACTGACCTTCAACTTCGACCAGCGCCAGCTGATCCTGGGCTTTTTTCATGTTGTCCTGCATGGCCTGCGCCTGCTTCATCAGTCCTGCCAGTTGCCCCTTCATCATGCGTATGCTCCTCGTTCACTATGAATGTAAAAAATTGATGTGTCTTGCACCACAACCAGGCCCTGCGCTGTCTATCTCCGCTGTCTGCCCCTACAGCGGGCGAATGGTTCCCGGTAAAATGCTGGCGCCGAAATCACGCATCATCGCCTGTACGAAAGAATTGCCAAGCAAACTGGTTTCGGCTTGTTGCAGACGGTGTTGCCGCAAGGTGGTCGCCTGGACTGCCGCAGTATGCACGACGCTGCCGGTTTCGGTATCGATGCGGACACGCTTGCCAAAATGTTCGCTCAGGGTAGCTGCCAGTTTTTCTATCGTCCCGGCAGGACACAGATTGACGATGGCGGCAGGTAGCCGAAAATAAAAATCGAGGGCGTCGCCGGTGACTTCACAGCGCAGCAATTCGCTGTTCTGCGCCAGTTGCTGTGCTACGCCGCGCACCGGCAGAACTGCCGCCAGCAGCGGCCAGTCGCCATCCCATCCGAAGCTGGCGCCAACTTGTTGCAATCGGAGCAAGGTTTCGGGGTCTGGTACGGCCGGAGCGGCTACTGGCGCGGAGATCACGACTGCGGCCGGCGTCGCAACCGGCGCTATCGCGCTCGTTACGGCACTTGATTCAGTTTTTTTTTGAGCTGGCGAGCGGGCTTCCATTGAGGGGTCTTCGTCCCATGGCGGCGGTTCGCTGGAAAATTGCATTTCTGGTACTGGCGCTGCGCTGGCCGTTGCACGCGGTGCGACCTCGACTGCAACAACCGGGGCGGCAGCAACGACTGGCACAGGGGCGCTCACAGCAGGTGCCGGAGTGCGTCCGGTTCGGGTGGAATTAGGACGCACGCGCGCGGCTTCCAATGCCGCCGCTCTGCCAGCGCTCATCGGCATGCCCGGGGCGATGGCAACTACTGGCGGTGCCGGAGGAGCAACGGTAGCCAGAGCCGCTGGCGCAGATTCGCGCGTCACTGCAACGCTGGCGACTGCCACCGCCGGGGTCGCCAGTAATGGCGCAGCAGGACGGATGGATGCGGGTGCGGATTGCGACGTGGCAGGTACGGCAGAGGCAGCAGGTCTGACCGCGGCAACGGCGGCAGCTCTGGCGGTACCCGGCGGCGCTGAGGGAGCCGGTTCGGCGCCGGTCACTGGCCGGAAAGCGAGCATGCGCAACAGCGTCATGCTGAAACCGGCGTATTCGTCCGGGGCCAGACCCAGTTCGTTGCGTCCATGCACGGCAATCTGGTAAAACAACTGCACATCTTCGGGCGTGAACGCCGTCGCCAGTCGCAAAACATCTTCGCGATGCGGCAAATCGTCAGCCAAGGCGGCCGGCACGGTTTGCGCCAAAGCCACCTGATGCAACAGGGTGCCGAGATCCTGCAAGGCCGAGTTATAAGAAAGGCTGCGTGCCGCCATGTCATCGGCAATCGCTAACAAACCTACGCCATCCTGCGCCGCCAGCGCATCGAGCACGCGGATCAGATACGACTGGTCGAGCGCGCCCAGCATGCCTTGCACAGCATCGAGCGTGACCTTGCCTGCGGCGTAGGCAATGGCCTGATCGGTCAGCGACAAGGCATCGCGCATCGAACCTTGCGCACCCTGCGCCAGCAAACGCAAGGCGGGGGTTTCAAAGGCGATGTCTTCCTGTCCGAGGATATCTTCCAGATGGCTGACGATGTGGCCGGGCGGCATCTGCTTGAGATTGAATTGCAGGCAGCGCGACAACACCGTGACGGGGATTTTTTGCGGATCGGTCGTTGCCAGAATGAACTTGACGTGCGCAGGCGGCTCTTCCAGCGTTTTCAGCATCGAGTTGAAAGCGTGGTTGGTCAGCATGTGGACTTCATCGATCATATAGACCTTGAAGCGGGCATTGGACGGCGCGTAGACCGCCTGTTCCAGCAACTGCGCCATTTCATCGACGCCGCGATTGGAGGCAGCATCCATTTCGATGTAATCAACAAAGCGTCCGGCATCAATCGCCACGCAGGCTTCGCATACGCCGCAGGGCGTGGCGGTGATGTCGCCATGTCCATCCACGCCACGGCAATTCAGGGCCTTGGCCAGAATACGCGATAGGGTGGTCTTGCCGACGCCGCGCGTCCCGGTAAATAAGTACGCATGATGCAGGCGCTGCTGCTCCAGCGCATGACGCAGAGCGCGCACGACATGCTCTTGCCCGACCAGCGTATCGAAGCTTCCGGGGCGATATTTACGAGCGAGGACTTGATAGGACATCAGGGTGGGGAACGAGTGGTGGGATCAACAGGCATTTTACCCGACCTGCGATAAGAGACCCTGATAATCGCCCGGGTGCAAATCGCGACTCTTCAGAGACAAGGATGAGACAAGGATGGAACGGCAAACTGTGGAAAAAACAAATGAGGCAGCAGAGGGAGAATAAAGCGGAATGATACTGAGGGGACTAAGGTAATTGCGCCATGCCTGAGCAATTACAACATCTAAAAAGGCGAGCCTTGTCTGCGGCACTTGCAGGTAATGACTGTGGCTGCTTCGTTCCCGACCTGACCAGGTTGGCCATGCCACAATGCGCAGGGGCCCGCCGGGGTGGATTGTACCTCAAACCAGGGGGGCCTCGCGCACTACCTGCCGGAAAAATATTGGCGATGGCGGTGCGCTGGCATGGATCCCGGCAACTTAGATTCCCAATTGCTCCCAGATGTCGTCCACCCGACGCTTGACCTCGGCGCTCATTTCTATCGGACGGCCCCATTCGCGCGAGGTTTCGCCCGGCCACTTATTAGTAGCGTCGATGCCCATCTTGCTGCCCAGCCCGCTGACCGGCGAGGCAAAGTCCAGGTAATCGATAGGAGTGTTGTCGACCATGACCGTATCGCGCACCGGATCGACGCGGGTGGTAATGGCCCAGATCACTTCTTTCCAGTCGCGGATATTCACATCTTCGTCGACCACGACAATGAACTTGGTATACATGAACTGACGCAAAAAACTCCAGACGCCGAACATCACCCGTTTAGCGTGACCGGCATACGATTTTTTCATTTGCACCACGGCCATCCGATAACTACAGCCTTCGGGCGGTAGATAGAAGTCGGTAATTTCGGGAAATTGTTTTTGCAGCAGCGGAATGAACACTTCGTTGAGCGCCACGCCCAGTATCGCCGGTTCATCCGGCGGTTTGCCGGTATAGGTGGAGTGATAGATAGGGTCGCGGCGCATGGTGATGCGGTCGACCGTAAACACCGGGAACATGTCCTGCTCATTATAGTAACCAGTGTGGTCGCCATACGGCCCTTCCAGCGCATGCTCGAATCCCGAGGAATGGCTGGCATCAGGATAGATATGCCCTTCCAGCACGATTTCAGCGAAGGCCGGCACCTGCAAGTCGCTGCCGATCGCCTTGGTCAGTACGGTGCGGCTGCCGCGCAGCAAACCGGCGAACTGATATTCGGACAGATTATCCGGCACCGGCGTGACGGCCCCCAAAATAGTCGCAGGGTCAGCGCCCAGCGCGACCGAGATCGGGTACGGTTTGCCAGGATGCAGCAGCGCGTGTTCGCGAAAATCCAGCGCCCCGCCCCGATGCGCCAGCCAGCGCATGATCAGCCGGTTGCGGTCGAGCACCTGCTGCCGATAAATCCCTAAATTTTGCCGCTTTTTATGCGGCCCCTTAGTTATTACCAGTCCCCATGTAATAAGAGGGGCGATATCGCCCGGCCAGCAATGCTGAATCGGCAAACGGGCCAGATCGACATCATTCCCTTCCCAGACAATTTCCTGACACGCGGCGCTCTTCACCACTTTAGGCGCCATGTCCCACAAGGATTTGACCAGCGTGCCGAGGCCGAGGATGTCCTTGAAATCTTTAGGAGGTTGCGGCTCTTTCAGGCGCGCCAGCAGGTGGCCGATATTACGCAGCTCGCTGACATCTTCCGCGCCCATCCCCAGCGCCACGCGGCGCGGCGTACCAAACAGATTGGCTAGCACAGGGATGTTCTGATGACCGGCATGCTCGAAAAGAAGCGCTGGTCCGGCCGCCCGCAGGGTGCGGTCACAGATCTCAGTCATCTCCAAATGGGGTGATACGGGTATCGAAATGCGTTTAAGCTCATTAATTTGTTGCAATTGGGTAATAAAATCACGTAAATCTGAATATTTCATCTTTTATCCGCATCTCGATAATTAGCGTAACTGCTTCAAGTCCGCTAGGCAAACGTTTGATTTTATTGATTTTTAGGGGCTGACTAGTCCGATAGTAAGACATAAAAGTAATATAAAATTACATTATCAGTATTGACTCAATATAAAGAGCCTCTTACAATTCGCCCACTTTGAAACAAGTGCGAATGCAACGTAAAAAACAAACGCTCAAAAAAACACGATGTCAAGGATTTTCACCGGGACTGGGCCCATAGCATTTTTTCTAAGAGTGTATTCATAAGGCGTCAGCCTTAACCCTGGTAATTGTTTGCATAGACGCTAGCCAAGCTAAGCATATGCGAACCAACGAAGCCCACCGTAACGCTTGCGACGGTCGGCTATTTGATTGCAGCAGAAGTCCATTTTAATGAGCCCTTACTCTTGGCTCGGGAATGCCTTTTGCCGCCGTAATTTGGAGGTCCATTTGTTAAATCAATCCCTGGCTTTGCCGTTGGACGGCGCGCGCCATGCACTAAACAAGTATGTAGCCCCTGTGCTGCAAGTCGCTACGCGCGTCTACAAAGCAACGCACCACGCCTTAACGCTGGCGGGTGTTGTCGCGCTGGCGACTCTGGCAGTCATGTTTTTCAACCCGAGCTTTGCCGACCGCCTGATGGCCTTGTCGCCATTCGCCAGCGAAGACGCTCAGGAAGCCCCTATTGCCGTCCTGGCACCAGTGCAGTCCCCACCCCTCGCCAACCTGATGAGCCCGCCACAAGCGCCGGTAATGGATGTCACTACCGCCACCCCCACACCGCTCAGCGCCGAAGAGCGCAGCATGATGGGTACCCCCCGGCAACAGAAGCTGGTCACCAACTGGCTGTCAAAACGCTATCGTGTGGCCGGTGACGCGACCGATATGCTGGTTTCCGCCGCCTATCTGACGGCGCGCGACATCAAGATCGACCCTTTGCTGATCCTGGCCGTGATGGCGATTGAGTCGGGATTCAACCCCTTTGCAGAAAGCCCGATGGGCGCGCAAGGCCTGATGCAAGTCATGTCCAAAGTGCATCACGATAAATTCCAGCGACTGGGCGGCATCAAGGCCGCATTGAATCCTGTCGCCAATATTCAGGTGGGCGCATTGATCCTGAAAGAATACGTAACACGCAGCGGTTCCGTAGAAGGCGGTCTGAAAAGCTACGTCGGCGCAGCGGACATGCAAAACGACGGCGGTTACGGCTCCAAGGTTCTGTCCGAATATCAACGCCTGAAAGAAGTATCGAATGGCAAGAACGTACCGTTAATCACCAATGCCGTCATGCTCAAACCACGTCCGGCAGCAGCACCGGTATCGAAAGAAGCCGATGCAAGCGCAGCCAGCATGCACCAGAACGCGCTTGAAATCGCGCAGCTGACCAAACTCTGACCTAAGCTAAGACACGCCGCCACACGCTACTACGAGGATTATTAGCGCCGCTTAACCGCAGCGCTCACCCTTAGCACAAAGATATAAAGCAAAAAAGCCGGATTCCTGTTTTCAGGTATCCGGCTTTTTTCATTAGGCCTTGCGCGACGAATGAGACTTGGGCGTGTTGACGTTTCGTTTGCGAATGCGAACGCTTAAATTGCCTTAATCAGACGACGCCACGCGCCGCTCCCTGCCGGCAAAAAAGACCTGCAAGCGCCGCACGGCCTCTTCCAGATTCTCCATCGAAGTGGCATACGACAGTCGCAGATACCGGCGCGCCGTATGCGGCCCGAAATCCAGTCCCGGCACCAGCACCACCCCCGCCTCATTGAGCATCTCCAGCGTCAAACGATCCGCGTCGTCAGACCAGCCACTGCAATCGGCATACACGTAAAAGGCACCGTCCGGCTTGACCGGCACCGTGAAGCCAAGGCTTTCCAGCGCCGGCACGATATAGTCGCGGCGACGCTTGAACTCGGCCTTGCGCTCTTCATAAAGCGCAATCGAATCCGGCGTAAAGCACGCCAGCGCCGCATGCTGGGAAATCGCAGAAGGACAAATGAACAGGTTTTGCGCCAGTTTTTCAATCTGCGGTACCAGCGCCTCCGGCGCCACCAGCCAGCCCAAGCGCCAGCCGGTCATGTTGAAGTATTTGGAAAAACTGTTGATAACGATCACGTCCTCGCCCAGCGCCAGCGCCGAAGCGGGTGCGCCGTCGTAAAACAGGCCCTGATAAATTTCATCGACGATGGTAAAACCGTTCCGCTCACGTACGGCCTCGACAATCCCACGCAACTCCTCGGGATGAATCGAGGTACCGGTCGGATTGGAAGGTGAAGCCAGCAGCACGCCGCGCGTCGCCTCAGACCAATGTTCCCTGACCATCGCTTGCGTCAGCTGAAAGCGCTGCTCCGGTCCGCTGGGAATCAGCTTGGCATGGCCCTCAAAGGCCGAGACGAAATGGCGGTTGCAGGGATAAGAAGGATCGGGCATCAAGACTTCGCTGCCTTTTTCCACCAGCGCTGCGCACACCAGCAACAAGGCGGCGGAAGCGCCAGCCGTCACCACGATGCGCGACGGTGCAATCTGTAAGCCATAGACCCGCTGATAGTAGGCAGATATTTCGGCACGCAGCTCGGGCAAACCGGTCGCCGCCGTATATTGCATCTTGCCGTCCTGCATCGCCGCGGTGGCCGCGGCAACTACGGCGGGTGGCGCGGTAAAGTCGGGCTCGCCTATGCCCATATGGATCATGTGGCGGCCCTGCTGCTCCAGCGCTGTAGCCAGCTTGGCCAGCTCCATCACATGAAACGGCTCAATCTGCTGCAAACGGGAAGCAAAATTCATGGGGTCGGTTACCAGACTAGGAAGAAAGAAATAAGGAATAACAGGAAGTGGTCGCCGCCGAAAGGCGGGCCGGAGTCGCTGACAAGCTCCGGCGAGCCGGACGCTGTCAGGAGATCTTACTTGCGGGCTGCGCCGACTTCTGCAACGCGCACCTTGGCCGCGAACTTGTCGAGGACGCCGTTCACGTATTTATGGCCGTCGATACCGCCGAACGATTTAGTCAATTCAACCGCTTCGTTGATGACCACCCGGTAAGGGATTTCAATATGGTTCTGCAATTCGTAAGCACCGATCAGCAAAACAGCGTGTTCGACCGGGGACAACTCCGTCACCTTGCGGTCGATCAGCGGTGCCAGATCGGCGCGCAGCGCGCCGGCATCGCGGATAGAGCCATTGAGCAGGGCGTGGAAGTGTTCGTTGTCTGCCTTGTCGAAACCATGCGCTTCGCGGATGTTGGATTCAATGGCGCTGGCGTCTTCGTTGTGCAACAGCCATTGATACAGTCCTTGCAGGGCGAATTCGCGCGCGCGATGGCGCGGTGTGCGGTTCTTGCTGGGATTGGCGTGCGGGGTTTTTGAGGTGGTCATGGTATGCAGACAAAGTCGGTAGGAGAGAGTTAGAAATGCCGGCGGCAAGCATAACGCTCACCTGCCGCCATCAGTCGTGGCCGGCGTCGATCACGACGGCCAGCGCTTGCGCTTAGGCACTTAGTCAATCACCTCATCGTCATCGTCGAGCGCGCTTGCCAGTTCGGCCAGCGCCAGCGACAGATTCGCCATTTCCACTGCGACCCGGGCGGCATCCGCGCCTTTTATTTCCATCCGGGCTTCGGCCTGCTCATCGTTTTCGGTGGTCAGCACGGCATTGGCAATCGGCAATCCGCTGTCGAGTCCGACCCGCGTGATACCCGCGCCGACTTCATTGGAGACCAGCTCGAAATGATAGGTCTCGCCGCGAATGACGGCGCCGATGGCAATCAGGGCATCGAATTGCCCGGTATCGGCCATTTTTTGCAAGGCCAGAGGGATTTCCAGCGCACCGGGCACGCTGACATGCAGAACGTCTTCATCCTGCACGCCCAAATGCATCAGTTCGGCCAGCGCCGAAGCCAGCAAACCGTGGCAAACGTCTTCGTTGAAGCGCGACTGGACAATGCCTATGCGCAAGCCCGCTCCGGCCAGATTTGCTTCGTAGGTGCCTATAGTCATGATTTCTCCTTTGAGACGCGCAATGCGCGGGGTAATGAATTACAACGGACCTGGCAGCCGGATTCAATTCCGGCCAGACTCAGGGTACCGTCTGATAGCTGGACACTTCCAGATTGAAACCGGTCATCGAAGGCATTTTCCTTGGGTTGGCAAGCAACTTCATCTTGCACACGCCGAGGTCTTTCAATATTTGCGAGCCGATACCGTAAGTGCGTAAATCCATACTGGCCGATTTGCGCGGCTTGGGCGTTTGGTTTTCTGCATCGCTGAGAGCGGCAAACTGGTGAAACAACTGATCTGCCGATTCTTCGCAATTGAGCAGCACCAGCACGCCGGACGGCGCGGCCTTGATCGCCTTCATGGCGGCAGCGATGCTCCAGGAGTGCGTCGTCGCTTCGCTTTCCAGCAAATCGAGCACGGAGACCGGCTGATGCACCCGTACCAACGTCTCGATGCCAGGAGCAATCTCGCCATGCACCAGCGCCAGATGCGCGCCGCCGCTCGGCTTGTCGCGATAAGCAATGGTGTGGAACGGGCCATGCACCGTCTGCATCGCACGCTCCGCCACTTTTTCGATGATGCTTTCGTTGCGGCTGCGGTATTGGATCAGATCAGCGATGGTGCCGATCTTCAGGCCATGCAGCTCGGCGAACTGAAGCAGGTCCGGCATGCGGGCCATGCTGCCGTCATCCTTCAATATTTCGCAAATGACCGAGGCCGGCGTCAGGCCTGCCATCTGGGTCAGATCGCAACCGGCTTCGGTATGGCCGGCGCGCATCAGCACCCCGCCCTTCTGCGCCCGCAAGGGAAAGATATGGCCGGGCTGGACGATGTCACTCGCCACAGCATCTTTGGCAACCGCTGTCTGAATGGTACGGGCCCTATCGGCGGCGGAAATACCGGTGGTCACGCCTTCGGCGGCCTCGATCGATACCGTGAAGTTGGTACCGAACTGTGTGCCGTTGCGTGTGGACATCATGCTCAGTTCGAGCTGATCGCAGCGCTCTTCCGACAAGGTCAGGCACACCAGACCACGCGCATGCGTGACCATGAAATTGATGGCTTCGGGGGTGACGAAATCGGCGGCAAGCACCAGATCGCCTTCGTTTTCGCGGTCTTCTTCGTCGACCAGAATGACCATGCGCCCGGCGCGCAATTCTTCGATGATTTCTTTGGTAGTAGCAATCGGCATGATGGATATCCCTGAATAGCCCGCTATTTTAAAGGATTTAAGTCCGGGCTACGGTACGAACGACGAATGAGCAATAAATCGTCGAGGAATTAACACTCAAGCGACGATGCGCTGCATGCGTTGGAGCGCCTGACGCAGCAATTCAGGATCGCCGGCGGCGAGCAGTTTGGAATCGGACAAAGTCTGACGGAACGCCCGCGCTCCCGGCAGCCCGGCCATCAGACCCAGCATGTGGCGCGTGATGCTATTGACCCGCAAACCCTTGCCGCCATCACCGTGGCGCGCCAGCTGCTCGCGCATGTAGGGCAGCATGGCTTCGATGACCTCCTCGCGCGAAGCGGCTAAGCCATCTGGCTGATCCGGGTAGTAGCGGCGGTCGAAGTCCGCCATCAGAAAGGGATTGTGATAGGCCTCGCGTCCCAGCATCACGCCATCGACATGCTGCAAATGCAGGTCAATGTCCTGCACCGTTTTGACGCCGCCGTTGAGGATGATTTCCAGCGCCGGAAAATCGCGCTTGAGCTGATACACCACCTCATATTTCAGCGGAGGAATTTCACGGTTCTCCTTGGGACTCAATCCTTTCAGCACCGCATTACGGGCATGCACGATGAATGTGCTGCAACCGGCCTGCGCCACAGTACCGATGAAATCACGCACAAAACCGTAAGCATCGATATCGTCGATGCCGATGCGGTGCTTGACCGTCACATCGATATCCACCGCATCGCGCATGGCCTTGACGCCATCGGCCACCAGCGCCGGTTCCGCCATCAGGCAAGCACCGAAGGCCCCCTTTTGCACGCGCTCCGAAGGACAGCCGCAATTGAGGTTGATTTCATCGTATCCCCACTGCGCACCTAGCCGAGCGCTTTTGGCCAGATCGGCCGGTTCGCTGCCGCCCAGTTGCAAGGCGACCGGATGCTCCTGCTCGCTGAAATCCAGATGCCGCGCCACATCGCCATGCAACAAGGCACCGGTGGTGACCATTTCCGTATAAAGGAAACTGTGGCGCGTGATTTGCCGGTGGAAAACGCGGCAGTGACGGTCGGTCCAGTCCATCATCGGGGCGACGCTGATGGTTCTTTTGCCGGCAGAGGTTGATTTCATGGAAATAGCGGCCTGATTTTCAGATTTTGATCAATCTGGGTGAAAAATTGGGTTGTGGCAAAAAAGCATACGACTTCATGCTATTTGCACCGGGGCACCTCAAAAGTGTGCCAATGTGTCGCCAATGAAGCGCATCAAGGCGACGAATGCAACGCGGGATGGTTCATGCAAACCGTTGCAAGGGCCGACAGTTTATCAGCAAGTCGCTTCAGAAAAAGGGAATTGCGCAGGGAACCGCTCTCTGCGCATCTTCATCGGACATCCATCCTCATTAAAAATAATGAAATATTTTTTCTTGCTGTGCCTGGCCATCCTCCCTTTGCATACTTCTGCCGACAGCATGGAGAAGGATATCAATGAGTCCGTCGTGACCGTTCCCGTGACGGTCGCCGATATGTATGGGAAGGTCATCACCGGCAAGCTCATCGTGACGCAGTTCAAACCGGTCGGCGACGGGCCGTTTCCGATTGCCATCATCAACCACGGCCGCAGCGGCACCAATCGCGAAAAACCGGGACGTTTCCGCTATACCGATCAGGTGCGGTTTTTTATCAAGCGCGGGTTTGCCGTGTTTGTCCCTACCCGGCTCGGCTATGGCGATACCGGCATCTATCCCGATCCGGAGGAAAGCGGGCAATGTCAAAATAAAAGCTATGCCCCGATGGCAGAGGCGGGCAGCATAGAAATTCTGGCGGTGCTGGACTATGCCAGGCAACTTGCCTATACCAATCCGACGCGCGTATTACTGGTCGGCCAGTCGGTGGGCGGCTATGTGACGACCGCTACAGCGGCTAAAAATCCGCCGGGGGTGATTGCTGCGATTAATTTTGCAGGCGGATCGGGCGGCGATCCGTACGCGCATCCGGGCGTGCCCTGCCAGGGCCAAAAGCTGGAGGCCATGTACGCTCGTTTCGGCGCGACAAGCAAAGTGCCGATGCTGTGGATTTACACCGAAAACGATTATTTTTTTAGCCCTGCCTTCAGTCAGGCATGGAACGCCGCCTTCGTCAAAGCCGGCGGGCAAGCGGAATTCAAATTACTGCCGCCTTATTCCAGCAATGGGCACGCGCTGTTTAGCACAGGCACTCGCCTGTGGAGCCCCATCGTCGCGCAGTTTCTTGAGACGATCCCATTCGACGGACCAACCGCGAAATAATCGGCAGCATCCCGGACGGCGCCACGTCAGCGCGCCAAATTAAGTTGCCCTGCGTCCATCAATCTGATAATAATGTGACAATTATTAATATTGGCGTAGCCCTGCATTCTTTATCTGGGCGGGTTCCATAAAAAAGGTCGTGGGGGGCTTGGGAACAGCGCATAAATTGACAGCAAAACGGGCAACAAATCGGACAACAAAGTCGGCAGCTCAAACAGACAGCTCCAGCGAATACGAATGCGCCCAGGAATATTGTCGACTCCATTCTGCCGTTCCGCAGATTTTTTGAATATTCACAGAATTTGCCGCCAACATGACCACGATTCAACAGTTTGAAGAATTCTCCTCCGCTCCGGACATGGTGGTAGCTCCGCCGCTCCATTCGCCAGAGATGACGCAGCGCTTCAAATATTTGATCGCCAATACTTCCGCGATCATTTACAGCAGCGTGCCGAGCGGGGATTTCAAGATGACCTTCGTCAGCGAAAACGCGCAGCGCATTCTGGGATACGATCCTCAGGAAATGGTCGACGACCCCAATTTCTGGTTCGACCACATCCATCCTGACGACGCCCCCACCGTTTTTTCCAGTCTGGCGCAGCTATTTGTCGAAGGGCAGCGGGCCTACGAATATCGTTTCATGACCAAGGCCGGGCATTACCTCTGGATGCATGACACCTTGCGCCTGATTCGCGATGAACAAAACAATCCGGTGGAAGTCATCGGTTCCCTGACCGACATCACCGACCGCAAGCTCATGGAAGAAGCCTTGCAGCGCACCGGTGAAGAGCAACTCAACCTGATCAATCAATTGACAGACACCCAGGCGCAGCTGCTGCAATCGGAAAAAATGGCCTCCATCGGTCAGCTCGCCGCCGGTGTGGCGCATGAAATCAACAATCCTATCGGCTTCGTCAACTCGAACATGCGTTCGCTGCAAACCTATGTCGATACTTTGCTCAACGTGATCGGGCAGCAAACCAGCATGCTGCTCTCCGACACCGTGGGCGCGGACATTCAACATCAGGCAAAGCAATTGAATGAAAGCGCCGACCTGTCCTATTTGCAAAATGACGTCAAAGATCTGATGAGCGAATCGCTGGATGGTCTCAAGCGGGTCAAGGATATTGTGCAGTCGCTCAAGGATTTTTCACATGTCGGCGAAAGCGAATGGCAGATGGTGGATATCCATAAAGGTCTGGACAGCACCCTGACCATTGCCAGCAATGAATTCAAATATAAAGCTGTCGTCGAGAAGCATTATGGCGATCTGCCGCAGGTGAAAGGTCTGGCGTCGCAGCTGAACCAGGTGTTCATGAACTTGCTGGTCAACGCCGCGCACGCCATCGCGGAAAGAGGAACCATTAGCATTGCTACCGAATGCCGCGATCAATGGGTCTACATCCGCTTTACCGACAGCGGTTGTGGCATTCCTGAAGAAAATATGGCGCGCATCTTTGAGCCGTTTTTCACCACCAAGCCTATCGGCAGCGGCACCGGCCTCGGTCTTTCCCTTTCCTACGGCATCCTCCAGAAACACGGCGGCCGCATCGAAGTACAAAGCACCGTCGGCACCGGCACTACCTTTACGATTTGTTTGCCGGTCGAACAGGGGACGACGCCAGCGTAACGTCTGCCGATCATCCACTGGTGAGCGCGAACACCCGGCAGGCGACGACGCCTGCCCCAGATCAATCCTCTTCGCTACTGCCGCCGATTCCCAGTTCCTGGATCTTGCGCGTGATGGTATTGCGGCCAATTCCCAGCCGGACTGCTGCATCGTTCTTGCGACCATGCGTATGCCTGAGCGCCATCCGGATGACCGTCGCTTCAAACTGACGGCCCAACACATCCATCACATCCGACTGATCCGATTCCAGCATCCGCACCGCTTCTGTTTCAAGTAAATTGAGCCATTGCAGCGCATCGCCTGCGGGGGTGTGCAGTGGGATTCCGGACGATGAGCTTGCGCCGCTCTCAAGCGCATTGTTCAATGTCATGTCAGTACTGACGCGGGCAATGCTGCCGGTCGGCTGCGCGAGCGAGATATGGCTTTCTTCCAATAATTCCCGCGGCATATCCTTGATTTCAACCGTCTGCCCTGGAGCCATCACGGTAATCCAGTTGCACAGGTTTTCCAGCTGACGCACGTTACCGGGCAATTCCAGCGTCGATAAAAACTGCATGGATTGCGGCGACAGACGTTTCGCTTCCACCCCGAGTTGCCGTGCGCTTTGCGCGAGAAAATGGCGGGCCAGAATCGGAATGTCTTCGCTACGCTCACGCAAGCTGGGCAGTCGCAAGCGAATCACATTGAGGCGATGATACAAATCTTCGCGGAACAAGCCTTCGCGCACCCGGTGTTCCAGATTCTGGTGGGTGGCGGCAATCACGCGCACATCGGCTTTCATCGGCTGATGACCGCCCACCCGATAGAAATGTCCGTCCGACAGCACGCGCAGCAAACGCGTCTGCAATTCCAGCGGCATGTCGCCGATTTCATCGAGGAACAGGGTGCCGCCTTCGGCTTGTTCGAAGCGGCCGCGCCGCATGGCCTGCGCGCCGGTGAAAGCGCCGCGCTCATGTCCAAACAATTCGGACTCCAGCAAATCCTTGGGAATGGCCGCCGTATTCAAGGCCACGAACGCTTGCGATGAACGTGGGCTGTGTTTGTGCAGCGCGCGCGCTACCAGCTCTTTTCCCGAACCGGATTCGCCGGTGATAAGCACCGTCACATTCGATTGCGACAGCCGGCCGATGGCGCGAAATACATCTTGCATGGCCGGTGCCTGCCCCAGAATTTCGGGCGTATCGGCAGAAGTTTGCTCGACACTGGCTTCGCGCAGGCTTTCTTCCAGCGCGCGACGGATCAGTTCAACCGCTTTTTCCAGATCGAAAGGCTTGGCCAGATATTCAAAAGCCCCGCCCTGAAACGCGGAGACAGCCGAATCCAGATCGGAAAAAGCGGTAATGATAATGACGGGAATGCCAGGGTGCTTGGTCTTGATCGTTTGCAACAGATCGAGGCCCGAAGCGCCCGGCATGCGGATATCGGAGACCAGTACTTGGGGGGTGTCGGTTTGCAATGCCAGCATGGCATCGCGGGCGCTGGAAAAGCTTCGTGTGACCAGATTTTCTCGCGCCAGGGCTTTTTCCAGCACCCAGCGGATCGATTCATCGTCGTCAACAATCCAGATTGGTTTCATTAGTGTTTCATCCTGTTTTCATACTGTTTATTGATTCGGTCTTCAAATGCCCTGTACACAAAGGTCAAGGCAACGGTATCAATATTCTGAAGTTGGTACATCCCGGCCGGCTTTCGCATTCGATCACGCCCATATGTTGCTGCACAAAAGTTTGCGCCAGCGTCAACCCCAAACCGCTACCACCCTCCCGTCCAGAAACGAGCGGGTAAAAAATCCGGTCCTGAATAGCGGGGGGGATACCGGGGCCGTTATCAATGATATGCAAGTCTAATGCCAGCCTGTATCTGACCTTGGCCAGCGTCACCTGCCGCGCTACGCGCGTCTGCAAAATCAGCTCTGCGTCACCATTGCGGATACGCTCGGCCAGGGCCTGCGCGGCGTTATGCACGATATTGAGCAAAGCCTGTATCAATTGCTCCTGATCACCCCGGAACTCAGGAATCGACAGGTCATAGTCGCGCCGGATGGTCAGACCGCTCTGGAATTCCGCCAGAACCAGACTGCGCACCCGTTCGCACACTTCGTGAATGTTGACGTCGCCCACAATATGCGGACGGCGATGCGGTGCCAGCAAGCGGTCGACCAGCGTTTGCAGCCGGTCGGCTTCCTTGATGATGACTTGCGTGTATTCGCGCAACTCTTTCAGATGGCGCTCCGGCAACTCCATCTCCAGCAATTGCGCCGCGCCGCGAATGCCGCCCAGCGGATTCTTGATTTCATGCGCCAGATTGCGGATCAGCTCCTTGTTGGCCTGACTCTGATCGAGCAGGCGCTCTTCGCGGCTGAGTTTGAGTTGCTGTTCGTTTTCGCGCAGCTCCAGCAAGACCGGCCGCGCGGGATCGTCGAGCGCCGTTACGATCGCATGCACTTGCAACGCTTCGCGCCCTGAGCGTTCCAGCGCCAGATCGAGCCGCTTATCGGCGAACTGGTGCTGTACGGCCTGTTCGAACAGCAAGAGCAGTTCGTCGCCGTTCAAAAACAGATCGCTCAGTTTCTGATGCGACAGCACTTTGAGGGAGCTTTCCAGCAAATTTTCAGCGGCGGCATTAGCGTAAACGATCATGCCGCCGTCGTCGAGAATGATGACTGCCGAGGCCAGTAAATCGAGGCCGTCCAGCGAGGTAGGGGAATTTTTCATACTACGATTCATGAGGGTTGCGCCATGCACACAAGGCGCACAGACGGCGTCGTCGCCATAAAAAAAGGGGAAGCAAGCTTCCCCTTTTCACGATGCCGATCAACGATTACCGGCGTACATTACAAAGCTATTACAGCGAGTAGTACATGTCGAATTCGATAGGATGAGTCGTCATGCGATAGCGCTGCACTTCCTGACCCTTCAGTTCGAGGTAAGCATCAATCATGCTGTCGGAGAACACACCGCCGCGCGTCAGGAATTCTCTGTCGTTGTTGAGGTGTTCCAGTGCTTCTTCCAGCGAAGCGCAGACAGTTGGGATCAACTTGTCTTCTTCTGGCGGCAAATGGTACAGATCCTTCGTGGCAGCTTCGCCCGGATGGATCTTGTTCTGCACGCCATCCAGACCCGCCATCAACAGTGCGGCGAAGCACAGGTAAGGATTGGCCAGTGGATCAGGGAAACGTGTTTCGATGCGGCGACCCTTTGGATTCGGCACATGCGGGATACGGATAGAAGCGGAACGGTTACGGGCCGAATACGCCAGCTTGACCGGTGCTTCAAAACCTGGAACCAGACGCTTGTACGAGTTAGTACCCGGGTTAGTAATCGCATTGAGCGCTTTAGCATGCTTGATGATGCCGCCGATGTAGTACAGCGCGAAATCGGACAGACCGGCATAGCCGTCGCCAGCGAACAGGTTCTTGCCATCTTTCCAGACCGATTGATGCACGTGCATGCCGGAACCGTTATCACCGACCAGTGGCTTAGGCATGAAAGTCGCCGTTTTGCCATAGGTATGGGCCACGTTCCAGACCACGTATTTCAATGTCTGAGTCCAGTCAGCGCGCTCGACCAGAGTCGAGAAGCGGGTGCCCAGTTCGTTTTGACCGGCGCCAGCGACTTCATGGTGATGCACTTCCACCGGAATGCCCAGGGCTTCCAGAATCAGCGACATTTCCGAACGCATGTCCTGGCAGCTATCGACTGGAGGAACAGGGAAATAACCACCCTTGACGGTAGGACGGTGACCGGTATTGCCGCCTTCGAGCTTGGCGCCGGTGCTCCACGATGCTTCTTCGGATTCGATCTTGACGAACGAGCCGGACATGTCCGCGCCCCAACGTACGCCGTCGAAGATGAAAAATTCTGGCTCAGGACCGAAGTAGGCGGTGTCGCCCAGACCGGATGCCTTGAGGTAGGCTTCAGCGCGCTTGGCGATCGAACGTGGATCACGGTCGTAACCCTTGCCATCGGCCGGTTCGATCACGTCACATTGCATGAACAATGTGGTTTCTTCCATGAACGGATCGATATTCGCGGTGTTAGGGTCTGGAATCAGGATCATGTCCGAAGACTCGATACCCTTCCAGCCGGCGATCGACGAACCGTCGAATGCGTGACCGGATTCAAATTTGTCCATGTCAAAATGCGAAACAGGAACCGTGACGTGCTGCTCTTTACCACGCGTGTCGGCAAAGCGAAAATCGACAAATTTAACTTCATTGTCCTTAACCATCTTCAAAACTTCTGCGGCCGTCCTTGCCATGCGAATCTCCTAAAACGTGGGAAGAGTAATGTAAAACTAAAATTGGATTGAGCCGTTTGGGTGCGCTTTGTAGCCACTCTGTCATGCACTCTGGCGCAACGAGCGACAAGGCAGCCAATGATCCGGCAGAACTCAGCGGGATAATAGCAGATTCCATGCCACCGGGTTTCGTACAAAATCCAAATGAAAATGAGAAATTTAAGCAGCTTCCCTGGCAAAAAAACCAAAAATGCAGGATTCCTAAAATATAAACATACTCCGATTATTTTTTAACGCCTCAAAATAGTGCGCAGTCATTTTTGCGCACTATTTTGGCGCATAGGGCTCAGACCGGTACAGAGGATGAACATGGACTATAATTTTTGCATAGCGGCTACACGCTCCCCAACCAGTTCCTAGGAAAGGAATCTCGCCATGACATCACTCCCCCCTATCATTGCCAGTGCCATCAAGTCTGGATCGGATCAGCAACTGAGCTACGCTGGCGCAGTCTCACCGCACCAGGCCTTCTCCCTCTTGCAAAGCAACGCCAACATTTTTCTGATCGACGTACGCACTAAAGCCGAGCGCGACTGGGTGGGACAAGTCGCGCTCCCCCCGGCACAACACTTCTCAGTACAGTGGAATTTATATCCCGAAGGCCGCCCCAATCCTCATTTTCTGGATGAATTGCACCAAATAGCAGCAGATCGTGAAAACGTCCTGCTGTTTTTGTGCCGCAGCGGGGTACGCTCAAAAGCAGCCGCAACCGCTGCCACTAAGGCAGGCTACCGTCACTGCTTCGATATTTTGCAAGGTTTCGAAGGCGGCAAGGATGCGCAAGGGCATCGCAAAATGATCGATGGCTGGTGCTATGCCGGCTTGCCCTGGACCGGCGCCTGATTAGCGGAGGACTGAATCCCCGATACCCTACGGCCTCCTCCACCTGTTTTTTACACTTTATTACGCTCTCAACGCCCGACGTTTGCCATACTGCACTTACTCTTTTTAAAGTGGACAAGGTCAGTATGGGCAATTCCCTTCGCACAGGCCACCCTTTCTCCAGGCACAGATCCGTCCGCTTAGCGCCCAGGTTAACGCGCAGGCTAGTCGTCACCCTCCTCCTGCTCAGCCTGACCGGAATCGCCCGGGCGCAAGCGCTGACAGCGCAGGAAAAAGCACTGCACGTCCTTAATCGACTCGGCTACGGCCCGGCTCCCGGCGACATGGAAAACGTCACCCGCATGGGCCCGCAGCGCTATATTGAGCAACAACTGCATCCTGAGAGAATCGCCCTGCCGCCGCAGCTACTGGCGAAGCTCGACAGCCTCCCCACCACCAGAATGAACGCCACGCAGTTGTACGTGCAATACGGCCCGCCCTCGTTCCCGCCCAAGGATGCGACGCAAGAGGAAAAAACCGCCGCGCAGCAACGCGCCGGCAAGGAAATCACGCCGCAAGCGCATCTCGCCCGTCTGTGGCAAGCCAGCGAAAGTCCACGCCAGTTGCAAGAAGTGATGACCGAATTCTGGTTCAATCACTTCAATGTTTTCGAAGGCAAGGAATGGGTGCGCTACTGGGAAGCCGATTACGAAAAAAATGCACTGCGTCCCAACGCGCTCGGCAATTTCCGCCAGTTGCTCGGTGCCGTCGCACATCACCCGGCGATGCTGTATTACCTGGATAACTGGCTCAGCAGCGGCGTCAACACGCCGGAAGCCAAAGGCCGCTTCAAGGGCCTCAATGAAAACTATGCCCGCGAACTGATGGAGCTGCATACGCTGGGCGTCAACGGCGGCTATACGCAAGACGATGTAATCGCCCTGGCGCGCCTGCTCAGCGGCTGGACCATCGACGAAAAAGGCATGCGAGAAGGTTTATCGCCCTTCGTCTTTAATCCGCGCCGACATGATGGCGCGCCCAAAGTGTTCCTCGGCCAGAGGATAAGCGGTGGCGGCGAACAAGATGCGGAGCGGGCGCTCGACATCCTGGCCGCCAGCCCGGCAACCGCCCGTTTTATTTCCACCAAACTGGTGCGCTATTTTGTCTCCGACCAGCCTGATCCTCATCTGGTCGAGCAACTGAGCCGACGCTTCCTGGACACCCACGGCGACATCCGCGCCGTCTTGCAAAGCTTGTTCGACAGTCCTTCATTCTGGGATCGCAACAATTATCAAAGCCAGTTCAAGACGCCCTACCAATACGTACTGTCCTCGCTGCGCGCCAGCGGCTTGCCGATCCTGAATCAGAAACCGGTAGAAGGCATCCTCAACCAACTGGGGATGCCCTTATACGGCTGGCTGACGCCGGAGGGCTACCAATTTTCGGAAGCAGCCTGGCTCAGTCCCGACGCCCTGCTACGCCGCATTAATTTCGCCAGCGGACTAGGCAACGGCAAGTCGCCCATCGCCCGGCCGGACGGCGCACCCGCCAACAATTTCCCGGCGGCCATCGATCCGCGCCAATTGATGCTGACCTTAGCCCCCACGCTAAGCGCCGACCGCATGGAAAAAATACTCGCCGCGCCGACCAATTTGCAGACCGCACTCATACTGGGCGGCCCCGACTTCATGAAGCGTTGAACACGCAGGTCAAGGACATACCATGCAACGACGAGAATTCCTCCGCTACGCCGCACTGGCCAGTAGCGGCGCGCTAGTGGTACCGATTGGCTTATCCGGCTGCGCGGTAGTCGCGACCGATAAAAGCGCGGGTACCGCCTCCAGACCGCCTGCGCCGGTGGTCTACGACGGCCCCAGCAAACGGGCGCACGCCAACGGCAACGGCGCACCGCGTCTGGTGGTGGTTTTTCTGCGCGGCGCAGTCGATGGCTTGAACGTCGTCGTGCCGCACGCCGACCCGGAATATTACCGGGCGCGTCCCGGCATTGCCGTCGCTCGTCCCGGCGCAGCCAACGGGGCCATCGACCTGACCGGTTATTTCGGCTTGCATCCGGCGCTGCGCCCACTGCATCCCTATTGGGATAGCGGACAACTCGCTTTCGTCCACGCCTCCGGCTCGCCCGATAGTTCGCGTTCGCACTTCGAAGCGCAGGATTTCATGGAAACCGGCACGCCAGGGCAACACAATACGCCGGACGGCTGGATGAATCGCCTGATGGGATTCTTGCCGCAGACAGAATCGCCGCTGCAAGCCTTGACGCTGGGCGAAACCACGCCGCGCATTCTGGTCGGCAAACAAGTCATCGCCAATATGCCCACCGGACGCGACGCCGGACGTCCGACCGCCATCGATCAGCCGCGGATCAGCGATAGTTTCAACAGCGCCTATGCCGCCAACGACAATCTGGGCAAAGCTTTTCGGGACGGTCTGGCAGCGCGCAAGAAAATGCTGTCGGAAATCAATGCCAACGACGAACAGAAAATGGCCAACAATGGCGCGCCTTTGCCGAACGGACTGGCGCTGGACACCGCTCGCCTGGGACGTCTGATGCGCAACGACCCGCGTATCCGCCTGAGTTTTCTGGCCGTCGGCGGTTGGGATACGCATGCCAATCAGGGCAGCGGTACGGGTCAGTTAGCCAATCGGCTGGCACCTTTAGCCGACGGATTGGCCACGCTGGCGAAAGAGTTAGGCCCGGCGTTCAACGACACCGTCATCGTGGTGCTGTCCGAATTCGGCCGCACCTTTACCGAAAACGGCAACGGCGGCACCGATCACGGACATGGCAATGTGATGTGGCTATTGGGGGGAAATGTGCGGGGAAAGGCCGTCTACGGCCAATGGCCGGGGCTGAGCAAGGCAGCGCTCAACGAAGGCCGCGATCTCGCCATCACTACCGATTTCCGGTCGGTGCTGGCGTCGCTGGGAGAAAAACATATGCGCATACCCGATTCAGCGTTGCAGAAGATTTTTCCGCAATTTTCCGGGTATCGGGCGGCTTCGCACAATTATTTGCTGTAGCTGAACTGCGCCGGGGTAACAGCGGAAAAAACCGCCGGGGAAGCCTCAGCGCAAAGAAAAGCTTTAGTTAACCCTTCAGTCTGCCCCTCAGTTACCTTCAATTACCACCTTCAATTACTTTCAGTCAGCCTCTTCTATCCACGCCGCCTGAATCGCTTCCAGCACTTTTTCGCCGGCGCGATTGGCGTCGTCGTCAAAGCCATCAAGTTCCATGACCCAGCGGTGCAGGTCGGTGAAACGAACCGTCTTCGGATCGATCTCGGGAAACTTGTCGTTCAACTCTTCCGCAATCGTTTGAATATCAACCCATTTCATAGGAATACCTCAATGATTTTCGCTGACTTGGTTGATGGTGTATTTCGGAATTTCAATCACCAGATCGGTGTCGCCCAGCATGACCTGACACGACAGACGTGAATTGGCTTCCAGGCCCCAGGCCATGTCGAGCAAATCTTCTTCCTTGTCGGTCGGCTCATTGAGCGCCTCAAAGCCTTCGCGAACGACCACATGGCAGGTAGTGCAGGCGCAGGATTTTTCACAAGCGTGTTCGATATCAACATCGCTGTTAAGCATGGCGTCGCACAGCGAGGTACCGGCCGGGGCGTCGATGACGGCGCCGCCGGGGCATAAAGTAGGGTGTGGCAGGATAACGATCTGTGGCACGGGGTTTACCTCAATAATGAATTACAACTCGCTCAGTTTTTTTCCGGTCAGCGCGGCATGCACGCTGCGGTCCATGCGCTTGGCCGCGAAATCTTCGGTGCCATGCGCAAGGGCATCAATCGCCGCTTTGATCGCCAGATGGTCGCTGCCTTTGGCGCTCTCCGCCGTCAGCGCAATCAGTGTGGCAATGGTGGCCGCTTCGCCCTCCGACAGCAAGGCGCGGTCGGCATTCAGGGCGGCTTGCGTCGCTTCCACGATGCGTTCGGCTTCGACTTGTTCTTCGCGCAATTTGCGCTGCTGCATATCGGTATCGGCCGACTGGTAAGCCTCTTGCAGCATGCGGGCGATCTGATCGTCCTCCAGCCCATAAGAGGGCTTGACGGTGATGGCGGCTTCGACACCCGATTTCATTTCACGCGCCGCGACCGACAGCAAGCCATCGGCATCCACCTGATACGTCACGCGAATACGCGCTGCACCGGCGGCCATAGGCGGGATGCCGCGCAGCTCGAAGCGCGCCAGTGAACGGCAATCGCTGACCAGTTCGCGTTCGCCCTGCACCACATGCACCGCCAATGCGGTCTGTCCATCTTTGAAAGTGGTGAATTCCTGCGCACGCGCGCAAGGAATAGTCGAATTGCGGGGAATGACTTTTTCCGCCAGTCCACCCATGGTTTCGATGCCGAGCGACAGCGGGATCACATCCAGCAGCAGCCAGTCGTCGCCATTGGCGCGGTTGCCGGCCAGCAGATTGGCCTGAATCGCCGCGCCAAGAGCGACGACTTTGTCGGGATCGATATTGGCCAGCGGTACGGTCTGGAAAAAATCGCCGACGGCCTTGCGCACTTGCGGCATGCGCGTAGCACCACCGACCAGCACCACGCCGTCGATATCTTCGATATTCAATCCGGCATCGCGTAGAGCCTTGCGGGTCGGCGTGATGGTTTTGACGACCAGATGCTGCGTCAGCGCGACGAATTCCTCGGTACTCAGCAGCAGATGGACTTCTTCACCGGAATTGAGTACGGCGTCGATACGGGTTTCGGTATGCGTCGAAAGCAATTCTTTGGCTTCGCGTGCCTTGACCATCAGAATGCGCGTGTCTTCATGCGACAGTGGTGCCAGTTGCGCTTCTGCGCCTATCCAGCAAAACAGGCGGTGGTCGAAATCGTCGCCGCCCAGCGCGGCATCGCCGCCGGTGGCCAGGACTTCAAACACGCCCTTGGTCAGCTTCAGGATGGAGACATCGAAGGTGCCGCCGCCCAGATCGTAGACGGCGAAGATGCCTTCCGAGCCATTGTCGAGGCCGTAGGCAATCGCCGCGGCAGTCGGTTCGTTGAGCAGGCGCAGCACGTTCAGTCCGGCCAATTGCGCCGCATCTTTGGTGGCCTGACGTTGGGCATCGTCGAAATAAGCCGGTACGGTAATAACGGCACCGACTAAATCATCGCCCAGCGCGTCTTCCGCCATCTGCCGCAGAGTAGCCAGAATCTGGGCCGAGACTTCGACCGGGCTTTTTACACCCGCAACGGTTTTGATTTGCACCATGCCCGGCGCATCCTGAAAATCGTAGGGCAGATTTTCTGCATGGGCGATGTCTTTCAGACCCCGACCCATGAAGCGCTTGACCGACACCACGGTATTTTTAGGATCGGTCGTTTGCGCTGCCTGTGCCTTATAGCCGATATGCGCGTTGCCATCCGGCAGATAGCGCACGATAGATGGCAGCAGGCTGCGCCCTTGCTCGTCGCTCAGTATTTCGGGGACGCTGTTACGCACCGTGGCGACCAGCGAGTTGGTGGTGCCGAGATCGATCCCCACCGCCAGCCGATGCTGATGCGGTGCGGTGGACATGCCGGGTTCGGAGATTTGAAGTAGCGCCATAATTAATTAAGGTCGTGCATTTGATTGTTACGTTTTATTGCGGCGTTGTATTGCGGCGTTTTATTGCGGCGTTGTATTGCTGCGCTGTATTGCTGCATTTTATTGCTCCAGCAAAGCAAAGGCGTCACCGATTTCCTCGGCGAATTTCTCAAGGAACATCAATTGCCTGACCTGCGTTGCGGCGGCAGCGTAGTCGTCCTTGTCGAGCAAGTTAGCGATGCTGGCGATCTGCGCCTTGAGCGCACTGCGTAGCGCTGCATCCAGACCATCGAGTGCGCTGCTGTCGCGGCTGTGTTTGACGTCATCGAGCTCTTCGCGCCATTCCATTTGCTGCATCAGAAAACCCGGGGCCATGGCGGTATTGGTTTCAGTTTGCAGATCAATGCCATGCAATTCGCACATATAGCGGGCGCGCTTGAGCGGGCTTTTTAGTGTGCGATAGGCTTCGTTGGCACGCGTGGCCCATTGCATCGCAACGCGTTTTTCGGCGTCGCCGGCATGCGCAAATTTATCGGGATGCACCTGGCTCTGGACTTCGTGGTACGCCTTGTCGAGTGCCGCGCCGTCCATCTCGAAGCGCGCCGGCAAATGGAATAAGTCGAAGTGATTTTGCATGGCTAGAAAAAAAATAGCCGTTTCTTACCGCAAACGGCTTGATGCAAACAGGGTGGGGATATCCGGGAGTACTCCCCGGAATCGGGCAGCATCAACAAGGGCATGCAGACGCCGAATTCGGATGCGAGAGTCAGATACGAAAGTCAGATACGGAAACTTTCGCCACAGCCGCATTCATCTTTGACATTGGGATTCTGAAACTTGAATCCTTCGTTCAGTCCTTCGCGGGCGAAATCGAGTTCAGTACCATCGATATATGGCAAGCTCTTTGGATCGACGAAAACCCGCACGCCGTGGGATTCAAACATCGCATCCTCGGCTGCGACTTCATCGACGTATTCCAGCTTGTACGCCAACCCGGAACAGCCCGTGGTGCGCACGCCCAGACGCAAGCCGAGACCTTTGCCGCGCCGTTCCATGTAGCGGCTGATGTGCTTGGCCGCTTTTTCAGTCAATGTAATGGTCATGTTGCCCGCCTTCTCTATTCCGTTCCAATTACGTTGCAAACCCGTTCCAAACCCTACCTTGCCGCGTCTGAACGGGGCAAGGCATTGCAACTTACTGCGCAGCGACTTGCTTAGGCAGCCGCTACTTCAACTACGGCAGCGTGCTTGGTTTTGTAATCCAGCACAGCGGCCTTGATCGCATCTTCTGCCAGGATAGAGCAGTGGATTTTGACCGGTGGCAGCGCCAGTTCTTCAGCGATATGCGTGTTTTTAATCAGCAATGCCTGATCAAGTGTCTTGCCCTTGACCCATTCGGTGACCAAGGATGAGGAGGCAATAGCCGATCCGCAACCGTAGGTTTTGAATTTGGCATCCTGAATCACGCCGTCCGCGCCGACCTTGATTTGCAGCTTCATCACGTCGCCGCAAGCTGGCGCGCCGACCATGCCGGTGCCGATGGTGTCGTCGCCTTTTTCAAAGGCGCCGACGTTACGTGGGTTTTCGTAGTGATCAAGAACTTCTTTTGAATAAGCCATGGTGATACTCCTTCTAAGATGATTACCTGCCGCACACAAGCAGCTGCGCGGCACAGGACATGCGCGTGGTCAGTGGGCCGCCCACTGGATGGTGCTGATGTCGATGCCTTCCTTGTACATATCCCACAGCGGGGACAATTCACGCAGTTTGGCGACTTTGGTTTTGATCAGATCGATGGTGAAATCGATGTCTTCCTCTGTCGTGAAGCGGCCGATCGTGAAACGGATGGAGCTGTGCGCCAGTTCGTCGCTGCGACCCAGTGCGCGCAAAACATACGACGGTTCCAGGCTGGCTGAGGTGCAGGCCGAGCCGGACGATACGGCAATATCCTTGATCGCCATGATCAGCGATTCGCCTTCGACGTAATTGAAGCTCACGTTCAGGTTGTGCGGCACACGGTGTTCCATGTCGCCGTTGATGTAGGTTTCTTCGACTTCCTGCAAGCCCTTGGCGAGACGGTCGCGCATGGCACGCACATGCGCCAGTTCGGATTCCATTTCGACGCCAGCCAGACGGAATGCTTCGCCCATGCCGACGATCTGATGCGGTGCCAGAGTACCGGAACGCAGGCCGCGTTCATGTCCGCCACCGTGGATTTGCGCTTCGATGCGCACACGCGGTTTGCGACGAACGTACAGCGCGCCGATGCCTTTAGGGCCATAAGTTTTGTGCGCCGAAAAACTCATCAGGTCGACTTTCCAGTTTTCCAGATCGATCTTGACCTTGCCGGTGGCTTGCGCGGCGTCGCTATGAAAAATGATGCCTTTGGCGCGGCACAGTTCGCCGATTTCCTTAATCGGCTGGATCACGCCGATTTCATTGTTGACGACCATGACCGAGATCAGGATGGTGTCGGGACGAATCGCGGCAGCGATCTGCTCTATCGTCACCAGACCGTTGTCTTGTGGTTGCAGATAAGTCGCTTCGAAGCCTTGACGTTCCAGTTCGCGCACAGTGTCCAGCACGGCTTTATGCTCGGTCTTGACAGTGATGATGTGCTTGCCTTTGGACTGGTAAAAATGGGCTGCGCCCTTGATCGCCAGGTTGTTGCTTTCGGTCGCGCCGGAAGTCCAGATAATCTCGCGGGAATCGGCATTGACCAGCTTGGCCACTTCTTCGCGTGCTTCTTCTACCGCTTTTTCCGCCGTCCAGCCATACATATGGCTGCGCGAAGCGGGATTGCCGAACTGTTCGCGCAGGAACGGAATCATCAAGTCGGCCACGCGCGGATCCACCGGCGTCGTCGCCGAGTAATCCATATAGATAGGAAAATGCGGCGCCTTTAATGTATCCATCAGGCTTTTTTCGAGAGGTGCATTCATGTTTAAAACTCCTTCAGAGCGCCACGAATGTCGTACTGCGGTGCATGACGACCACATTCGGGCTTGTTTCAGTTTGCTTCTGCTGCCGATCGACCAAATCTTTCAGCGAGACAGAATCCAGATATTCAACCATTTTTTCATTCAGCGTTGACCACAACTCATGGGTCATACAGCGGCCGGCGCCAGCGGGATGGTCCGCACCGTGGCAATTTTCCTTGCCGCCACATTGCGTGGCGTCCAGCGGTTCATCGACTGCGATGATGATATCCGCCACAGTGACGTCTTCCGCACGCCGCGCCAGGTTGTAACCACCACCCGGGCCGCGTACTGACTCCACAATTTCATGCCGGCGCAACTTGCCGAACAACTGTTCCAGATAAGACAGCGAAATCTCCTGGCGTTCGCTGATGGCAGAAAGCGTGACCGGGCCTTTGCCCTGGCGCAGCGCCAGATCAATCATTGCAGTGACTGCAAAACGGCCTTTAGTGGTCAGACGCATGTACTTAACTCCAGACAAAATTATTTCGAAAACCTGATTTATCGAATTCTTTTGAGAAGTATAACAAACTTGAGTAATTCCGTCAGGTACTCCCCTTTTTCGGGAACTGCCGGGAAAAAGGGGCGATCAGGCAGCGCAAAATAGGACAATCCGCCCCGAACAACACTGCAATTAATACTTGCGTAAATACGTTTTATTGATTTATATTATTTATACAATTTAAAAAGGATATTTCATGACCACTCAAAAACCAACAAATGTTGCTGCAGCAGCACCAGTGCCGACAGCAGCACCGGTGGCCATCAAACCGGCCGCACCAGCACGCGCACCACGCGTAGTGAAAACTGCCAGCGTCGCCAAGGCACCCGCCAAGCCGGCAGCCGCCGCAGCCAAAGTCAAAGCTGCGCCACTCAAAAAAGTCACGGTTGCGCCTAAAGTAAAGACTGAAATCAAGCCTGTCGCCAAGCCAGAAAAAAATCTGCCTAAGCCAGCGCCAAAAGCAAAACCAGTCAAAGCTGCTGCGGCGGTTAAGCCGGTTAGTCCTGTCAAAGCGGCAAAGCCTGCAAAAGCAGCCAAGCCAGTTGCTGTAGCGGAAGTCAAGATCAAGAAAATCAAGCAAATCCGTGACAGTTTCACCATGCCTGAATCGGAATATGCAGTCATTGCCGACGTCAAGCGCGTTTCTCTTAAAGCCGGCTTTGAAATCAAGAAAAGCGATTTGTTACGTATCGGCATCCAGCTGATCAAGGGCCTGGACGTTGCGAAATTAAAAGAACTGCATGGCAAGTTGCTGCCGTTGAAAGCAGGCCGTCCTAAAAAATAAATATGACGCGCAGTTGTCACGCGCAGTGATGCAAAAACGCCGGTCCGATTATTTTATCGGCCGGCGTTTTTTATTGGGAACTGCTTATTTTGAACACAGATCGTCTTGCACAATTTTGCTAACAGCGTTGCGCTAGCAATTTGCAGTGCAATGCGGCGCGGAGGAAAAACACGTCCTAGCGGCCATAGTAATCGTAACCGCCAGAACCCCTGCGATGGTGCGAATATTCGCCCGGCACAATAATGCAGGCCGATAGCATGCTACAGGCAACGACGGCAAGCAGCAGCAGTTTAATCAGCTTTTTCATGGCATTTCCCGAAAGGAATAAAAGCTCAGTTTGCCTGCAATACCAACAGCGCAGTGATGCTGCAATGTTTCATTTGTAATCAAAACTGTTTGACTACCCTGATGCGCCAGTTCAGTCCTGTAGGGTCAGTATCCGATTTTTTATTCGGCCTCCGCCACAAGCCGTCGATAGATCAAAGTTGCTGCGGCAAGATCCTCAAGAGCCGTACCCACCGCTTTGAAGATCGTTCGTTGCTCATCACTTTCACGCACTCGACACTGGCCCCGGCACAAGGCTTCCAGCGTCCCTGCCACATCGCTGGCATTGAATGCACCGGACTTAAATGCATTGAGCAAATCACCCGATTTGCCGACCGCCTCCATCGTGTCTATCCATAAAGAAGCGCCGGTGAAGCAGGCCGGTTCGGCCTCCGTCATCTGCGGTGTGAAGCTGCCGATCAGGTCGAGATGACTTCCGGGAGAAAGCCATGAGGCCTGCACGAAGGGTTCCTCGGCCAAGGTCGCGCAACTGACAATGTCTGCGCTGCGCACCGCAGAGGCCAGATCATCAACTACCTTTGCCTGAAAGCCTTGATCGAGTAATGTGCGCACGCAGCGCTGCGCGGCTTCGGGATTAATATCCCAGATATCGACCTGTCTGATTTCCCGCACTGCCGCCATGGCAGGGGCAATCAGACTACCAACGCGACCCGCCCCGGCAATCAGAAGACGGGAGGCATCTTTTCTCGCGAGAAAGGAAGCGCCGAGTGCTGCGGCAGCAGCAGTCCGACGCGAGGTAATCTCATCCCCATCCAGAATCGCCAGCGGCTCGCCAGTGCGAGCGCTATACAGCACGTAAGTCGAATGCAGTCCGGGCAGTCCTTCATTACGATTAGCCGGAAAAATATTGACGATCTTGACACCGTAGAACCCTTCGTCAGTCCATGCAGGCATCAGCAGCGAAGTTCCCACCCCGCCGGCCACTTCAATATGGTGGGTATGCCGCAAGGGAACATGCGCGCCAGTAATAAAGGCCTCGCGCAGCCCGGGCACCAGAAGATTAAAAGGCAAAAGTTCTTTGATGCGCAAACTCTCAGGCTGGAACATGACGAATACTCCTGGTCAATGCGTAGTGAAAAATGCACGAAGCTGTACGTTCGCGGCGAGAATTTTTACTATGTCGATGAATGGAACAGCACACACGAACTACATCTTGAAACTTCGTCGATCCGCACCCCAGCTAAGCACCCACCGCACAGGAACCTCTGAGTAAGCGTAGCGAGCGACGCAAGCTCAGGGTAAGAAGCGCAACCCTACTTGCGCAGGAAAAGGTTCGCAGCCCTGATATTAATCAGCACCTCAGCTAAGCACCCACCGCACTGGAGCCGCTGAGTAAGCGTAGCGAGCGGCCCAAGGTCAGGGCAAGAAGCGCAGTCGTACTTGAGTACGCCGAACATCGCCGCCCTGAGATTGCGACGTGCAGTAGCGGCGCATCTCAAGGTCCCGGAACCACTGAGTAAGCGTAGCGAGCGGCGCAAGGTCAGGGCAAGAAGCGCAGTCGTACTTGAGTACGACGAGCATCGCAGCCCTGAGATTGCGACGTGCAGTAGCGGCGCATCTCAAGGTCCCGGAACCACTGAGTAAGCGTAGCGAGCGGCGCAAGGTCAGGGTAAGAAGCGCAGTCGTACTTGAGTACGACGAGCATCGCAGCCCTGAGATTGCGCCGCGCAGTAGCTTAATCAGTGGTTCCCTAGCAAAGGGGGGAGTAGGAGGTGGGAACCAGCAATTGATTTTCGATGCGCTCAACAATCACTCCGTCTGCCTCACTCGCACTTCTGGCCTTGACCCAATCCGCATCAGTAGAAAAGGCGTTCCATTTTTTTCACGTTCGGCCAGACTGTCCCATTGCAGCATATAGGTGAGCGTCTGATTGCTCGGTCCTACCAGCGCAGTCCAGAAACCCAGCGGCCGGATACCGTATTTAGTCCACATTTTGAGCGTGGTTTCTTCAAAGCGACGGTTCAGCGCAGGCAAACGGCCCGGCGCGCAATGGTAAATTCTAAGTTCATGGATCATGGAATTCCTTGATGGGGTAGCGCTCATCTTGTCAATGAGCAGTAAAAGTATCCGACAACTCAGCAGCAGCAACCGTAACGCCATCGTGCGACAAAACACGCATTTCTATTGCGGAGATACCGATGCCCGGCTGCGGTTACGCTGAGGGCCATCATATATCCAGACCAGAAACGCCGCAGGGAAGTACTCGCCACCAGCCCCATTTGCAGCCAGACGGTTTTTAAACCCGGGTTCTGTTTGGTACTGCCGCCAGTTCGTCAGGGTAAATCAGATGAACGTCGAACCCTTCATCAGGTTCAAACCGCAGCTCAAATGAGGAAGGTTCCGGCAACAATTTTTTCAAGGTTTCAGCAATGCGCAACAAACGAAAATCATCATCGGATGCCTCGTCGCAGGTGTCATTAATGCAGAAGAATGGCAATTTCCCGAACATGGAAAACAAAGAATCAAACTGTTGCTTCGCGCTCAGATCGCTCGTGCTGATGTGCAAGGGGTCCAGTGTTTTTTGATGTGCATAGCCGACGTGTACCATCCAGCGTGGTACAAGATCGGGGATCACGGCTGGCGCCCGCCAAGAACGAAATACCGTTGAACGTACTTGCTGAAATAATTCCGGCGCTATTTTTTCCAGCTCAAACATCGCACTCTTGAGCATGGGCCGTGGGCCGTGCGAATAAAGACGTGGGTCGTGGATATAGTTCGGGTAACGGCTTGCCATCCAGTTTTTCGAGAGGATGGAAGCGTTGACCAGGGCGGTCTCGTCGGGCTGCAACTCATCGTAATCAGCAATGGGCGTCGCCTCGGCGAACACCCTCAGGCGCTCTCCGAACCACCATGCCGTATCGACTTTTGCGCCGAAAAAAACATCGTCGTTTAAATAGATAAAGCGCTCGGACAGTCCGGGAATGTGATGGAGGTAGGACTCAATATGCCCGGAATCGAATACCGGCATCGACGTCGCCGGAATCAGATCGCGATGATCGATCACGGTAAGCCGGTCGGAAGAGCGCAACCAGGTTGGCGTTTGTCCGTCACTGACTATATAGACATGACCATGATCGGGGAAAAATTTCTCTAATGCGCGCAAATTAAACAGCAGCTCGCCATTGTCTCGATACCGACCTGCCCCGTTTCCATAGATGGCCAGTTCATCGGCATGTTCTTGTATCCACTTTGAATAGGCTTGCTCGCGTTTTTTGCCCCACACCGGATCTGATCCATCTACCCACAGGTAAACGATATCGATTGCTTCGGAATTTTCTTTTGCATCCATCATAGATTCACTTTGATTTCTACTGTTGATTGGGGCAAGTCAAGCTGAGTGCCACGCTATCAAGCCCACATGGTGGTGATTTTTTCTTCTGTACTTTTTCTGCTGGTACTTCTTGAGCAGTACTACACACGGCACCTTCCCCGCCATCGGAACAACTTGCGCTTCGGTGAATGCGCCGACCTAACTAACCTAACTAATACATACCTAAGTCCGGCTCACCGGACCGAAGAAAAATCGCGCCCGAATAGCAAAAAACCGTTGCAAGCCTGAGCTTGTAACGGTTTTCACTTATTTGGTTGCGGGGACAGGATTTGAACCTGTGACCTTCGGGTTATGAGCCCGACGAGCTGCCAGACTGCTCCACCCCGCGTCTGAAGAATGAAAGTATAAAGCAATTCTAGAAACAATGCAAACTATCTTCGAACAAAGTAAGAATACGTCGGAGTGATACACTCTTACCTAGCGATTCCGAGCCATTGCTCACTCAGGAACCACGCCACGCGCAAGATCTTTTTCTCCACTCCCCACTACGCCGTTATCGCCTCTATGAAATTTTGTTCCGACTGTGCGCATCCCGTTTCGCGGCTTACTCCTCCTGGCGACAACCGGCCGCGCTACGTTTGCGAGAATTGCGGCGCGATTCATTATCAGAATCCAAAGCTCGTCGTAGGATCAATCCCGGTCTGGGAACACGGCGACGACCTGCGCGTACTCCTGTGCCGACGCGCGATAGAACCGCGCCGCGGATTCTGGACCCTGCCAGCAGGCTTCATGGAAAACAGTGAAACCACCTCAGAGGCAGCGCAGCGCGAGACAGAAGAAGAATCCGGCGCACATATCGATCTGCACACGCTCTTTTCTATCGTCAACGTCCCGCACGTGCATCAGGTGCATCTGTTTTACCGCGCCACCCTGCTCGACCTCGAATATGAGGCAGGAGAAGAAAGCCTGGAAGTCGCCATGTTTAGCGAACAAGACATCCCCTGGTCGGACATCGCCTTCCCCACCGTCGAATACACATTGCGCGCATTTTTTACCGATCACGCCAGAATCGCCCGCGAAGGCGGTGAATTCCTGCTGCATAGTGAAGACATCCGTCATCCCATGATGCGGCCAGACTAAAAACGATGCACTCATCCACGCTGGTATCGAACCCGCGCATCGCCCCATGATTCCCTGGCTGGAGGCCGACACCCCCTTCCCCGACGCGGGCGAAGCATTGACTGAGGAACAAGGCCCCGCCGGATTACTCGCCGCCGGTGCAGACCTTTCGCCGCAGCGCTTGATACAGGCCTACCAGCGCGGCATCTTCCCCTGGTTCTCGGAAGGCCAGCCGATACTCTGGTGGAGCACCGATCCGCGCATGGTGCTGTATACAGAGCATTTCCTCGTTTCCCACAGCCTGAAAAAAACAGTACGCAAAGTGCAGCACAGCCACGAGAGCGGCGGTCGCTGGCAAATCCGCTTCGACTCGGCATTCAGAGAAGTCATGCTGGCCTGCGCCGAACCGCGTGATGGCGAAGCCGGCACCTGGATTTCCGACGACATCATCGACGGCTATTGCGGTTTGCATCGCGCCGGTTACGCACACTCGTCCGAAGTCTGGCTCGATGGCGAACTGGTCGGCGGTGCCTATGGCGTCTCTATCGGCAAGATGTTTTACGGCGAATCGATGTTCGCGCGAGTAAGCGATGCCTCCAAAGTCGCCTTGACGTATCTGGTCACGTTCCTGCGCGCCCACGGCGTGGGCATGATCGACTGCCAGCAAGAAACACCACATCTGGCATCGCTGGGCGCTGCCCCCATCAGCCGCAACGCCTTCCTCGCACACCTGCAACAAGCGGTACGGGAACCGCAAATCGTCGACTGGAAACCGCTACCCCCCTTCCGCGCATCAACGTAGTTTCCCGGTTCTGGTGTAAATTAGGCCCCATGTCCTCGTGTATGCAGGAGTTCCTATGACGCATCTGAAAGAATTACCCTTTTCCACACTGCAGTTTTACGCCACTGCCCCCTATTCCTGCAGCTACCTCGATGGTCTGCAAGCGCGCTCCCAGGTCGCCACACCCTCGCACCTGATCAATGCCGACATCTACTCCGAACTGGTCAAGACCGGTTTTCGCCGCAGCGGCATTTTCACCTACCGCCCCTATTGCGACGACTGCCATGCCTGCACGCCGGTACGCATCCGCGTCGCAGAATTCACCCCCAACCGCAGCCAGCGACGGGCATGGTTAAAATGCCAGTCCCTGCAAGCCGTAGTCAGCCCCCTGGCTTACGCGGAAGACCATTACGCACTGTATGTGCGCTATCAAACGGCACGCCACGCCGGCGGCGGCATGGATCAGGACAGCCGCGAGCAATACGCGCAATTCTTGCTGCAAAGCAAAGTCAACTCCCGCCTGGTCGAATTCCGCGACACCGATGGCATCTTGCGCATGGTCAGCATCATCGACCTGCTCAACGACGGCTTGTCCTCGGTCTACACCTTCTACGATCCCGACGAAGCGCAAGCCTCTTACGGCACCTATAACGTGCTCTGGCAAATCGAACAGGCGCGGCAACTGGAGATGCCGTATATCTACCTCGGCTACTGGATCAAGGAAAGCAAAAAAATGCGTTACAAGATGAATTTTCAACCGCTGGAAGCGCTGCGCGGCGGGCAATGGGGTCTATCGGAAGTGGTGTCGGAAGTGGTGTCGGCAGTCGCGTCGAAAGTCTGAAACTGAAAGCGGAGCTATCGTCTTACCCGCTCTGGAAAGCAGGTCGCACTACGCTAAAACAGCCGCGCAAACCAACGCCAACCGGTTACAATCATTCCCCTTCGATCACCCGCCAGCCCGCGCCCGCCAGCGACCACTCAGAACCTCCATGCCTATTTTCTCCGCTCCGCTCTACGCACTCATTCGTCCGCTGCTCTTTACACTGGACCCGGAAGCAGCACATCATCTGACTCTGCCCCTGTTGCAACGCGCGGCCAAACTCGGGCTCACCGGTCTGCTGCACCGCCCCGCTCCCGACCCGCGCACACTGATGGGACTGACCTTCCCCAACCCGGTCGGTCTGGCTGCAGGACTGGACAAAGATGGCGCGTATATCGATGGACTGGCTGCACTCGGATTCGGCTTCCTTGAAATCGGCACCGTGACCCCACGGCCGCAACCAGGCAACCCTTTGCCGCGCATGTTCCGCTTGCCGGAGGCGCGGGCGCTGATTAATCGTATGGGATTTAATAACGAAGGCGTCGATGCTTTCGTGCGCAACGTGCAGGCGTCGCAGTTCTATCAGGAGCGCAAAGGCGTGCTGGGTTTGAATATCGGCAAGAACATGACTACGCCGATCGAAAATGCCGCCGACGACTATCTGCACTGCCTGGAAAAAATTTATCCCTACGCCAGCTATGTAACGATCAATGTCTCCTCGCCCAACACACAAAATCTGCGCCTGTTGCAAGAGACCACCGCACTCGACTTGCTGCTATCCAAACTGAGAACCGCCAGCCTGCGACTATCCGACCAGCACAAACGCTATGTGCCGCTGGTATTGAAGATCGCACCGGATCTGGGTGATGAGGAAATAAAGAATATCGCCGCCGCGCTGTTGCGCAACCAGATCGATGGCGTGATCGCCAGCAACACCACCCTCAGCCGCACGGACGTTGCGGGCCTGCCGCATGCCGAAGAAAACGGCGGCGTGTCCGGTGCGCCAGTTCAGGAAAAATCGAACCGGGTCATTGCTGGTCTGAAAGCGGAAATTGGTGACGCGCTGCCTATCATCGGCGTCGGCGGCATTTTCAGCGGCGACGATGCCCGCGCCAAACGCGATGCAGGCGCATCGCTGGTGCAGGTCTATACCGGACTGATCTATCGCGGTCCGGCGCTGGTAGGGGAATGTGCAAAGGCGCTACGCCAGCCGCGCACATTACGCGCCTAAAACGACATACGACAGACCGGGCAACGCTTAATGACCCACTCCGTCATTGAGCGCATTAACGATATCGGCCCGCGTCAGTTCCGGCGCAAAACGCAAGATGAAATCGTAGGTATAGGCGCGCAAATAAGCGCCGCGTCGCACAGCCAGCCGAGTGATGTTCGGCGCAAACAAATGCGCTGCCTCGACCGCATGCAAGCCGTGATGCTTGCCCTGCTCAATCGCCATCGACGCCACAATCCCCACGCCCAGACCCAGCGCCACATATTGCTGAATCACATCCGAATCCATTGCGGTCAGCACGATATCGGTGGTGATACCGGCCGCCTTGAACGCGGCATCGATATGGCCACGTCCGGTAAACCCGACGTCGTACGTAATGAGCGGATAGCGCGCCAAATCCTGCAAGCTCAGCGGCGCTTTCAGTGACAACAAGGGATGCCCTTGCGGCACCACCACTACATGACTCCAGGTGTAGCAAGGGAAGGAAACCAGATCGCGGAACTGACTCAGTCCTTCGGTAGCGATACCCACATCGGCCTTGCCCGACATCACCCATTCGGCGATATGCTCCGGCGCGCTTTGCTGCAAGGCGATGCGCACTTCGGGAAACGCGGCGCGAAAACTTTGCACCACTTGCGGCAATACATAGCGCGCCTGCGTATGGGTCGTCGCCACCGACAAAGTGCCGCTTTGTTCGCCGGCATATTCGCGGCTCGCCTGACGCAGGTTTTCCGACTCCAGCAACAGCCGCTCAACGATATGCAAAATGCCCTTGCCCGGCTCGGTCAAACCGGTCAGACGCTTGCCGTTGCGTTCAAAAATATCGACGCCCAATTCCTCTTCCAGTTCACGAATCTGACGACTCACACCGGGCTGAGAAGTGAACAAGACATTCGCCACTTCGGTCAGATTAAAACCGCAGCGCGCCGCTTCGCGGATAGACCGTAGCTGCTGGAAATTCATGGAGCACTCCGGTTCGGCTCAAGGTTTGGCTGAAGGTTTGGATCAATGTTCGGCTCACGGCTCGGATCAATAAACACCTGCAAACGGCGCGGTCGCAATACCAGCGTTTCACCTTCATGCAAATTGAGTTGCGCAAAGCGTTCGCTGGAAATAGTCGCTTCGATGAACTCGGCGTTATCGTCGCGTTCCAGCTCCAGTTGCGCCAATGGCCCGATAGAGTGCGAGCGACGCAAACGCGCCACAATACCTTTCGCTCCGGCCGTATAGCGATCAATCTCCAGATCATGCGGCCGCACATACGCCACGCCGGACGCATCCTGCGTTTCTGCATATTCCGGTGCCTGAAACGCCACGCCGCCGGCATCCAGCACACCTTCATGCACACGGCCGTGGAACAAATTGACGTTCCCCAAAAATCCGTACACGAAAGGAGAAACCGGATGGTTGTACACCTCGGCCGGTGAACCGACCTGCTCCACCTGCCCCTTGTTCATCAACACGATGCGATCAGCCACTTCCAGCGCCTCTTCCTGATCGTGCGTGACGAAGATACTGGTGACGTGCAATTCATCGTGCAAGCGACGCAACCAGCGACGCAATTCCTTGCGCACCTTGGCGTCCAGCGCACCGAAGGGCTCATCGAGCAACAAGACCCGCGGCTCCACCGCCAGCGCCCGCGCCAGTGCAATCCGCTGCCGCTGACCACCGGATAATTGCGGTGGATAACGATCGGCCAGCCAATCCAGTTGCACCAGTTCCAGCAAACGCGTGACCTTGTCGCGGATCACCGATTCCGACGGACGCTGGCTGCGCGGCTTGACGCGCAAACCGAAGGCAATGTTTTCAAACACCGTCATGTGCTTGAACAAAGCATAATGCTGGAATACGAAACCGACCTGCCGTTCGCGCACGTGGCGCGCTGAAGCATCTTCTCCCTCCAGCAAAACCTGTCCCGCATCAGCCGATTCCAATCCGGCAATAATCCGCAGCAAGGTCGTCTTGCCGCAACCGGAAGGGCCGAGCAAGGCCGTCAGTTCGCCTGTAGGAAAATCCAGCGACACGTCATTTAACGCGACGAAATCACCGAACCGCTTTTGGATATGATTGACCTGAATGCTCATGTACTGCGCTCCTGTAAGTGCGGCTTGCCTTCGTTGCGCAAACGCCATTCGATCCATGATTTGAGTGCCAGAGTGACCAGTGCCAGAAATGCCAGCAGAGAGGCCACCGCAAACGCGCCCACAAAGTTATATTCGTTGTAAAGAATTTCGACCTGCAAGGGAATCGTATTGGTTTCGCCGCGAATATGTCCTGATACTACCGATACCGCGCCAAACTCGCCCATGGCCCGCGCATTACACAGGATCACGCCATACAACAGGCCCCATTTGATGTTGGGCAAAGTGACATACCAGAATGTCTTCCAGCCGGAAGCTCCCAGTACCAGCGCCGCTTCTTCTTCTTCCTGTCCCTGCGACTGCATCAGTGGAATCAATTCGCGTGCCACAAACGGAAAGGTGACGAACACCGTTGCCAGCACGATGCCTGGCACGGCAAACAAAATGCGAATATCGTGCTCGCGCAACCAGCCGCCGAACCAACCCTGCGCGCCGAAGATCAGCACATAGATCAGGCCGGAGATGATAGGCGAAATAGAGAATGGCAAATCGATCAGCGTCAGCAACACTTGCTTGCCGCGGAATTCAAACTTGGCAATGCTCCACGATGCCGCCACGCCGAACACCAGATTGAGTGGCACCGCAATCGCCGCCGTGAGCAGGGTCAGCTTGATGGCTTCCCAGGCATCGGGCTCGACGATGGCCGCCAGATACACATCCGCCCCTTTTTGCAGCGCCTCAACAAACACCGCGATCAGCGGCACGAATAAAAACAAGGTAAGAAATACCAGAGTGACGCCAATCAACAGCCATCTGACCAGCAAGGGCTCCAGCGTGGCATCGGGGGTGCGAACCGGCACAGTAGTGACTGTGCGGGCGGTACTGGATGAAGTAGCAGCGGGCATCTTAAGCTTTCGACGACTGGCCGCGCTTACGGGTCCAGGCTTGCAATAAATTAATAGTCAGCAACAAGGCAAACGACACCAGCAGCATCACGACAGCAATGGCAGTGGCGCCGGCATAATCGTATTGTTCCAGTTTGGTCACGATGAACAGCGGCGTAATTTCAGAAATCATCGGCATATTGCCGGCAATGAAAATCACCGAGCCGTACTCGCCGGTGGCACGCGCAAAAGCCAACGCAAAACCGGTCAGCAGCGCTGGCGCAATCGAAGGGAAAATCACGCGCAAAAACACTTGCGCACGACCAGCGCCCAGACTGGCGGCAGCTTCTTCCAGTTCGCGCTCCGCCTCCTGCAGTACCGGCTGCACGGTTCGCACCACAAAGGGCAAACCAATGAAAGTCAGCGCGACTAATATCCCCAGCGGAGTGAACGCCACCTTAATGCCGAGCGGCACCAGCCAGCGACCGAGCCAGCCGTTGGGTGCATACAAAGTAGTCAGGGCAATCCCGGCCACGGCGGTCGGCAATGCAAACGGCAGATCGACCAGCGCATCGATGATGCGCTTGCCGGGAAAGCGGTAACGCACCAGCACCCACGCCACGATGCCGCCAAACACCACATTGAGCGCCGCCGCCAGCAGCGACATGCCAAACGTGAGCCGGTACGAAGACATGACGCGCGGCGATGTCACCGCATCAATAAACGCCCCCCAGGTCATGGTAAATGTCTTGAGGAAAATCGCAGACAAAGGCAGCAAGACGATCAGCGCCAGATAGAACAAGGTAAACCCGAGAGTCAGCCGAAAACCGGGCAGCACCGAGACGCGTTTGACGGGCAGGAGAGGCTGTGTGGGCGAAGCAATCATGGCACCTTATTACAAATATGACTATCGATTGCCAATAATCGCACTCACTTGTTATAAACGAAAATAATTTTTTTGCATGTCTATATACGGAATACGCATAAAGAGCGGAGGAGGATGAGGAAAAATAGTGGCAGGGAGAGTGCAGATGCAAGCCTGAGCGCTCAGGCCTGCGGACGGATTATTGGTGTTTTTGAGACGTCGCCAAACGCATAGTGCGAAGAAAGTCAGAACTTAAACTTAAATTTTTTCCAAATTTTATATCCGAAAAATGTCATTACCGATGAAACGAGGGATGTAACCAAAAATACGGAATACACTTCCAGAACACCGATAGAATCTGCATCTTTGGCATCAAAAAAATCTGTCAAAAATAGGGCCACTTTTTCAGGGGGGCGAGGAATCGCATCGGGATGATGTAGCCATAAATACGACAATGATAAGGTAGAAAAAATAAGCCAAATAATTATGCTGAAAATAAAGAAATTCTTGTTCATCGAACCGATACCTTTCCGTATGCCAATATATGCTTTCCAGGTATTTCTATTTGCATAGATTTTTTTAAAATATTTTTAATTACTTGAAAATCATCAATAGCCTCAATCGTAATGCATCCTTTACTTATTCCATAAACTCCTTTTGGATGCAATCTAAAATTACCTCTCGCAACCTGATTGCAATAAACTTCATCGTCGATATTATTATCAATTCCATATAAAGAAAACCAGTCTTTTTGACCCGATACCATGTCACGCAGAGGCCCTAAAATACCACCAGACTGTCGATCTATTATGTAATAAGCCCCAGGTGGAATTGGCCCTACATCAGTAACACACGCGAAAGCACGCCGATTGGCGTAAGCCTGCAATCCAGAAAAGGCAGGAAAAGATTTCCCCCCGCATTTAAAAACACTCATCGGCTTATTATTCAATTCAAAAGAACACTCAATCATTGATAACTCTCCATTTAAAAATTAATTTTTAAAATTAAATAAATTAAAAATCCATCCACGGAATACGCATAAAGAGCGGAGGAGGATGAGGAAAAATAGTGGCAGGGAGAGTGCAGATGCAAGCCTGAGCGCTCAGGCCTGCGGACGGATTATCGGTGTTTTTGAGACGTCGCCAAACGCATAGTGCGAAGAAAGTCAGAACTTAAACTTAAATGTTTTCCAAATTTTATATCCGAAAAATGTCATTGCCGATGAAATGACACATGTAACGAAAAGCATATAACAAACTTCAACTGTATCGAAAGAATCCGCATCATGTGCATCGAATAAATTACTGAGAAAAAGTCCAAATACCTGAGGAGCCCTAGGGATTAAATCTGGATTATTAGCCCATAAGTGTGTTAGTAAAAATGTTAAAACAAATATCCATAAAATAAAAGATAAAATTATATTTTTACGAGTCATTTTACTAACACCATTCCATATGAATATAAATTTTTACCTGTGATTATTTTTTTCTCCGTTGATTTAAGCAGAGCGCGAACGAGCTTAAAATCACAAGCACTTTTTAACGTAATGCATCCTTTACTAGAACCAATACTACCTTGCGGATGAAGCCGGAAATTTCCTCTTTTAACTCGCTCACAATACATTTCATCATCAACATTATCGTCAATTGCGTATAGCGAAAACCACCCATCTCGGCTTGAGTAATAATCACGAATAGGCCCGAGAAAACCACCCGACTCTCGATCAATAATATGGTAGCGTCCAGGAGGAATTGGCCGCAGGTCAGGTACGCATGAATAAAATTTTTTATTAGCATGACTTTCATAACCTGAAAATGCAGGAACGCTATAAGGGCCGCATTTAAAAACACTCATCGGCTTATTATTCAATTCAAAAGAACACTCAATCATTGACCACTCCCCATTTAAAAATTTATTTTTAAAATTAAATAAATTAAAAATCCATCCGACACTTCCATAGGAAGCATCAGTCGTTCTTTTTAATTCGGAGGGTATTTTTGCATGTGAGAACGAGCGTCCTCAATTGGATTAAGAAGATAATCCGTCTATTTCTGACTTATAAGAAAATACCGGTATCGGCAATGTTTTTCACCAGTTCTGCCAATAAATCCTGTCCTTCTTCCCAATCGCCCAATCCCGAATCGGCGTTGATATGCCCCAACGCGCCGGCATTGATAAAACGACTGCCCCACTGCCCTGCCCAGTAGCGGGCGCGCGACGCGGACATCCACGGATCGTCCGTGCTGCCGACGACGATGGAGGGCGCATTCAGCGCCACCCCTACCTGATCCGCCACGCCGAATTTGTCGGGATCGGCCGGGGCAACCAGCAAGGCTCCCTCCAGATGGGCGCGACTGCGCCGCGCCGCGTGTACCGTCGTGAGACATCCAAAGCTATGCGCCACCAGCAAGGTAGGCTGCGCAGATTGCGCCAGTGCGTGTTGCAGACGCGCCGACCAGATGTCCAGACGCGGCGCATCCCATTGCTCTTGCTCCACCCGTATAAATGCAGGATGCAGCTGCTGCCAGCGGGTTTGCCAGTGCTCCGGACCGCTGTCATGCAAGCCCGGCACAATCAACACTCGGAAATCGGCAAGAGTCAGGGCCATGGTCGGGTCGCCGTGGAATTAAACGCTGAAAACTCCGGTGCCAGTTCAGGCCGCAGCCACGGCATCCGGTGCAAATCCATCCAAAACAGGTGCGGGTTTATCCCACAGATAACCCTGCACCTGCACACGTACTGCATGCTGTGCCGCCAGCCCTTCTATCAGACGCGCCACTTTGTCATCTTCGACACGCTTGAAGGCAATGCCCACGCTCTGCTGAGATGCCTTGCGCAGCAAGGCGTCAAGCCCCGCTTCGTCGTTCAACTGACGGCCATCGATCTTAATCAGATCGGGGCGCACATGGTCCAGCAAGCTCGTCGCTTCGCTCACATCGCGCGCGCCGATGGCAACCTGAAATCCGTTGCCGCGGTAATTGTCCAACACATAGTTGAGCAGCCAGCCACGCGGTTGCTGCTGCGAGGTGCTGCCAGGTAATTGCAAGATGATTTTTTCGTGCGGCAAGTCCAGCAAACTTAAAATGCGCCGGAAGGCAATGCCGTGATTACTGTCAACCGCCGCCAGCAAACGGGAATGCACATTCAGATGCAAGTTCAGTCCCGTTGCCGCCGGCTGTCGATAAAAATTGATGGTGTGGAGAATCCGGCACAGCCGGTCCAGTTCTATCGATTCGGCATCGCTTGCGGCGTGGTCCAGCAATTTCCACAGCGACAGGCCGCTATCGTTTTCCGCATAGCTGCGGGCAAATCCTTCATAACCGGTCATCACGCCACCGGGAGTACGTACTGCCTGGAATGCCGAAGTCAGGGTCGTGCTGAAATACTTGCCTTGCGCCTTCCCTTCGGCATCCAGCCACACCCTGGCGTCAGGACGCTGTTGGGCGTTCAGACGGTCCAGGTATTTTTCCAAAAAAGGAAATGGCATGGAGTTCCTTACAGTTTGGCGATCGAAACTTCGGTCGCCTTCACCAACGCCACCACTTCGGTGCCGATGACCAGACCCAGATCTTTGACCGAGCGCGTCGTAATGACCGAAGTCACGATACCGGCCGGTGTTTCCACATCGACTTCAGAGACAACGGAGCCTTCGATGATGGCCTTGATTTTGCCTTTGAATTGATTACGGACGTTGATGGCTTGGATAGTCATGATGTATTCCTCTTAAATAACGATAAATGAAGGTGACGAGAGCACTACGTTTGAAACTAATGAAACCTGAAAATGAAACTATAAAAACGGCATTTTAAAAACGGCTATTCTGACCAACCCTTTCTCGCTGTCGTGAGCCTGCGTTAAATCGCCCACTGCACCTGGCTGACGCTGCGCTGGAACGACACATCGCCCAGTTCCGAATCTAGCGCCTGCACTGGCTGCTTCAAAACACGCGCCAGAATTTCCGCTTCCAGCCGCGCAAAACGGACATCGCCGCGTTGTCGTGGCCGTGGCAAATCGATGCGACGGTTCAGTGCAATCCGACCATCCTCAATCAGAATCACGCGGTCGGCCAGCACAATAGCTTCCTGCACATCATGTGTGACCAGCACTGCACTGAAGCCCTGCTCCAGCCACAAAGATTCAATCAGTTGCTGCATGTCGATACGGGTCAAGGCATCCAGCGCGCCCAGCGGTTCGTCCAGCAACAAGAGTTGCGGATCGTGCACCAGCGCCCGTGCCAGTGCTACCCGCTGCCGCTGGCCGCCAGACAACACCGCCGGCCATTCACCACTGCGCTCTTCCAGACCAACCTGCCGCAAAACGGCGGCGGCGCGTGATCGCGCAGTCTTTGGCAGTCCCAGAGCGACATTGTCGAGGACGCGTTTCCAAGGCAGCAGCCGCGAATCCTGAAACATGATGCGGATTTCCGGTGCCACCGGAGTAAGGTCTGCGTCAGAAAAACCGATACTCCCGCCATCGGATTTTTCCAGTTGCGCAATCAGCCGCAACAGGGTGCTTTTACCGCAACCGCTGCGGCCGACGATGGCGACAAATTCACCTGCCTCGACCTGGAGCGCTACGTCCTCCAGAACATGGCGTCCGCCATATTTTTTGGATAGTGCAGCGATACGAATAGGCACACCGCGCACTGCTTGTTCGGTTTGTTCCACTGAATTATTTTCTATCGATATGGTTTGCATGGCCGTCCTTTTAACGATAGCCCGGATGCCAGCGCAACCAGTATTTTTCCAGCCCGCGCGCCAATGTATCGGCGATTTTTCCCAGCAGGGCATAGAGCAGGATGCCGACCAGCACGACATCCGTTTGTAAAAATTCACGCGCATTCATGGTCATGTAACCGATACCGGACTGTGCAGAAATCGTTTCTGCGACGATCAGTAAAACCCACATCAGGCCCAGAGAAAAACGCAAACCGACCAGAATCGAAGGCAAAGCGCCGGGCAGAATGACATCGCGATAGAGAGGCCAGCCGGACAAGCCGTAACTTTTGGCCATTTCAATCAGCCCCTTATCGACGGAACGGATGCCATGAAAGGTATTGAGGTAAATCGGAAAGAACACACCGATCGACACCAAAAATAATTTCGACGATTCATCAATACCGAACCACAGGATGACCAGCGGGATCAGCGCCAGCGGCGGGATATTGCGTACCATTTGCAAGCTTGTGTCGAGCAAGGTTTCTGCATGACGGAAAGTCCCGGTCAGCAGACCCAGTAATAAACCAAGCCCTCCGCCGACCACCAGCCCGGACAATGCGCGCATGCTGCTGACACCCAGATGCAGCCACAATTCGCCGGAGGCAGAGAGCGTCCATGCGGCACGCAGCACTGCCAATGGTTCCGGCAGAATGCGGCTGGATAACCAGCCTTGTTGCGCGGCCAATTGCCAGGCTGCAATCAGCGTGACCGGTAGCACCCACGACAGCACTTGCTGCCGACCGATACGCCAGGCCGCACTTTCGGCAAGCAGACTGCCCTCCTTGCGCGACGTCCTGATGGCACGGATGAACCGCCCCGACAAGGCGGAAAATAGTCCGGGAGAAGAGAGCGTACTCATTGCATCCTCAGCTTGCCGCTGTCTGTCGCGCAGCAGGCACGAAGGTGTTGGCAACCACTTCACCGAACGGGCCGGACAAACTGAATCCCGGCAAGCTGGCGCGTTGCGGCCGCGGCAACAGAGGGAACACCAGTTCGGCAAAGCGATACGCTTCTTCCAGATGCGGATAGCCGGACAGGATGAAGGTTTCAATTCCCAGATCGGCATATTCCTGCATGCGGTCAGCGACCGTTTGCGGATCGCCGACCAGCGCTGTGCCTGCCCCGCCGCGCACCAGTCCGACACCGGCCCACAGGTTAGGACTGACTTCCAGCTTGTCGCGACGACCGCCATGCAGTGCGGTCATGCGACGCTGTCCTTCGGAATCCATAGTGGCGAATTTGGCTTGCGCTTTGGCGATGGTTTCATCGTCGAGCTTGCTGATTAATTCTTCTGCGGCACGCCATGCCGCGTCATTGGTTTCCCGCACGATCACATGCAGGCGTATGCCGAAACGCAGCGTACGGCCGTGGCGCGCAGCGCGTTCGCGCATGTCGGCGATTTTGGCGGCAACGGCGGCCGGTGGTTCGCCCCAGGTCAGATAGACATCGACCTGCTCGGCTGCCAGTTCCAGTGCAGGGTCGGAAGAGCCGCCGAAATACAGCGGTGGATACGGCTCCTGAATCGGTGGGTACAGCACGGTCGCGCCCTTGACTTGCAAATGCTTGCCGTCGAAATCGACGGTGCCGCCGGTATGCGTTTTGGTCAGCAAGTCGCGCCAGATGTGCAGGAACTCATCGCTGACTTCATAACGCTCGGCATGGGTACCGAAGATGCCGTCACCTTCTTGTTCGATAGGATCGCCGCCGGTGACGACGTTGACCAGCAAACGCCCGCCGGACAGCCGGTCGAAAGTGGCGGCCATGCGCGCCGCCAGACTAGGCGCAGTCAGGCCGGGACGGACGGCGACCAGAAATTTCAAATCTTTGGTTGCCCCGAGCAGGCTGGAAGCAGTTACCCAGGCATCCTCGCAAGAACGGCCGGTAGGCAACAACACGCCATCGTAACCAAGGGTATCGGCCGCCACGGCGACCTGTTTCATGTAATCGTAGCTGACGGCGCGGCCGCCCTCTGTGGTGCCGAGATAGCGGCTATCGCCGTGGGTGGGAATAAACCAGAAAACATTCATGCGAACTCCGATAGGTCACTATGTGGATTGTCAAAACAGGGCAATGCGTTTCGCTTTAGCGGTGCAGCACTGCCTCTTTAACATTGAGTTTTTTAGGGATCAGTTTCAATTCAAAAAAGCTGTCCGCGATGCGCTGTTGTTCGTCCAGTACGCCATCGTCGATAGGACGGAAAATGTGGGCGTAGCGTTTCAGGCCGACTTCGATAATGTCGGCGTCCAGGCCCTGAATCGGCGCAAGCTGGGCGGCGGCGTCTTTGATATGGCCGCGAATCCACTGTCCTTCTTTACTGATTTCATCGAGCAAAGCCGTCAGCACTGCTTGATTTTTTTCAGCGAATGGACGCGCACTGAGGAAAAACTGGTGATGGCTGACTACGCCAGTGCCGGAGGCCAAACGTCGTGCGCCGATTTGTTTTTCGGCTGCGGCCTGGAACGGGTCCCAGATCGCCCAGGCGTCGATAGCGCCACGCTCAAAAGCAGCACGAGCATCGGCAGGTGCTAGATAGACCGGTTGGATATCGCTATAAGTCAGGCCGGCTTTTTTTAGCAAGGCGACCACTAACCAATGCACATCCGAGCCTTTGTTGAAGGCAATCTTCTTGCCTTTGAGTTCGGCCACCGATTTGATCGGTGAGTTTTTTGGCACCAGCAAACCTTCTGCTTCGGGCGTCGGAATTTCATAGGCGGTGTAGACGAAATCGGCACCGGCTGCCTGCGCAAACACCGGCGGCGCTTCACCGACATAGCCGAAATCGATAGAGCCCACATTCAGCGCTTCCAGCAATTGCGGACCAGCGGTGAACTCCGCCCATTTGACCTCGACGCCTTGCGCCTGCAAGCGTTTTTCCAGCGTGCCATGCGCTTTTAACAAGACCAGTGTGCTGGCAGCTTTTTGGTAACCGATGCGCAAGACTTTGGTTTCTGCCTGCGCGGTTGCTGGCAGTGCGTTCGCGATCACGGCCACAGCAATACCGGCCAGTAAAGACAGCGTACGGCGTTTAGGGGATCGCTTGAATTGCTTGTTTTTCATTTTCCAAAATCCTTGTCGTTAGCTTTGTCGATAACTTTGTCGCTATCTGAGCGCGGGAATCAATGCCAGGCTGCGGCGAATCAGGTGCTGTACTGAATTTGCGCGAACTGGACATCCAGAAATTCGCTGTGGGCGGCCCGATGCAAGGTTTGCAGGCTGTCTGACAATTGCTCGACCCCTTCTTGCACCCGCGCCAGAATGTTTTCTTCCAGCCAGAGTCCGTCGGCATCGGTCCATGCCACTTGCGCTTCGGTGGCGTAGATACTGGGTAAAACGTGCCTTGCCGCCAGCGAGGACAACACCGGCCGCAATGCGTAGTCCAGCGCCAGCATGTGTGACTGGCTGCCGCCCGTGGCCAGAGGCAGCACCAGCTTGCCGGCCAGTCCGAATTGCGGCAGCAGATCGAGGAAGGTTTTCAGTGCGCCGCTGTAGGCCGCTTTGTAGACCGGCGTTGCCACGACGACGGCACTGGCACCGGCTACCAGCGCGAGTGCGGCTTTCACCTCGGGGTCATTGAAATCGGCGCGTAACAGGGCATTTCCCGGTAAATCACGCACTTCCAGCTTGATGATTTTGTGGCCGCGTTGCGTCAGTTTTTCACCGACAAAATTAAGCAGTCGCGTGGAACGGGACGGACTGGACGGGCTGCCCGCTAATAAAAGTATGCTCATGTTCAGTTTTTCTGTTGGTGCTTTTGTTGACACTTTTGGTGGTGCGCCTGTTCGTGCATTAATTCGTGCATTGGTTCGCGCACTTGTTGGCGCACTTCTTGGCGCACCTATCGGTGAATTTATTTGGAAGTAGGCGCGTAAATCTGATCGAAACTGCCGCCGTCAGAGAAGTGATCCTTTTGCGCCTTGGTCCAACCGCCGAAGGTGTCATTGACCGTGAATAATTTGATCGCTGGGAAATTTTTCGCGTATTTCGCGGCCACTTTGGCATCCACCGGACGATAGTAATTGCGTGCGGCGATCTCCTGGCCTTCTGGCGAATACAAGTACTCGAGATAAGCCTCGGCGACCTTGCGGGTACCGCGTCGGTCAACTACTTTGTCGACGACGGCGACTGGCGGCTCTGCCAGGATGCTGATGGGCGGATAAACGATATCGAATTTGTCGGCGCCGAATTCTTTCGATGCCAGGTAGGCCTCATTTTCCCAGGCCAGCAAGACATCGCCCTGATCGCGTTGAGCGAAGGTGACCGTTGCGCCCCGTGCGCCGGAATCAAGGATAGGAACATGCTTGAACAGTTCTGCCACGTAGGCCTTGGCTTTGTTCTGATCGCCGTTGTTTTTCTTCAGTGCATAGCCCCATGCTGCCAGATAGCCCCAACGTGCGCCGCCCGATGTTTTAGGATTGGCCGTGATCACCGATACGCCCGGTTTGATCAGATCGCTCCAGTCCTTCAAGCCTTTGGGATTGCCTTTGCGCACCAGGAAAATATAAGTGGAGGTGTAAGGCGAGCTGTTGTTCGGCAAGCGTTTTTGCCATTCCGGCGACAAGACTTTGGCTTTTTCGGCGATGGCGTCAATATCGTAGGCCAGCGCCAGTGTGACTACATCGGCGTCAATGCCATCGATGACCGAGCGGGCTTGTTTTCCCGAGCCGCCATGCGAATTCTTGATGCTGACGTTGTCACCGGTCTTTGCTTTCCAATACGTGGCGAAGGCCTTGTTGTACTCTTGGTAGAGTTCGCGGGTCGGGTCGTAGGAAACGTTCAACAAGGTAATATCGGCGGCATGTGCCGCTTGCACTACCGGCGACAACAGCGTGACGGCGATCAGTGACTGCAATAGCTTCTTCAATACCATTTGTTTCCCCTGTGCATTTGCGTGTTCTGGAATGCACAGGTTAAATATCTGCAACAAAAAACAAAACGAATAGTTTCTTCTCTTGATATGCGAAAAACAAATAAGCAAGCATCGTGAGAATGAATATAGAACGCTGCCTTCATGCGCAATCTTGCATAAGCCTCTGATTTCTCTCAGGGATTTCCCCCTTACCGGTAACTTGCCGGAACTGTCCGTCTAGTCATTTTCGGTTCCCGTTTTCACATTGTGGTATAAAGAATCTCCGCATTGCATTCGAATGCCACATTGAAAACGGACATGAAAGAAGGCGACAGCAGCATTTCCATCCAGGTAATCGAGCGCATGGTGTCATTGCTTGACGCACTGGAAAATTATCCGGATCCGGTCAGTCTGAAAGAATTATCGGCAGTCACCAAGCTGCACCCCTCGACTGCGCACCGGATACTCAACGATCTTGTGGTCAAGCGTTTCGTTGATCGGGTGGAGCCGGGTACCTACAGGCTTGGCATGCGTCTGCTGGAGTTAGGCAACGTGGTCAAAAGCCGCTTGAGCGTGCGCGACGCTGCCCTCGACCTGATGCGCGCCCTGCATCGAAAAACTCACCAGACCATTAATTTGTCAGTGCGACAAAGCGATGAAATTATCTATATCGACCGCTCGTTTTCGGAACGCTCCGGCATGCAGGTAGTCCGCGCCATCGGCGGCCGCGCTCCTTTGCATCTGACGTCGACCGGCAAACTGTTCCTGTCCATCGATGAACCACAGGCAGTGCGTGCCTACGCTACCCGCACCGGTCTGGCGGGACACAACAAGAATTCGATTACCGACCTGCCCAAGCTGGAGCGGGAATTAAGCCTGGTACGAGCGCTCGGTTACGCCCGGGATAACGAAGAGCTGGAATTGGGCGTGCGCTGCATGGCGGCCGCCATTCGTGACGATAGCGGCAAGCTGGTGGCGGGACTGTCTATTTCCGCCCCGGCTGATCGCTTGCAGGACGATTGGGTGGAGGATCTGATGAGTACCGCGCAGAAAATCTCCGCCGCTCTGGGTTATATCGCACAAGCGGACGCCTGACGGCTTGCTTGCTCTGGGCGGGTCCGAGGCAGTGCCGTACGCAGTCCAGACCGACGAGGGCTGAGCTTGCCATGCGTTGGTGGTGCACACAGCCGCTAGAGCGGCTCCGTTGATGCTCAGTTCCTGCTCAGTTCCCGATACCTCTGCATCAGCAATGCATGAATCTGCCCTTGAGGCCTATTCATGTACCCTGCGACGCCACACAGCAGGACCATCCGGTCTGTTGAGCCTGAGCGGAGGTGTGCCCACTGGGCCGATGGCATTGTCACCGGATTCAAAACCAACGCGATCTTCGAGCGCTGACAATCGTATGCTGTCATTGAGGGTTGCGTGGTAAAACGCTTTCCATTCCCTTAATCCCCAGCCTTGCGTATTGATTTCGCGCGGCCGCCCTGAATGACTTGCCTGATCTGAAGAAGGTGGAGTGAGTGAAGGTAGCTCAGGCTCTTCTGCCGCCTGCTTGCGCTCTCCTGGTATGGCGGCATTGCCAAGCACTCTTCTGAGTTGATGCCGTTGAACGCCCTGCGCATGGAAACCAGTATTGCCATGCTTGAATCCCTCTGTTTTTGATCGCTCTGGCCACGTCTTTTCAAGTCTGAGACAGCGCGTCAATACGCCTCTGAAAAAAACACTCAGCCTTCTTGTGCCCAAGCTGGAGACCTGCGCTTGCGTCCCGCGTGAACTGATCAGGGGAGATTTTTCGGTACTGTTTTTTGACATCCGCAAGGCTTGCCGGAATATCGGCGATGTTTTAGTCAGACGCTCCCTTTGGCGAAGGGGAAAAGTACTCGTTTTAGCCGGGCTTGCATGAAAAAGCGGAATTTTTAAGCCTGGCTTGATATTTAATGGCATGTTCGATTGTCAATATTGTTTTACAGTTATTTAGAATTTTTACTCTACTTAAACACAATAGTTTCTACTTTCACAAATCGACCGATCCCCCTGTGCGGGGACACCGCTCCGACGAGCTGCGTTCGCCGATGGACAGGAACAACCGTCAATTTCGGGAGCAATTGATACGCCCTGCTTTTCATCAGACGTAAAAAAAGCGCACCCTGGGTGCGCCCTTGTCCTGCAATCCACTTGCGACCAGATAATCAGCCCTGATCATCCTTCATCCTGCCTCGCGTCAGATTTTTCGGCCCTTGCTCCGAGATGTATTTACGCATGCGTGCGGCATCGGCCACATGCGACAGTTTGCCCTTTGAATCGAGGAATACCATCACAACAGAGCGACCTTCGATGCGCGTCAACATGACCAGGCAATGCCCTGCCTCATTGATATAACCAGTCTTTTGCAATTCGATATCCCAGTCTTTGCTCGCAACCAGACGGTTGGAACTGGCGTATTGCAGTGAATGCCCACTCGGCTCCACCATGTATTTCGCATCGGTTGAATACTGACGAATGAGGGGGTATTGATACGCGTAAATCGCCAGCCTGGCCAGGTCGCGCGCGCTGGCGACATTGAGACTGGACAAACCCGTGGAATCGACATAATGCGTTTCAACCATGCCCAGCGACCTTGCCTTCAGGTTCATTGCCGACACAAACGCCGGCAATCCGCCCGGATAATTATGGCCCAATGCCGAAGCGGCGCGATTTTCCGAACTCATCAGAGCGATGTGCAGCATGTCGTCGCGCGAAAGCTGAGAACCGACGCGCAAACGCGAACTGCTGTGCTTGACGTTATCCACGTCATCTTCAGTAACGGTCAGAACCTCTTGCATGTTCATGTGCGCTTCGACCACGACCAGTGCCGTCATCAGCTTGGTGACAGAGGCGATCGGCAAAGCGACCTGAGAATTTTTTTCAAACAAGACCTTGGAACTGGCCTGATCAATGACATAGGCGACATTCGATTTCAGCGCCAGCGAGTCTTGCGTCAGGTTAAGTCCAGCCAGTTCGCCGGCGGAAATGACTGCGGGCACAACGGGTATCGCTACGACTCGTGGCCGTATATAGCTAACGCGGTGCCGGCCATTGCGAGCGGCAATATTGCTGACGGGTTTTTGATGTGTTGCGACAGAAGCGCGCGCTTTACGGCTGGAACTGACAGTTTTTTTGGCGCGGGTGGCAACCGTGCGGGCTTTTGCCACTTTGTCGGAATGTGGTTTTTTGACAGGCTTTTTGGGAGCGGCGTCAGCTGAGACAGTCCCGAGTATCAGGAAAATAGATGCAATAAAAATGATTGCAGATTTAAACATCGGTTTTCCTCTTACCCATCTGTTCGAAAATTTACGATTATTAGTGTAACAAAAAAATCAAAAACAGCAAGAAAATTAAGTAGTTAGCGCAATCCCTTAAACAATTTTCTACTGTCTGCCGCAGCGCTGCGCTATGGCAGCCCTGCTAGGCCCGCAGTATACCTGTTGCAGTATTAGTACGAAATAATTGTTTTAAGCACAAATCAGGGAAGAATCTCAGCCCTTTGAACCGGCTTGCGCACCACGCAGGCAACACCGATGACAGCCACTATCATGCCCACTGCTCCGATAGTGCTAAACGTCTCGCCGAAGAGCAACCAGGCAAAAATTGCCGTCGCCACTGGCGTCAGATAGAGCAAGCTGGTTACTTGCGTTGCCGCACCTTCGCGAATCAGTGTAAATAAGAGAAAAATAGCGCCTATCGACAAGGCCAGCACCGACCAGAGCAACGCACCGATAAACTGCGGCGTCCACTGTACTTGCGCCAGATTCAGGCTGAAATCCTCGAAATAAATAGCAAATGGCAGGACAACAATAATCGAGGCAATGAATTGGACCAGCGTACCGGTACGCAAATCGAAGTGTGCGCAATACCGTTTCTGATAGAGCGTCCCAGAAGTGATCGACAGCAAAGCGAAGAGCGCCAGCCCGATACTGGTCAAAGATAAGCCAATCAGCGATATTTTATTCGCCACCACCAGGGCAACGCCGAAAAATCCCAGCGCCAGTCCCATCCATTGCCGACGTTTCACCGTTTCACCGACCAGCGAAGCTGACAGCGCCGTCAACACCGGTTGCATGCCGACAATCAAGGCGCTCAGTCCGGCCGGCATCCCTAACTTGATTGCGCACCATACGCCGGCGAGGTATCCCGCCTGCATGAGCACTCCCGCTACGGCGATATGCAGCGACTGACGGCCAGGCCAGGGTGCGCGCAACAGCAGAACCAAGGGAAGCAGTACCACCAGCACGCCAGCAAAACGCAATAACAGGAAAGTGAGCGGCGGGGCGTAAGGCAAACCAAATTTGGCGACAATAAAGCCGGTACTCCAGATCACCACGAATACCGCAGGAATCAGTGCGGCCCAACGATGTGGCATTGCGGAAACAGGAACAACAGGGTGAAGACTCATAAGTAAATCAATCAATATTGTGCTGGAGCAACACACTCCGTACGACACTTTTTTGCTATGAAAAAGAAGGAAAATGAAGCATTAACTAACGGACTCGTTGCTCACCGTAATTGCCATCCTGCATGAATAAACGCAACAAAATTCTATCTAGCTATCACGAAAAATGCCGCAGCGCAATAAAAATAAATTGACAAATAAATCAACAGCGATAAAACTCTGATTGTGCAGAGCACAAATAAATCCGTTCAAGCAAGTCGCTTCGCAAGCATGCCCCTCTCTCTACTATCAAGGATGACGCCCATGACTACCGCAACCGAACAATTTTCCTCCGCTATCAAAGCCAACCTGGAAGGCAACATCGCCTTCTTCTCCACGCTGTCGCATAAAGCGTTTGAAGGCGTCGAGAAACTGACTGACCTGCATCTGACAACTCTGAAAACATCGCTTGCAGAAGCAAAGGACCGCACCGACCTGTTTGCAGCGAAAGATGCCAGTGAATTACTGTCATTGGGAACGGGCCATGCTCAGCCTGCGCTGGAAAAAACCTTCGCCTACGGTCAACATCTGGCGAGCATCGTGTCTGGCACACAAGCGGAACTTGTCAAAACAGCGGAAAACCATCTCGCAGACAGCAAGCGATCCTTCAGCGCACTGCTTGATGAAACATCGAGCAAATTGCCAGCAGGCTATGAGAGCGTGACATCCTATTGGAAATCGGCATTCGGCCAATTTAATACGCACGTCGAACAGTTCAGCCAGAGTGCCAAACAAGCGGTCTCTTTGCTGGAAAACAATGTATCCAGCGCCGCCGCTGAACTTTCGGAAAAAATCATCAAGCCTGCCGCGCGCGCAACTAAAAAATAAGCTGGCAAGCCAAGGGGTTGTTGACATTGCATTTATAAAATATCAACAATCCCTGCCCCTCATACTGACATCGGTTTAGTCCCCTGGCACGTATTTGGCCTGCAAGCTTTGCAAACCGGCCAGCATGGCATCGTAAGCCACCATAACCTGCCCTGGTTCGCCCTTCACCCCCAAATCGATATGCGGGCGCGTAGCGCCATCCCCGACGTGCGGCAGACTGAACACCTTGATCTGCGGGTAGTTTGCTTCCAGCGCTTCCATGAGCGGCGTCAGTGTCGACTCCATCATTCCAAATACCAATACCGACTTTTCGGCAAACGTATTTTGATGCAATAAATGCGAGTAACGGCTATCGAGCACCCATTCGAACATGGGCCAGGCCATCACAGGAAATCCCGGTACAAAATAATGCGCCCCGTGGCCGCTGCGATTCTCAATCCAAAATCCGGGAATTTTATTGTAAGGATTCGGAATAATGGACGCGCCTTCCGGGAATTCGCCCATCTTCAGACGATGCAGATTATCGGGCGCCGCCAGATCAGGAGCGCTGCCGCCCGCACCGACCATATCAAATATGCGCTCCTGGATTTTTATCTTCGCGTCAGGATGGAGTACCAGCGGCACATCCAATGCCGCCGCAGCACACTGGCGCGTATGGTCGTCCGGCGTCGCACCGATGCCGCCGGTGCAAAACACGATATCGTCAGACTGCAGCGTCCGGCGCAAAGTCGCCGTGATACGTGGCGGCTCATCACCGATGTATTCGACCCAGGACAACTGCAGGCCGCGCGCGCTAAGAAGTTCGAGCACCTTGGGAAAGTGCTTGTCGGTACGCCTGCCGGAAAGAATTTCATCTCCGATAATGATCAGACCAATAGCCATGGGAATACCTTGTTGTCATTGTCCGTAACAGAGTACGGAAGTCCATCTGAATAAATGTAGGAACGTCTGATCAACTTATGAAGGGCAAAGAACCCGGCAAAGTCAGGATCAGAAGCGCTGCCGTACTTGAGTACGGGAACACCAGCACCCGGAAATGGCGCAGCGTTGTAGCGCAATCAAAGATTCCTGCACTGATTATGCCCTATCAGCTCAGAGAGAGAAGAGGCATGCCCCTTTGCGGCAGACAACGCTCAGCCTATCGGTGCAGCGCCGCCGCATCATTTGTTAACCGGAGTTCAAGCAAGGCTTGCAGACAATAATATTGAAACCACAGTCCGGTAAAGACGAATACCAGCACGTATAGCCAGATGGCGACAGCCGCCAGAAGCGGAAAGAAAATGACTGAAAGAGCCCCACCCAGCCATAACAGCGTCGGCAAAGTCCCCAAAGTGCCGGCCACTGCGCCCATCGTCAACAGCGCCCAGCGATGACGATGCAGCAAAAATTGACGTTCCTCTGCGCTGGCATAATCTGCCAGGGTGTCATAAGCCATCACGCGATAGGTGAGCCAGCCCCACAACAATGGATGCAGCACCAAGGCCAGGGGCGGTATTAGCGTCAATGGCAGGGTCAACAGCCACAGCACGACAAAAACGGCGAAACACCAGAGCGAGGTCCACAAACTGCCCAGCACGCTGCCACCATGACGCTTGGCCAGCGCCGGATAATGATAACGACCGACATGACGCGCAATCACCGGCACCGCACACAAGCCGACCAACACCAGCGCGGTCAGTATCATCAGCGGCAGAAGGGCCCACATCGCCAAAAAAGGCACGATCACTGTTTTCAGCGCCAGCAGATTGAACCATCCGAGAATCACGGTGGCGCTGTGAAAGCCGTCGTGTTGAATAAAAAATTCCTGCAACCAGTCGATCAGAAACTGCAGACGCCACCACAGCAAAGCGCCCCAAAGCAAAAGAGACAGCCCAAAGGGCAGCAAGGTCAGCAGCAACATCCGGATATGCAATTGCGAACGCAAGGCCCGGTAGCAGGAAATGAGTACTGCCCGCATCATCGAACCATCATCATCGTGTTTCGCGCCCGGCGCTGCGGCCAAACAAGCGCTTGAACCCCAGCCACTGCTGCGACCAGAAGCCGCTCCCGTAATCACGTCCCTTGCCTTGCGGTGGCGGCAACTGATCGCGCACACCGGTTCTGGCATAGCCGCCTCCAAAACGCGCGGTGCGGAAAACGATATCCCAGATCGGAAGCAGCACCGCAAAATTATGCCCTCCCAGGGAGCCGCTACCGTGGCTCTCGTGACCGAGACCAATCGCGTGATGCAAGCGATGAAAGCGCGGCGATACCAGGAGCGGCTCGCCCAAACGGCCAAAATGGAGACGGATATTGGCATGCTGCAAGCTTTGCAACATGCGCGAGACCGATACCAGCAAAATGAACTGCGCCGGCTGCACACCGATCGTCAGCGCCAGCAGACCAATCATCAGATCGTGAATCAGATCATCCAGGATATGGTTGCGGTCGTCGCTCCACAGATTCATGTTTTGCTGGCTGTGATGCAGGCTGTGCAAGGCCCACATCCAGCGTATGCCGTGCTGGGCGCGGTGATACCAGTACTCGAAGAAATCCAGCGCAACCAGATAAAACATGAATGTCACCAGCGGCCTGTCAGACATGCCGGGCCACACATCTTCAAGATTGAACGTCCCCAGGTCGTACCAGTGCAGCCATTCGCTAATCTGTGCAAAAAGAGGATCGAGCAGGAAAAATACAATGAGGGCAAAGACACCCAGCCGATGCAGCACGGTATAGATGAAGTCAGTCCAGCGCGCGCGCGGATCATCGAAAGCATGCACAGGAATGGCGGCTTCCAGCGGACGCAATACCAAAAACAGCAACGCCAGTTCGCACACGCCGATCAAAAACCATTCAGTCCCGTCGAAGGCATCTTCCACATATTCCGCCAGGCCGAGAGCAAAAACGAGCGGCTGCACGGCAGTTTCGAACAGCCAGCCCTGTACATTGGCGAAGGCGTCGACCAGAGTTTGAATCATGATGAAGATGCCGGTTTGAATAGATGACGGTAGCTAGGATGATCGCGCAAAGTGGCGAAGCAATACCCTTTGCGTTCGAGGCCGCTGATCAGCGGCTCCAGCACCGCTGGCGCCCAGGGATCGCGACGCGACCAGATGCCGAGATGCGCCATAACGATATCGCCGTCTTTCAAATCGCGCAGCATGCGCTTGAGCAAGACCGCATTCGGCCATTTTTCGCTGGGTAATTCGTCACCGGAGAAACCCGCTGGCGACCACCCCGCATGCGCATAACCACAGCTCGTACCAGCAGCCAGAAGATGCGGCGTCAGACGTCCGCCCGGCGCGCGCCAGAGAGGGTCGATTTTAGCGCCGGTCAGTTCGGTGAATCTCTGCGCCACGCGATTGATTTCCGCGCAGTATTGCTGCGGCGTCCAGTTCAGTGTTTTCCCGGCCAGTGCGCCGAATTGCGGTTTGACGCTGAATCCGCCATCAGTCGCGTCATGCTGCACATAGACATGATCGAAAGTGTGCGTGCCGAAGGCATGGCCTTCGGCAACCCGTGCTTTCCAGTAAGCCGCCCAGGAAGGGTCCAGCGAATAGTCCCCATTGATGGTTTTTTCATTGGCCATGAAAAAAGTGGCCTTGATATGGTGACGCTGCAAAGTGTGGGCAACCAGTTCGGCCTGCGATTGGCTACCAGTATCAAAGGTAAGATAAACCGTGGCCGTGCATGCTGCCGGAGCCGCGGCATCAGCCGCCACTGCCGGCAAACCTGCTGCCACTATCGCCCCACACAGAAGCAAAAATGATAATCCGGCTCTAGCCTTCGGCTGGCGCAATCGATAGTCCCGGAACACCGGCGCGCCAAATGACGAGGATGCAGCGCCCCTACGCATCCGGGGCACGATTGATGAAATAAATCCCATGCGGCGAGCGGCCGACGTTGATCGTTGTAATCAGGGTTTTGGTTGCCAAATCAATCACGGCGACTTTTTTGCTCCAGCGCAAGGTCACCCACAGAAATTTGCCGTCCTCACTCACTTCCATGCAATCCGGCCCGCCCGGCACATTAATGGTGCCGACGTTTTCCATGGTTTTGGTGTCGATCACGCTGATATTGTTGGCCATGCGATTGGACACCAGTACATGGCGCTTATCACCGAGAAAACGGAAATTGTGAGCGCCAATCCCGGTTTTTATTTTCTTGACCACCGTCTGCGTTTTTGAATCGACGACCGCCACATAATCTTCGCCCATGATGCCGATCAGCAAATGCTGGTTATCCGGCGCCATGAGGACGCCGGCAGGGACTTTCCCTACCGCCATGGTCCATTTCACTTTCTGGGTAGCAAGATCAATTGCACTGAGTTGATCGCTGCCTTGCTGGGTGATGAATACGGTCGAACTATCCGCATCGAAAGCCATATGACTAGGCGTTTTTGGCAGGCGAACGCGATTGGCGAGTTTGAGTTCAACGCCGTCGTAGCGGTAGACATCGACGCGGTCAAGCCGCAAGGCATTGGAGACGAACCATTTCTGGTTGGGCGAAAAACCTATTTGGTAGGGATCAATGATGCCGCGCAAACGGCGTTGTTCCAGACCGCTTTTCGGATCGAGGAAAATCAGTTCGTTACCGGTTGCACTGGCGACAATCAATGAACTGTTGTCCGGCGTCGCCATCAGGTGATGTGGTTCTTTTCCTACAGAAAACGTACGCAATGCCTTGTAACTGGCCTGATCAATCAGCGTAACGCTTGCATCCCCCGAATTGAGGACAACGACGGTGCTGGCATACACCTGAGCCGCACTCAGGGCACAAACCAGCAACGCTACATAGGTAATAAGTCGACGCAACATGAACACCATTCTGGACAAAAATTTTAAATATCGGAACAGCCGAACGACAAAGCATGGCTCATAGGCAGTTTAACGTCTATCGCTCTCTTATGGCTGACAGAAGTCGCCCGATCTTTTATGGTTTACACTGTGCGACAGCGCGTTCGACAACAGGCGGCGCTATCATCGCCAGCCTGATTTCAGCTAACGTCGGCGATTTCTATCCGAAAATAACGCAATGAACACCCAACTTCACTGAACGCATAGCAATATGCACTACCAATGAAAGTTGTGCGAATCCATTTTATTAAAAGGAAACACATGTCTGCTACCTCTACTATCGTCACCGCTTCCGGCCTGGAATACGAAGACATCAAAGTCGGCACCGGCGATCAAGCCCAGCAAGGCAAGCATGTCAGCGTGCACTACACCGGATGGCTGCAAAATGCAGATGGCAGCGCCGGCAGCAAATTCGACTCCAGCAAGGACCGCGACGATCCATTCGGTTTTCCGCTGGGCGCCGGTCATGTGATCAAAGGCTGGGATGAAGGCGTCGAAGGCATGCAAGTCGGCGGCGTACGTCGACTCATCATTCCGGCAACACTGGGCTATGGCGCCCGCGGTGCTGGCGGCGTGATCCCCCCCAATGCCACCTTGATTTTCGAAGTCGAATTACTGGCAATCTGATAAGACCAAGTCTGCCGGCGCGCTTACTGCGCACCGGCAGATGCTTTATTTCCCTTTACCTGACCCGTATTTTCTTCCTGGTGGATGACTACATGAGCTTGCAAACCGAATTCGAACAAGCTGTTGCCGATTCGAAAAATTTATCCGAACGTCCCGACAACCTGACTTTGCTAAAAATGTATGGTTTCTACAAACAAGGCAGCAAGGGTGACGTGAGCGGCGAACGCCCCGGCATGACCGATTTCGTGGCACGCGCCAAATGGGATGCATGGGCCTCGCACAAAGGAACGACGCAAGAAGCCGCCATGCAGGAGTATCTGAATTTGTTCGCTGAATTAAAAAATCAATAACAAAATTCTGAAATTACGCAGCGCATCAGCGGAATCAAAGACCCCATCAAATGAGGGCGGCCAAGCAACCGTCCCGCCAGCCCCTTACCGGAAAGAAAAATGCATATTCCCATTGGTGCAGTTATTTTGAGCGTCGCCTTATTTGGCGCAGCGCTATCCGGATGCTCAACCCCCATCGCATCCGGCCCGAACGGCACGGTTGCCGAGTCTCGCATCTACATCAAGGATATGACCCGCCCTGCGCCAGGACTGGTAGAAGTGCAATTTGTGCGCGGCGAAACTTTGCTACGCAATGCCACCCAGATGGATGTGAGCATCAACGACGTTCTACTGGCAACAATGCTGCCGAAAGAGCATTTCAGCATCTGGGTCAAACCCAATACCTACCGCTTCAACGTCAAAACTTACATTACGCTGGCCAATACGGCCGACAACGGGAACGAACTGGAACTGCAGGTCAAAGATCGCGGCATTTATCACTTGCAAATCAGCAGCGGCCTGCAGAATCTGACATTAAAACAAGTTGATTAGCCTGAAGTTGATTAGCTTAATTCAGTCAGAAAACGCCTCATCCGATGCCAAAGCCCGGATCATCGCGCTCGGCTGGCAACTGCGGATACGGGCGCTGCCCTTGCTGCTGAGCCTCATCATCATGCTGGAAGACGATGTGGCCATGCTGGCATTGATGTTTTGCTAAGGAAGCGCTATTGCGCAAAACGAGCCAAGCAAGATCCGAGCGAGAGAGTAGACACTGCGTAGATGCCGCGATGGTGACGCGTACTACTTAATCAAAAATCCCACGACACCGTAAACAAAGCAGGGGCAGCCTTCAACGGCTGCCCCTGCTGCGTACGAACTTCGTTCGGTCAAACTACTCAGCCACGCTTTGATACTCCAGGATTAAGCAAATTCGACGGCGTCTCACCGGACAAGGCAGCAATCAGGTTACTTGCCGCGCAATGCGCCATCGCCAGCCTGGTCGGCACCGACGCGCTGCCGATATGCGGTGTCAGCACGACGTTTTTCAGTTGCAGAAAATCCGGATGCAACGCCGGTTCATTTTCAAACACATCGAGCCCGGCAGCGGCAATCGTCCCGGCGCGCAAAGCCGCAATCAGCGCCACGTCATCCACAATTCCCCCGCGCGCGATATTGACCAGCGTCGCCTGCGGCTTCATCAGCGCCAGCTCCGCCGCGCCTATCGTATGGTGAGATTGCTTCGAGTACGGCAATACCAGCACCACATGATCTGCCTGCCGCAGCAACTCTTCCTTGCTGACATATTGCGCATGGTTAGCGCGCTGTTCCAGCTCGGGTGCCAGACGTGAGCGGTTGTGATAAATCACCTTCATATCGAAACCCAGCGAGCGGCGCGCCACTGCCTGACCGATACGCCCCATGCCGATCACTCCCAAGGTCGCGCCATGGATATCAGGGCCGACAAACCCGTCGTAAGTCCATTTTTTCCAGTGCCCGGCGCGCAGCCACTGCTCTGCTTCGGTCACTCTGCGCGCCGTTGCCATCAGCAAAGTCCAGGCAAAATCGGCCGTGGTTTCATTGAGCACATCGGGAGTATTGCTAACCATAATCCCGGCGCTGGTAGCCGCTTCCACATCGATATTGTTGTACCCGACCGCCGTGTTGCAAACGGCCTTCAGCGTAGGATTGGCCTTAAACAGACCGGCGGTAATCGCCTCGCTGGAAGTGGCTATCAAGCCCTCTTTTCCGGCGACACGGGCAATCAATTCGTCGGCAGAAAAAATACGATCTTCCTGATTCGACTCCACCTCAAAATGCTGGCTCAAGCGCTCCAAAACTTCAGGGAAGGTAGCGCGGGCAACGAATATCCTGGATTTCATGCGGTCTCTTTTTGGTTCGGGTTAAAGGATAAAAAGGAAGCTCATTACGATAAATATCGGCAACAGGATGGTACACGACCATCCCATATAGCCAAAGAAGGATGGCATGCGTACGCCATGCGCTTCAGCGATGGACTTGACCATCAGGTTCGGTGCATTGCCGATATAGGTCATTGCGCCCATGAACACCGCGCCCGCTGAAATCGCTGCCAGCGTCGAAGCTAGCGTCGTCATCAGCGTCGCCGCGTCGCCCGAAGCGGTATTGAAAAACACCAGATAGGTCGGGGCGTTATCCAGAAACGAAGACAGGATGCCCGTGACCCAGAAATACATCAGATCGACCGGCTGGCCGTCAGGCCCCGTCACGGCCTTCACCACGCTGGAAAATGCGCCCTGCTCGCCGGCGCGCAACATGGCGATTACGGGAATGATGGTCAGAAAAATGGCGGCGAACAATTTCGCCACTTCCGCAATCGGCCCCCAGGTAAAGTCGTTATCCTTGCGCGCCGTCTTGGGCGTCATCCATAGCGAGAGAAATACCACCACGAAAAGGAAGCCATCGCGCACCAGATTCTGCAATTCGACTGGCGTACCCAGCAGGGAAAAGCTGATGCCGGGCTTCCATAAGCCACTCATCAATACCAGTCCGACCACAGCTACCAGCAGGATGAAATTCATGCTGCCATCGAAACTCAGACGCGGAGCGACGAAATCATCGCTAACAACAACCGCCCGCCGCAGGCTCTCCCGTGGCAAATAGTAATAGCGCTCGATCAGATAGAACACTGCCAGCAGAGACAGGCAAACGAACAAGGTATGCGGAAAAATATGGCGCATGGTCCAGAAAAAATCGACGCCTTTCAGAAACCCCAGGAACAACGGCGGATCACCCAGGGGGGTCAGCGCACCACCGGCATTGGCAACCAGAAAAATGAAAAACACCACCACATGCGCAGCCTCGCGTCGATTGCCGTTGGCGCGCAACAGCGGTCGAATCAGCAGCATGGATGCGCCGGTCGTCCCCATCAAACTGGCCAAAAAAGTACCCAGTCCCAGGATGCAGGTATTCAATGCTGGCGTGCCGCGTAAATCGCCACGCACGCAAATCCCGCCGGCCACCACATACAGTGCGGTCAGCAGCGCAATGAAGGGAATATATTCCGCGACCATCGCATGCACCGCGCCTGCCGCAGCGGGCATGATGCCGAATTGCACCGCGAACGGCAGCAACAGGCTCAGCGACCATGCCGCCGCAATTTTGCCGAAATGCCTGTGCCAGAACACCGGTGCCAACAGCGGCCAGAGCGCAATCGACAGCAGCATGCCGATGAAGGGAACCGCCCAGGCCGGCGACAGTTGCGTGCCATCCAGCTCAGCTGCGAGGCATAAGCCCGGCAGCATGGTAAAAACGAGTAAGAGCAAAGCGAATATTTTTTTATGCACTGAAATTCCTGATTGAAATAAAAAACAGAGGTTTTACGCAAAAAGCCGCTGGCTAGCGCATTGTCGCAGGCAGTATAAGTATCACGGAAAGGCGATGGAACAACGCCAGCGGGCTTTTGCGTAAGTCCTAAACAAAGAGGTCTCGGCCAGAGCCAGATAACAATGCATTTGTGAGTGCGGATGCGCGGCAGACATTGACTGCCTGCCCGCCCAAAAAAACGGTGCCGGCTAAGACAAGGAGCGGCAAGAACGATAGCCGACGGTAAACCAGACTGAAATACGGCGCAAGGACAAAGCAAAACCGCGCCCGGGAAATTGATTTCTCATATTTGCTTATAGTGAAACGGTATATCGCAGATTTGTGAGAAAGGTCGAATTGTCTTAAAATACAAGGCTTTGCGTGATTTTGCACTGGCCTCGCACAAATAAGCGCACGAGTAGGTGCACAAGTAGGTGCACAACTAAGCGCCCGGTGAGTAGTCAGTGGTAGCCGGCGAGCATGGCTCTTCTGCCTCATAATCCGTACCAGGATCGTTGATACAGTTCAGTACAATGGAGCAGCAACGCGTCATAGTGCCACTGTTTGCAATGCGGTTTGCCATTGAAGTTAAGAAAAATTTATAGAAGGATTGTTATGACTCACGTTGTGACCGAATCGTGCATTCGCTGCCGTTATACGGATTGCGTCGATGTATGCCCGGTTGATTGTTTCCGCGAAGGGCCGAATTTCCTCTCCATCGATCCTGACGAATGCATCGACTGTGCCGTCTGCGTGGCCGAATGCCCGGTCAATGCCATTTATGCAGAAGAAGACGTCCCGGCCGATCAGCAAGAATTCATCAAGTTGAATGAGCAATTGTCGCGCAACTGGCCTTCCATCACCAAAACCAAACCGGCCCTGTCCGATGCGGAAGAGTGGAAAGACGTCACGCACAAGCTGGAATTCCTCCAGCGCTAAATTCAAGCCAGGTTAAGCACCCCCGTTATTGAGAAAAACCGTCCTGATCGCATGGCTGAAGATAGCCGTTGAAACGATCTGGTCGGCCTCCCTTGCCACAGAAAGTTATCGCATGAATACCATCGCCAAGCCGGATTCGGCTGTGAACCGCCACGACAACGCAGCGCCGATTGAAACCGATGCCGTCATCATTGGTGCCGGTCCGGTAGGACTGTTTCAGGTTTTTGAACTTGGCCTGCTCGAAATCAAGGCCCATGTCATCGATTCTCTGGCAACCGTCGGCGGCCAGTGCGTAGAGCTGTATCCCGACAAGCCAATTTACGACATCCCTGCTGTACCAGTCTGCACCGGTCAGGAATTGACCGACAATCTGCTCAAGCAGATCGAACCCTTCGCGCCCACCTTCCATCTCGGACAAGAAGTCACCTTGCTGCACAAGCGTGAAGACGGCCGTTTCGATGTCGAAACCTCGGCAGGAACCACATTCATAAGCAAGACCATTTTCATCGCCGCAGGCGTCGGTTCATTCCAGGCACGCACCCTGAAAGTGGATGGCATCGAACAGTTCGAAGGCACGCAACTGCACTACCGCGTCAAGGACCCGTCGCTGTTCACAGGACGCAATATTGTCATTTGCGGCGGCGGCGACTCGGCTTTGGACTGGGCGCTGAATTTCGTCGGCAAGGCGGAATCGGTCGTACTGCTGCATCGCCGCGATGATTTCCGCGCCGCGCCTGCTTCTGTTTCAAAAATGAAACAATTGTGCGAAGACTACGAAATGCAATTCCTGACGGGCCAGGTCACCGGTTTTGAGACCAAGGATGACAAGCTGACTGAAATCAAGGTCAGCGGCGCAGATGGCGTAACCCGTCGCATGCCGCTGGACATGCTGCTGGTGTTTTTCGGCCTGTCGCCTAAACTCGGCCCGATCGCCGATTGGGGCCTGGACATTGAGCGCAAGCAACTCAAAGTGGTCGATACCGAAAAGTTCGAAACCAACATCCCCGGCATCTTCGCCGTAGGCGATATCAACACCTACCCAGGGAAAAAGAAGCTCATCCTGTCCGGCTTCCACGAAGCTGCACTGGCCGCTTTCGGCGCAGCGCCTTACATTTTCCCCGACAAGAAAATCCATATGCAGTACACCACTACGTCGCCGAAACTGCACAAGATCCTGGGCGTTGAATCACCCACTTTCGACTAAGCAATGACGGCATCAACGCAATACATCTGCAATACCATCCGTATTACGCTCCTCAATACGGCGTGACAGGCAAGCAAGTCGCCTGCACGCCGCCCTTCCTTACCGCCTCCCTGGATGCAGCCAGCCAGTTTCACCCTCCTGACGCAAGGAATGGGAAATGCTGCCGATAACTTACCTAAGTGCTCTATAGCAAGGCACAATGCAGCATCCTCAAGAGATCCTGCCTTTGCAGTGGCGCTGAATCAGCTTACAAAAAACGTATAAAGAACCGATTCGGGCAAACTTGCTCCGCCCATTTGCACCATTTCTGCACACAGAATCCGGCAATTTTAAAAAAACTGATAGAATATTGCATTGCAACATAGCTAGATAATAGCAACGGTCTCTCCAGGGGGACCGGTAAATTTGCCCGCTTACTTGCCAGCTTATATTTATAAGAGGTCCCCCATGCTGTATCAGCTCCATGAACTCAATCGCAATTTCCTGCACCCGTTAATGCAATGGGCAGAAAACTCCGCCAAATTGTTTTCCAACCCGATTTCACCTCTGGCGCATACCCCGTTTGCACAGGGCATGGCGGCCGGTTCGGAATTATTGTTCCGACTCGGAAAAAGCTACGAAAAACCCGAATTCCTGATTACCGACACCCTGGTCGGCGGCAAAACCGTCGCCATCGTTGAAGAAGTCACTGTCAGCAAGGCATTTTGCCGTTTGCTGCACTTCAAAAAAGACCTGAGCGCCAAAGATGTCAAGGCTCTGAAGCAACCGACGGTGCTGCTGGTTGCTCCGCTCTCCGGTCACCATGCCACGCTGCTGCGCGACACCGTACGTGGTCTGCTGCCTGAACACGACGTCTACATCACCGACTGGACCGACGCCCGCACCGTCCCGCTGACAGAAGGCCCCTTCCATCTGCATGACTACGTGTACTACGTCCAGGACTTCATCCGCCAGCTCGGCCCCGATCTGCACGTCATTTCGGTTTGCCAGCCAACCGTACCGGTACTGGCCGCCATTGCGCTCATGGCCACCGCCAAAGACTCAAAACTGCCAAAGTCGATGACCATGATGGGCGGCCCTATCGACGGTCGCAAATCACCGACCGCAGTCAACAATCTGGCGACTGAAAAACCGTTTTCCTGGTTTGAAAATACCGTGATCTACAGCGTCCCGGCCAATTTCCCCGCCGCCGGCCGCAGGGTCTACCCGGGCTTCCTGCAACACGCCGGCTTTGTCGCGATGAATCCGCAGCGCCACACGCAGAGCCACTGGGACTTCTACAAGCACCTGTATGCAGGCGATCAGGAATCGGCCGCAGAACATCGCAAGTTCTACGACGAATACAACGCCGTGCTCGACATGCCTGCCGAGTTCTACCTGGAAACCATCAAGATCGTGTTCCAGGATTTCAACCTGCCGCTGGGCACCTGGGAAATCGAAGGCAAACTGGTGCGGCCGCAAGACATCAAAACCGTCGCGCTGCTGACCATCGAAGGCGAACTCGACGATATTTCAGGTTCCGGCCAGACCGAAGCCGCACAAGCGCTCTGCGCAGGAATACCGGCTGGCAACAAGGAACACTTCACCGCACCGCAATGTGGTCATTACGGCATTTTTGCCGGACGCCGCTGGCGTGAAGTGATTTGCCCGAAAATCAGCACCTTCATCAAAACTCACGCCGGATAAAACGCAGGCCTGAAACCTGCATGGCATGACTCAACAGTGATAACTCAATGGCATGGCTCGATGGCATGATTCAGCGGCAAACCTGCCAGCGATTCATGCCAGCGAAGCACCCCCTAAGCTTATTTTCCTTCTGCTTATTTCACTTCTGCTTACTTCCCTGCCGTTGATTGCCCACACCCGTGATCCAGCCAGACTTCTGCGCTGCCCCGTTCGCCCTTGTCGAAATTGACCGGGCTGTTGATCAGGTAAAACCCCTCACTGCCATCGCTGAACCGCGCGCCCGTCAACAATAATGACTGCGCACCCATCGCACGCCGCGCGTAGGGACTCATCGCCGCTGCCAGCTTAAACGGATTGCGCCCCTCCAGATTGCTCCCCACCAGCCGCATCACCCAATACCGATGTTCATCCAGCATCAAGGGCTGCCACTGCTCAGGCGTATCGGCCTCATGCGAACGCAAGGCCTCGGGAAAATCGGCACGCAGGCAATCGATATGCAGATGCAATTGCAACTGACTGCGCGCCGCCGCCGAATTGACTTCAATCCCGATCTGCTCGCGCGCCAGCGGCTTACCCAACATTTCCCCCACGCGATAACGCTGCTCCCAGGCAAAAGCCCAGAAATTCGGCGCATCCTCATTGAGCAACTCAGGGCTCTCTATGCCACTGATACGCGCCGTAGGCAGCAACAAAAACTGCGCCACGCCGACGATATCCTTCAGCACCACAAAGCCGCGCTGCGTATCGACCAGATGGCAGGGAGCGGGATTATTGCCGCCAAGCGCGCCAGGAACGCACTCCTGATGAACGATTTCCCACAACTTGTCGGGATTGGCCGCTCGGAGCGGTGCAGATAACAGCAGCATCGAGCCCAGCACGAGCGCAGCGCGCAGCAAACTTTTCATCTTGAACACCCTTAAAAAATAGAAAAACCAGGACTTACGCAAAAGCAGGGAACAGAAAACAGGAAAACCCCACGCTCCACACAATAACAGGACGTCTTTTGTCCGATTTCATTGGCCAGCACCGGTTTGCCCCATAATACGGTTTTATGCCTACGGCTATCCGCTGACTCATCGTGTCCTCCCCTTCTGCACCCGCGGCACCCACCGCACCCACCCTTGCCGACCGCATCGAAGATCTGCTACCGCAAACCCAATGCACCAAATGCGGTTATGCCGGTTGCCGTCCCTACGCAGAAGCCATTGCGGCCGGTAGCGCGACTTACAACCAATGCCCGCCCGGTGGCCAGCAAGGCATACAGCGACTGGCCACGCTGCTCGGAAAACCCGTCATCCCGCTCAATCCGGTCAACGGACACGAAGGCCCGCGCAGGCTGGCGGTCATCGACGAAGCCCTGTGCATAGGCTGCACCCTGTGCATACAAGCCTGCCCGGTCGACGCCATACTCGGCGCGGCCAAGCAGATGCACACCATCATCAACAGTTTGTGTACCGGCTGCGACCTGTGCGTCGCGCCCTGCCCGGTCGATTGCATCGCCATGGAAGACATCACTCCCGGCCTGAGCGGTTGGGATGCCTGGACGCAAGAACAAGCCGATGCTGCCCGCCATCGCCACGATCTGCGCGCCGCCCGTCTGCAACGCGAAAAACAGGAAAACGACGCCCGACTGGCCGCCAAAGCCGCCGCCAAACTCAAGGAAATCAGCGCAGAAACCCCGCTGACACCGGAGCTGCGCGCAGAACAGCAGCGCAAACAAGCCATCATCACGGCCGCGATTGAACGGGCGCGGCTGAAAAAAGAACAAAGCAAGGGTCAGGAACCAGAATGAATGCGGACAAGCGCCGGGCGATTTTCGAACGTCTGCGGGAAGCCAACCCGCACCCCACGACAGAACTCGAATACAGCACGCCCTTCGAGCTGCTGATCGCCGTCCTGCTCTCGGCGCAGGCCACCGATGTCTCGGTCAACAAAGCCACACGCAAGCTGTATCCGGTTGCCAATACGCCGGCGGCAATTCATGCCCTGGGGGTCGATGAACTGATGACCTATATTCAAACCATAGGCCTCTACCGCACCAAGGCAAAAAACGTGATCGCCACCTGCCGCATCCTGCTCGATGAGCATGAGGGCGAAGTGCCGCGTACGCGTGAGGCGCTGGAGGCCTTGCCGGGAGTAGGACGCAAGACCGCCAACGTCGTCCTCAATACGGCCTTCGGCGAACCCACTATCGCCGTCGACACCCACATTTTCCGCGTCTCCAACCGGACCCATCTGGCTCCCGGCAAAACGGTAGAGATCGTAGAAACCAAGCTGATGAAATTTGTCGCACCCGAATTTATGCAGGACGCCCATCACTGGCTGATTCTGCACGGCCGCTACACCTGCACTGCGCGCTCGCCAAAGTGCTGGAACTGCCTCATTGCCGATCTGTGCGAATACAAAACCAAAACGCCGCTGCCGGCAAAAGCGGTGTAAAAAAACCGCGAATCCGCCCGCAACGTACAATGCGGATTGACTCTTTCCAGTACCCAATCCCCTGCAATGTTCAATCCCTCCCAACACGACGTGCGCCGTTTCTTTTGCGAGACCTACCGCAAACATCGCGCCAACGAAATTCTGACGCCGCTGGAAGCCATGGCCTGCGACTGGCTGGTGCAACACCCGGAATACGAATCTGCGCTGGAAGATGTAGAACGCGCACTGGAAACCGACTATTCCGTCGAACAAGGGCAAGCCAATCCCTTCCTGCATCTGTCCATGCACCTGTCGATTTCCGAGCAGTTATCGATCGATCAGCCGCCCGGCATCCGCGCCGCTTATCTGGCGCTGGCGCAACGACGCGGATCAGAGCATGAGGCGCATCACGAAATTATGGAATGTCTGGGGCAAATGATCTGGAACTCCCAGCGCAACGGTTTGCCGCCGGATGGCGCCGCTTACATCGAGAGCATACGACGCCGCTAAGCCACAGCAGGAAGCAAACCAGCAAGAAAAAAGCCACGGCAAATAATTTGCAGTGGCTTTTTTGTTGCCGCAAACGCTGCTGCGACAGGTTTATGGCTTCTTTTTACTTACGCACTACCAGCGAACCCTTCAGGCTGCCAAGGTAGGCAGAGATATCGGCAATATCCTTATCCGACAGCGGCTTGACCTGTGCGCCCATGATCGCATTGCTGCGACCGTTGACGGCAGCACCGCCACGTTTGTAGGTCAGCAAGGCATGCTTGAGGTAATCGGCATGCTGCCCGGCCAGCTTAGGGTAGGAAGAGTCCAGCGGGCTGTTGTAATCCTCGCCGTGGCAAGCCGCGCAATTGTATTTTTTCATCAGCGCCTTGCCGGAGTCGATATTGCCGCTCGCGACAGCGTTGAAGGACAGCAACGATGTGAACGTCAGCAGAGACGCCATCACACATTTATTCACGAAATTAGTCATCTCCGGCTTCCTTATTTTTGTTGTGCGTAATAGGCGGCCACATCCGCGATGTCCTGATCGGACAGGCTCGCTGCAATACCATGCATGGATGGATTATTGCGATCGCCCTTCTGGTAGGCCTTCAATGCATTCTCCAGATATTTGGCCGACTGGCCGCCAAGCATGGGCACCGGAAAGACTTCAGGATACGAGGCCCTGTAACCAGAGATGCCATGGCAGCCTATGCACATGGACACTTTATTTTCAGCCGCCAGAGGATTGCCGACAATGTCCGCCGCAACAGCGGAGCCGACACCGCCTGCGAACGCGAGGAATACGAAGAGTTTTTTCATAGTAGCAGGGGTAATGGGAACGAAAACTGACTGAACACAAGGCGCAACCGATCGAAATCAGCCACACCGGCCACATCCAGCACACCAAGTTGGTCAAACTTTTTTTATATGTTGGTCAGGCGTACGTCGGCACAAGCATGCCTACCCACCGCTGAAAACGATTGATTCTAACTCGGGAAGGCACCGCCCGTCCATTTACTGCTACAGACCGCTCATCCAAAAGAGGCCGCGCCGACAAAACAGCCCAGAGACCAAGGCCACTTTTTTTTACCTTATTTGTTTTACCTTATACTCAGACCACTCCATTCTTCCACGACCCTCCCATGCCCTCCCAGACACGTTTTGAAGGTTCCAAAAGCTACGTCGCCACCGACGATCTCAAACTGGCTGTCAATGCCGCCCTCACCCTGCAACGCCCCCTGCTGATCAAGGGCGAGCCCGGCACCGGCAAAACCATGCTGGCCGAAGAAGTCGCCGCCGCCCTGGGACGCCCGCTGTTGCAATGGCACATCAAATCGACCACCAAGGCGCAGCAGGGTCTGTACGAATACGACGCCGTCTCGCGCCTGCGCGACTCCCAGCTCGGCGACGCCCGGGTCAAGGACATCCACAACTACATCGTCAAGGGCGTCCTGTGGGAAGCGTTTACCGCCGAAGAGCCGGTCGTGGTGCTGATCGACGAGATCGACAAGGCCGACATCGAATTCCCCAACGACTTGTTGCGTGAAATCGACCGCATGGAGTTTTACGTCTACGAAACGCGCGAAATGATCCGCGCCGTCCATCGCCCGCTGGTCATCATCACGTCCAACAATGAAAAAGAACTGCCGGACGCCTTTTTGCGCCGCTGCTTTTTTCACTACATCAAATTCCCCGACCCGGAAACCATGCAGCGCATCGTCGACGTCCACTTCCCCGACCTCAAGCGCGACTTGCTCACGCAGGCCCTGCACAGTTTTTACGAAGTGCGCGACGTCCCCGGTCTGAAGAAAAAACCCTCCACTTCGGAACTGATCGACTGGCTCAAGCTGCTGCTGGCCGAAGACATTCCACTGGAAGCCCTGCGCAGTCAGGATGCCAAAACACTGATCCCGCCACTGCACGGCGCGCTGCTGAAAAACGAGCAGGATGTCCATTTGTTCGAGCGCATCATCGCCATGTCGCGCAACCATCGCTGATTCGCGGATACCTGTCTCACTGAAAACCCGCACCACCACCCTCCACCCGACTCAGGGAGCTTGCCATGCATTTTCTGCACCCCATCACACTCAAAGGCCATTACGCCACGCTGGAACCGCTCACGCTGGAACACCACGACGCGCTCATTGCAGCCGTGTCGGATGGCAAGCTGTGGAAGCTCTGGTACACCTCGGTTCCCAAACCGGAAAACATGGAAGCCGAAATTCGCCGCCGCCTCGACGTGCAAGCGGCTGGCGGGATGCAAGCCTTCGTTGTGCGTCGCGTCGATACCGGCGCGCTATGCGGCATGACCAACTTCATGCATGTGGACGAGGTCAATCGCCGGGTTGAAATCGGCGCCACCTGGTACGCCACCAGCGCGCAGCGAACCGGCATCAATACCGAATGCAAGCTGATGCTGCTCAGTCACGCCTTTGAGAACATGAACTGCATCGCCGTCGAATTCCGCACCCACTGGGTCAACCAGCAGTCGCGCGCAGCGATCGCCCGGCTCGGCGCCAAACAGGACGGCATCTTGCGCAACCACCAGCGCCTGCCCGACGGCTCATTGCGCGACACGGTGGTATTTTCCATCATCGATAGCGAATGGCCGACCATCAAACGGCATCTGCATTTCAAGCTGGGGCGCTAAAAACTGGCAGCAACGGCCGATAGCGCCGTCCAGAGACAAGCCACCCGCCCCACCCATCATTGCCGCACAGATATTCCTCTACGATGCTGATTGATTTCTTTTTCAAACTGAAAGACGCCCGGATTCCGGTTTCCCTGCGGGAATTCCTGAATCTGCTCGACGCGCTCAAACACCAGGTCATCGCCCCCTCGCTCGACGAGTTCTACTACCTGGCGCGTCTGACCATGGTCAAGGACGAAGCGCATTACGACAAATTCGACAAGGCCTTCGGCAGCTACTTCAAGGGCATCGACTTCCTGTTCGAAAAAAATCCCGAAGTCGCCCTAGACTGGCTGGTGCAACGCATGCAGCGCCAGCTCACGCCGGAACAAAAAGCCCAACTGGAAAAATTCGGCTACGACAAGCTGATGGAGAGACTCAAGCAACTGCTGGAGGAGCAGAAAGAACGGCACGAAGGCGGCAGCAAATGGATAGGCACCGGCGGCAGTTCGCCGTTCGGCAACGGCGGCTTCAACCCGGAAGGCATCCGCATCGGCGGCCAGAGCCGCAATCGCAGCGCGGTGAAGGTATGGGAAACACGCGCCTTCCAGGACTACGACAGCGAGCGCGAACTCGGCACCCGCAACATCAAGGTCGCGCTAAGGCGTCTGCGCAAATTCGCCCGTACCGGCGCGCAAGAGGAACTGGCGCTCAACGACACCATCCGCGCCACGGCCGACAACGCCGGCTATCTCGATATCCGCATGCAGGCCGAGCGCAAGAACAACATCAAGATACTCATGCTGCTCGACGTCGGCGGTTCGATGGACGACCACATAGCGCGCACCGAAGAATTGTTTTCCGCCGCCAAGACTGAGTTCAAGAATATGGAATTTTTCTACTTCCATAACTGCGTCTACGACCATCTCTGGAAAAACAACCGCCGCCGCCATGCCGAACGCTTCCCGACCTGGGACGTGCTGCGCAAATATCCGGCCGACACCAAACTGATTTTCGTCGGCGACGCCACCATGAGTCCGTATGAAATCGTGCAACCGGGCGGCGCGGTTGAATATACCAACGAAGAAGCGGGCGCAGTCTGGCTGCAACGCTTCACCGCCGCCTTTCCGCATTACGTCTGGCTCAATCCCGAAGCCGAAGGCTTGTGGCAATACCGGCAATCGATCGCACTGATCCGCGAAATCGTCGGTGATCGCATGTTCAGCCTGACCATAGACGGGCTGGAACGGGCGATGCGGGTACTCAGCAAATAAGCTCCCCGCTCCTTACCCCTGCGCCGACGCGCGTTTAAAACTCTTCCCAAGCCTCCTCGCCAGCCCCAGCGAGGGCTTTAGCTGAAGCAGACGGGTGAGGTTTTACTGCCTCCTTGCGCGGCGCAGGCCGATTCACGGCCGCCTTGACCGGCGCAACGACTTTCCCGCTGACCGGCGAGACTCTGCGCGCAGCAGGCGGCGGCACAGCGCGCTGCCCATCCAGTTTGAAAATACTGACCAGTTGCGCCAGCGTAGCCGCCTGATCCTGCAAAGACTGCGCCGCAGCGGCAGCCTGCTCAACCAGCGCGGCATTTTGTTGCGTCGCCTCGTCCATGTGCGTGATCGCCCGGTTGACTTCTCCGATGCCACCACTTTGCTCCTGACCCGCCGCGCTGATTTCAGCAACAATGTCCGTTACCCGTTTCACGCTGTCGACCACTTCCCCTATCGTTACCCCGGCCTGTTCGACCAGCTTGCTGCCGGTGGCCACTTTATCGACCGAATCGCCAATCAATATCTTGATTTCTCTGGCCGCTGCCGCTGAGCGTTGCGCCAGGCTACGCACTTCACTGGCCACCACCGCAAAGCCGCGTCCCTGCTCGCCGGCGCGGGCCGCTTCCACGGCCGCATTCAGCGCCAGAATATTGGTCTGGAAGGCAATGCCGTCAATCACACTAATGATGTCGACAATCTTGCGCGACGAATCATTGATCGCACTCATCGTGCTGACCACCTGCCCGACCACCTCACCGCCGTCCTTGGCCACCCTGGACGCGGATACCGCCAGCGTGCTGGCCTGCTGGGCGTTCTCCGCATTCTGGCGCACGGTGGAGGTCAGCTCCTCCATCGCCGCCGCGGTTTGTTCCAGCGAACTGGCCTGCGCCTCGGTACGCGAGGACAGGTCCATATTGCCCGTCGCAATTTCTCTGGAAGCAGTCGCTATCATGTCGGTTCCGCTACGCACCTGACCGACAATGCGCAGCAGATTGTCATTCATGATTTTCAGCGCCGCCATCAGCTGCCCGATTTCATCCTTGCCATGGGCAGGGATGACGGTGGTCAGATCGCCTTCCGCGACGCTGCGGGCAATGCCGACCGCGGAATTCAAGGGGCGGGTAATGCCAATCGTCAGATACCACGCGCACAGCACACCGGAAGACACCGCCAACACTCCCAGCAGCAGCATGAGCGTGCGGCTTTGTTCAAACGTGGTGTTGATACCGGCAGCGGTCGCGTTGATGCTGCTTCGCTGCAGCACCAGTAATTCATCCAGAAGACTCAGATACAGCTTGGCGCTGGGCATGAACTTAGTTTCAAGCACTTGCGCGGCCAGCGCCGTATCGCCGGCCTGCTTTGCCGTGCTGATGGCGTCGCGCATCTCGACATAGACTTTGCGATTTACGCCGATTTTGTCAAAGATGACTTTTTCCTGATCGCTTTCCAGCAATTCACTTATTTTTTTTTGTAACTCAGAGGAAACCTTTGAGGAACTGGTATTTTCCTCTGCAAAAAAATTTGCCAGTGAAGGATCGCTGCTTTTGGCAACCGCCAGCGTACGGCGCACACTGGTATGGATGGTCCGGTACCAGTCCGACACCAGCCGCTCTTTGGCCAGCGGCTGCTCCATCATGGCGCTGGTGGCATGGGCGACTGTTTGCAAGCGCCAGATGCCGATGGTGGTGGTGACGATCAGCAAGGAAAGAATGAGGGCAAAGCCCAGACCGAGGCGCTTTCCGATGTTCATGCGGAGAAAAATGTTCAATTTATTCATAATCCATAAAAATTGACAATAAAAAATATAATTGATTTATTTGTTATTCTATAGTTAATTTATTGTGAATAATAAATAAATTTTTTACCTACGCAACTTCCGGTCAACAGACCCTGGCTAAATACTTCCACTTAATTGCGCCATTCGCGGCCCCTCAGTTGCAACCTTCGTTGCGGCCTTCGTTGCTGCCTTCGTTGCCCCCTCAGTTGCCGCCTTAATTGCCTCATTTCTGCCCACCGATGCCTTGCAATCCGCCGGAATTCCTCCCTGCCTTTCGTTTTTGATTAAAATGCACCCACTTTAGGTTTTTTGACGAGTGCAGCCCACCGCCCCTCTGCTGAACCGCCCCCTACTCACTTACACTGGTTTGCATGGCCACCAAAAAAAATTCTCCCTCCGACTATAGCGAAGCCTCCATCCGCGTCCTCAAAGGACTGGAACCCGTCAAGCAGCGTCCCGGGATGTACACCCGCACCGAAAACCCGCTGCACATCATTCAAGAAGTGATCGACAACGCCTCCGACGAAGCGCTGGGCGGGTATGCCGACAACATCATCGTCACCCTCAACGCCGACGGCAGCGTCAGCGTGGAAGATGACGGACGCGGTATTCCGGTCGGCCTGCACCCTGAGGAAAAAGTGCCTACGGTGGAAATCGTTTTCACCCGTCTGCACGCCGGCGGCAAGTTCGACAAGGGCGCCGGCGGCGCCTACGCCTTTTCAGGCGGCTTGCACGGCGTCGGGGTCTCGGTTACCAACGCCCTGTCGCTGCGACTGGAAATCGAAGTCTGGCGCAAGGACGACCACGGCAACGGTGTGCATCGCATGGTCTTTGCCGGCGGCGACGTCATCGAACCATTGCAATCGCGCCCAGCCACCAGAGACGACAAAAAATCCGGCACCCGCGTCACCGTCTGGCCCGATCCGAAATACTTCGATTCGGCACTGATTTCCCAGACCGAACTGCAACGTCTGCTGCGTTCCAAAGCCGTCTTGCTGCCGGGCGTAAAAGTCACACTGGCCAATGCCAAAACCGGCGACAGCCAGACCTGGCAATACGAACAGGGCCTGCGCGGTTATCTGATGGAAGCGCTGGCGCAATCGGCCCATGCCGATCCGCTGATCCCGCTGTTTGAAGGAGAGCAATACGCCGGCCCCGATGCCGACGGTTTCGCCGAAGGCGAAGGCGCGGCCTGGGTCGTCGCCTGGACCGAAGACGGTGCCGTGGTGCGCGAGTCCTACGTCAACCTGATTCCCACCTCCGCTGGCGGCACCCATGAATCGGGTCTGCGCGAAGGTTTGTTCGGCGCGGTGAAAAGCTTCGTCGAAATGCACTCCCTGCTGCCCAAGGGCGTCAAGCTGCTGTCGGAAGATGTGTTTGCCCGCGTCTCCTTCGTACTGTCGGCCAAGGTGCTGGACCCGCAATTTCAGGGCCAGATCAAGGAAAGACTCAATTCGCGCGACGCTGTGCGGCTGGTTTCCAGCTTCACCCGTCCGTCGCTGGAGCTGTGGCTGAACCAGCATGTCGAATACGGCAAAAAGCTAGCCGAACTGGTCATCAAGCAGGCCCAAAGCCGCCTGCGCTCGGCGCAAAAAGTGGAAAAGCGCAAGTCCTCCGGCGTGGCGGTGCTGCCCGGCAAACTGACTGATTGCGAATCGACCGACATCACCCGCAACGAACTGTTTCTGGTCGAGGGCGACTCCGCTGGCGGTTCGGCCAAGATGGGCCGCGACAAGGAATTCCAGGCCATCCTGCCGCTGCGCGGCAAGGTATTGAATTCATGGGAAACCGAACGCGACCGCCTGTTCGCCAACAATGAAATCCACGATATCGCCGTGGCTATCGGCGTCGATCCGCACGGCCACAACGATGCGCCCGACCTGTCCGGCCTGCGCTACGGCAAAATCTGCATTCTGTCGGATGCGGACGTCGATGGTTCGCACATTCAGGTGCTGCTGCTGACGCTGTTCTTCCGCCACTTCCCGAAACTGATCGACACCGGCCACATCTGCATCGCCCGGCCGCCGCTATACCGGGTCGATGCGCCCGCGCGCGGCAAGAAACCGGCGCAAAAGCTGTACGCCCTCGACGATGGCGAACTGAGCGCAATCGAAGACAAGCTGCGCAAGGATGGCCTGAAAGAAAGCGCCTGGAGCATTTCGCGCTTCAAAGGTCTGGGAGAAATGAACGCCGAACAGTTGTGGGAAACCACGATGAATCCCGATACCCGCCGCCTGCTGCCCGTGGCGCTCGGTCATCTGGACCAGCTGGCCTCCGCTGAACGCTTCAACATGCTGATGGGCAAAGGCGAGGCGGCCGCCCGCCGCGCCTGGATCGAAGAGCATGGCAACGAGGCCGAAGCGGATATCTGATGCGTTCAGACCTTTCCCTTGCCGTAAGCAATGCCTCTGCGCTTCTGCGCGGTGGGCGGCTGCCTGCGCGGTCGGGGAAACCGGCGGGAAAGCGGATAGAAGCGCTGCTCGGGGCCTTGCTTGGGGTGTTACTCCTCTCGGCCAGTCCGGCCGCACAGGCAGACATCTACGGCTTCATCGATCCCGATGGCACAGCCCACATGGCCACCGAAAAACTCGACGAGCGCTACCGGCTGTTCTTGCGCGGCAACGCCAGCTTCGATTCAAACACCATGAGCGATGACATGCCGGGCATACGGCAGACGTCGGCCGGCACACCGCTCACGCAATACCTGACGCAACATCCCGGCCTGAAAAAATACGACGCCATGGTCAAGCGCTCGGCCCAGGAATTTTCCATAGAACCGGCGCTGCTCAAAGCGGTCATGGCAGTCGAATCCGGTTTCAATCCGGCAGCGGTATCACCCAAGGGCGCGGTCGGGCTGATGCAAATCATGCCGCAAACCGCTCGCCGCTACGGGCTCCAGGCCGACCGTCGCCACAGCTTTGAACAAAAACTGAGCGATCCGCAAATCAATATCCGCCTCGCCGCGCATTATCTGAGCGACCTGCGACAACTGTTTCCGCAACGGCTGGAGCTGGCGATTGCCTCCTACAATGCCGGCGAAGGCGCTGTGCAAAAATACCGCAACCAGATTCCGCCTTATCCCGAAACCCGCAATTACGTGCAACTGGTGGCGCAGCTTTACCGGCTGTACCAGCCCTTCCCGACGCGCACCGGCGCACAGGCGCACCGGGTACAAATGATTCTCCCGGGTCGGCGTCCCTCCCCTGCGCCCACCCCTTCCCTCGAATGAAAAAGCCATGATCGACCAAGCAAACCTGTTTGAAAGCGCCGCCCCCGAAGGCGAAACGCTGACCCTGTCGACGTTCGCCGAACGCGCCTATCTGGACTACGCCATCTCGGTGGTAAAGGGCCGCGCCCTGCCCGACGTGAGCGACGGTCAGAAACCGGTGCAACGCCGCATCCTGTATGCCATGAACGAACTGGGCCTGAACGCTGCCGCCAAGCCGCGCAAATCGGCAGCGGTCGTCGGCGATGTGCTGGGTAAGCTGCATCCCCACGGCGACCAGTCGGTGTACGACGCGCTGGTGCGCATGGCGCAGGATTTTTCGCTGCGCTATCCCCTGATCGACGGTCAGGGCAATTTCGGTTCACGCGACGGCGACGGCGCAGCGGCCATGCGTTACACCGAAGCGCGTCTGACGCCGATTGCCAGTTTGCTGCTCGATGAAATCGACATGGGCACCGTCGATTTCCAGCCGAATTACGATGGTTCCACCGAAGAGCCGCGGCAATTGCCGTCGCGCCTGCCGTTCGTGCTGCTCAACGGCGCGTCCGGTATCGCTGTCGGTTTGGCGACAGAAATCCCTTCGCATAATCTGCGCGAAGTCGCACATGCTGCGGTGGCGATGATTCGCAAGCCAGACATCAGTCATGCTGAATTGATGCAACTGATTCCCGGCCCCGATTTTCCGGGCGGCGGACAAATCATCACCTCGCCGACCGCAATTGCCGACATGTACGCCGTCGGGCGCGGCAGCCTGAAAGTACGCGCCTGCTGGAAGATAGAAGAGATGGCGCGCGGCCAGTGGCAAGCAGTAGTCACCGAATTACCGCCCGGCGTCTCGTCGCAAAAGGTGCTGGAAGAAATCGAAGAACTGACCAATCCCAAAATCAAGCTGGGTAAAAAATCGCTGCTGCCGGATCAATTGGCGCAAAAACAGGCCTTGCTGGCCATGCTCGACACGGTGCGCGACGAATCCGGCCGCGCCGCGCCGGTGCGTCTGGTTTTCGAGCCAAAATCGAAGAATCAGGACCAGACAGAATTCATGCATTTGCTGCTGGCCCACACTTCGCTGGAAACCGGCTCCTCGATCAATCTGGTGATGATCGGTGGCGATGGTCGTCCGCGTCAGAAGGGGCTGGGCGATATCCTGCGCGAATGGGTGGCCTTCCGTTTTGCCACGCTGACCCGCCGTACCAGTTTCCGGCTCACCAAGGTCGACGAGCGCGTGCACATCCTCGAAGGCCGGATGACGGTATTGCTCAATATCGACGAAGTGATCCGCATCATCCGTGAATCGGATGAACCGAAACCAGCCCTGATTAACGCCTTCCGTCTATCCGACCGTCAGGCCGAAGACATTCTGGAAATCCGCCTGCGCCAACTGGCGCGACTGGAAGCGATCAAGATCGAACAGGAACTGGCCGCCTTGCGCAAGGAAAGGGCGGGTCTGCAAGACCTGCTCGACAATCCGGCCTCCATGAAGCGTCTGATCATCAAGGAAATCGAAGCCGATGAAAAACAGTACGGCGACGATCGCCGCACGCTGATTCAGGAAGCCGAAAAAGCCGTGGTCGAAAACAAGATCGTCGATGAAGCGGTCACCGTCGTCATTTCGCAAAAGGGCTGGGTGCGCTCGCGCGGCGGTCATGGGCACGATGCGGCGCAATTCGGCTTCAAGGCCGGCGATGCGCTGTACGCTGCCTTTGAGTGCCGCTCGGTCGACAATCTGCTGGCTTTCGGCTCCAACGGGCGTATCTATTCCGTGAGCGTGGCAGCGCTGCCCAATGCCCGTGGCGACGGCGTGCCGTTCATCACGCTGGCGGAACTGGCCTCCGGCAGCAGCCTGCTCCATTATTTTGCTGGCCCGTCGGATGTGAATTTGCTGCTGGCCTCCAGCGCCGGCTACGGCTTCACCGCCAAAGTGGGCGACATGCTCAGTCGCGGCAAAAACGGCAAGTCCTTCATGACGCTGGAAGATGGCGATCTGCCGCTGCCACCGCGCCGCATCGTCGCCAATGCCAGCGCCATTGCCTGCTTGTCGGAACACGGTCGCTTGCTGGTTTTTGGTCTGGAGGAAATCAAGACACTGGCGTCGGGTGGACGAGGTGTCACGCTGATGGAACTGGAAAAGGACGAAACCCTGTTAGCGGCGCAACCAATCAGCCAGAAAGGTGTGCTGGTCAGCGGTATGGGACGCGGCGGCAAACCGCAGGAAGTGGCTTTATCGGCCAGCGGCCTGAGCCACCATATCGGCAAGCGCGCACGCAAGGGCAAGGCGCTGGAGTCGAAACTGAAAGCCGCCGCGCTTGAGGCACAGGGCTAAAAGTGACAGCGCACTACAGCGACAGAACGCCTCTTAAGCGACCACGGTGGCGGTCTGCCACTGTCAGCACTATCACCGCCGTCGCCGGGGCGCTGCTCGTCTGCCTGACGCTGGTGAGCTGCACGCCGACCTCGTCGGTGCCGCGCTATACCGACCTGAGCGTCATCGGCTTCAATTACACGCCCTACAATCTGTTCCGCTTCAAGATCACCGACCAATACGGCAACACGCTCAACGGCGGCAACGATCTCATGCCCGGCACCAGCGATATCGGCAACAACTGCTGCCACACGCTGCAAGGCACCGAATTCAATATCGAATATCAGTTATATGACGTCGATGCCGCACTCAAGCAAAACGAGGCAGAAGAGCCGATGACCACCGTCATTCAGCACGCTACCGTGAGCTTGCCTGCCACCAATATCAGCGAAATCGACAAACTGCTGGGCCGTAATGTCTTCGGGGTCTTCTTTTATCCCGATAACTTCGTGCAATTCAAATTCAACAAACACATCGTGGATGCCCCTCGCATCGTTTATGGCGCGATTTATAGCGCTCTGGATATGCGGTATCACGACAAAATCAATCCGGAACAGGAAAACGACGCCACCATTTTCCGCGACACCACCCAAATCGCGGCGGCAGGCTGGAGCAAATACCGGCTGCTCAGAGAGGATGACCTGGAGCAGTACGTGTACTTCGGCATGCTGTTCAATCCGCGTTTCGATGAGCATCCGGTTATGCGGAGACTACTGGAAGATTCGCGCGACAAACCGGGTTATTTTGCGGAAAACAGCAAGGATCTGCCGCCCAATCTGCTCGCCGCGCTCAAGAGTGATTCATTCAGGCATCTGGAACCGCAAGCGCCGCTGGACATCCCGCCTGCGTCACAAGCCGTCACGCCCTGAGAACCTGACAAACGCGCTTGCAAAGAAAACGGCGGCAATGCAATGAGCATGGCCGCCGTTTTTTATTGCCTGCCAACAGGCCCAGCAATTTACATTTTTGCTTTAATCAACTTGCCCAGACGCTCAATACCGGCGCGGATTTTTTCCGGCGGAACCGTAACGAAGCTCAGTCGCAAAGTATTCGTCTGCGGTGAATTGGCATAGAACGGCGCGCCCGGCACGAAAGCCACGAGCTGTTCGACGGCTTCCGCCAGCAATTGCGTGCTGTTGATATGCGCTGGCAACGTGACCCAGGTGAACATGCCGCCTTCCGGTTTGGTCCAGGTAACGCCGGCCGGGAAAAATTCGGTCAGCGCATCCATCATCGCCTGGCATTGACCTGCGTACAGGGTGCGAATGGTCGGGATATGCGTATCGAGGAAACCATCCTTGATCACTTCGTACACCACCATCTGCGTCAGTTGCGCGGTGTGCAGGTCGGCCGCTTGCTTGGCCTGTTCCAGGCGCTGAATCAATGGCAGCGGCGCCACCACATAGCCGAGACGGATGCCCGGTGTGAGCACCTTGGAGAACGAGCCCATGTACACCACGCCGCCCGGATTCATCGACAGCATGGATGGCAGCGTCTTGCCGACATAGCTGAGCGCGCCGTAGGGGTTGTCTTCGATCAGCGGAATGCTGTGGCGGGCGCAGGCCTCGACCAGCGCCACGCGACGATCGAGCGTCATGGTGCGGCCGGTCGGGTTCTGAAAGTTCGGCAGCGCATACAGCAAGCGACCGCCTGCACCCAGAGTGTCGATGCTCTCGGCGTGCAAACCCTGGTCATCGCTAGGGAGCGAAACGAATTCCGGCTCATACAGTGAAAATGCCTGCAAGGCCCCGAGATAGCTCGGCGTTTCGACCAGCACTTTGCTGCCCGGATCGATCAGCACCTTGCCCAGCAGATCCAGTCCCTGCTGCGAACCGGACAGCATCAGCACCTGTTCAGGCAGAATTTTTGCGCCATCAGTGGACAGCGAATCCGCAATCCATGCCCGTAAAGGCGCATAGCCGTCGGTCGGACCGTATTGCAGCGCGACCTTGCCCTGACGCGACAGCACGGCATCGAATGCCTTTTGCATTTGCTCGACCGGGAAGGTTTCAGGTGAAGGCAAGCCACCGGCGAAGGAAGTGATTTCCGGACGCATCGTGATTTTCAGAATTTCGCGGATGGCCGAGCTTTGCAGACGGCTGGTACGCTGGGCGAACTGCCATGTCATGGGGTGCGGATTATCATTTTTCATAGGAATGCCAAAAAAAGCTGCCACTCAGGGCAATCGGACGGGAATCCGGCGCTGCTCACAGCACCAGATCAATCAGGAGATCAAACCAGTTCGGCGATCAATTCAATTTCGACACAAGCGCCCATAGGAAGCTGCGCGACGCCGAAAGCGGAACGGGCATGCTTGCCCTGTTCGCCGAAGACTTCGTTAAACAGCTCGGAAGCGCCGTTAGTGACCAGATGCTGCTCGGTAAAATCGCCGGTCGAATTGACCAGACTCATCAGTTTGACGATGCGCTTGACGCGGCTGAGATCGCCATCGCAAGCGGCCTGTAGCGTCGTCAGAAGATCAATGGCGATACCGCGCGCCGCCAGTTTGCCTTCTTCGGTGGAAATATTCTTGCCGAACTGCCCTTCCCAAACCTTGCCGTCTTTTTTAGCCAGATGCCCGGACAAGAACACGGTCTTGCCGGCCTGAGCAGACATCACATAAGCCGCCGCTGGCGCAGCCGCCATAGGCAATTCGATTTGCAAGGCTTTCAGTTTTTCATAAACAGACATAGACACCCCAATCACGATCATGGAAATACGATTAAAACAATTACAACACCACTCGCTTGCAGCCCGGTCGACAGAACAGAATCCAACATGCTACCCGCTTAAGCCCCTGATTATCGCAAATATGCACCTCCAGCGATACCGTACCCTCTATTGTGACATTCCGGGCCAATCGGCGCTGACGGCGCTCAGGCCAGACGACGCACTGCGGTACGCCGTCCCAGCATCACGACCGAGATCACCAGCAAAGCGAACAGAAAGTGCGACATCTGCCATTTTTCCCCGACAATCACGGCCGCGCCGATCAGCGTCATGAACGGCTGTAACAACTGCATCTGCCCGACACGGGCAATGCCGCCCAGCGCCAGCCCCTTGTACCAAAAGAAGAAGCCGATGAACATCGAAAACAGCGATACATAGGCAAATCCCAGCCAGGCCTGCGGCGAGGCACGCACGCCATACGTCCAGCCCAACCACAGCGTCACAGGAAGCAGCACCGGCAGCGACAGCACCAGCGCCCAGCAAATCACTTGCTGGCCACCCATGGTTTGCGACAGACGCCCACCCTCGGCATATCCCATCGCCGCTGCCAGCACCGCCGCAAACAAGGCCAGATCCGCCTCCTGCAAACCGCCGCCGCCCTGCATCAGCGCAAAGACGATCACAATGCCGCTCCCCGCCACCGCCGCCAGCCAGAATCCGTTGGAAGGCCGCTCACCAAAGCGCAAAGCGCCGAACAATGCCGTCGCCAGCGGCAAAATACCCAGCACGACCGCGCCATGCGCCGCCGGCACCTGCCGCATCGCCATCGAACTCAGCAAAGGAAAACCAACCACCACGCCCAGCGCCGTAATCGCCAGCGCGCGCCATTGTTGTCCCACGGGACGGGGGGCTTTGCGATAACGTAACAGGACGATAGCGAAACAACCCGCCACAACCGCACGACCGAAAGCCACCAGCGCCGGGTGCAGATCGGCAACGGCAAGCCGGGTGAACGGCAGCGTCAGGCTGAAAATCGCCACGCCGGCCAGTCCCAGCCACATCCCTTTTGATTCGTTCTCCATTCCCATTCCCTTTTTTATGAGAATGATATTAAACGGCAAACCCAGTACAGTACCTGTACAATTTAGCAGATACACTGACTCACTGTTACGGCTCAATGACCATGCCACTTCCACAAATTTCAACTCTTGGCTCCCCCTCCACCCTGCTCTCGCGTGATAGCGGTGTGTCGCTGGTAGAGCAAATCGTGCATGCGATACAACTGCGCATCGACGACAAGATGCTGCGTACCGGTGCGCGTCTGCCATCGATACGGGAGTTCGCGCTCCAGCACAAGGTCTCGCGCTTTACCGTGGTCGAAGCCTATGAACGGCTGGTCGCCACCGGATTTCTCGATTCGCGTCGCGGCGCAGGATTTTTTGTAAGGGAGCGCGCCTCACTGGTGGCCAAGAGTCCCGGTCACAGCGGCGCGGCGGAGCCGCAGCAAATGGATGTCGCCTGGCTGATCCGCAACATATTCCGCCAGATGCCTGCGCAAAAAGTTCCGGGCTCAGGACTGCTCCCGTCCGACTGGATGGACGGCGCGCTGATCGCCAACGGTTTGCGCGCCCTCAGCCGGGGCAATCAGAACCAGTTGCTCAGCAATGGCACTCCGGAGGGCTTTCTTCCCTTACGCCAGCAATTGCAAACCAAGCTGGCCGATATCGATATCGCCGCAGAGCCGGGACAAATCCTGCTGACCTCCGGCGTGACGCAAGGACTGGATTTGATCGCACGGCATTTTCTGCAACCCGGAGACGTGGTTTTCGTGGACGATCCGGCCTGGTTTCTGATGTTCGGCTCCTTCGCCACCCTCGGCGCCAAAGTGATCGGCATCCCGCGCCTGCAAGACGGCCCGGATATCGAGCAGCTGGCCGCACTGGCGGCGCTGCACAAGCCAAAACTATTCGTCATCAACTCCATCCTGCACAATCCCAGCTCCACCTCTCTTTCCGCCGCCAAGGCGTTTCAGGTGCTACGTCTGGCGCAGGAACATGATTTTTACATCGTCGAAGATGATATTTACTGCGACATGCATCCGGGCGCAGGCGTGCAGGCGGTCACCCGGATCGCTGCCCTGGATCAGTTGCAACGGGTGATTTACCTGAGCAGTTTCTCTAAAATTCTGTCGTATAGCCTGCGCGTGGGTTTTATCGCTGCCGCACCGGAATTAATCCGCCTTCTGACCGACCGCAAGATGCTCAGCACCCTCACTTCGCCCGAGCTAGGCGAGCGTCTGGTGCATAAAATTCTCTCTGAAGGACACTATCGCAAGCATGTGGACCGTCTGCGGCAACGGCTGGACGGCGTGCGCGAACGCACCGTGCGCCATCTCGAACGCATAGGTCTGCGCATCGATATCGCCCCGGTCGCCGGCATGTTCGTCTGGGCTGACGCCGGCTGCGACACCAATGTCCTGACGGAAAAAGCGATGGCCGAAGGTTATCTGCTGGCGCCGGGCAGCCTGTTTTCTCCGGGGCAACTGCCCTCCTCCCGCATGCGACTGAACGTGGCGGCAATGGAAGAGCCGGGCATCTGGCGTTTTTTGCAGCGCGAGATGGATCAGCGGCAGTAAAAATGACCTGCGCAAATGGCCTACGAATGGCCTACGAATGGCTTACGAATGAGCCGAGAATGGCCTGCGCGGCCTGTCCCTTCAACGCCCCGCTTGAAATTACCCTGCCCGGCCCCATTTTTCATACAATGCGCGTCGGGACTGATGTGCCGCTTGCCTTCCCGCCACTTCGGCAGGAGCGACAAATGGCCATCCACGACGTCATATCTTCCAAGACCACATCTTCATTTAACGAGGTAAAACAACATGGCCGCATCCGAAAAGCAAACCCTGGGATTCCAGGCGGAAGTCAAACAACTGTTGCAGTTGATGATTCACTCGCTGTATTCCAACAAAGAAATTTTCCTGCGCGAACTGGTTTCCAACGCCTCTGACGCCGCAGACAAATTGCGCTTCGAAGCAATCAACAACGATGCCTTGTTCGAAGGCGATGCCGAACTCAAAATAAAAATTACCTTCGACAAGACCGCCCGCACCATCACCATTTCTGACAACGGCATCGGCATGAACCGCGACGATGCGGTATCCCATCTGGGCACCATCGCCAAATCCGGCACCAAGGAATTTTTCTCGCGGCTGTCGGGCGACCAGCAAAAAGATGCCGCTCTCATCGGCCAGTTCGGTGTCGGCTTCTACTCCGCCTTCATCGTCGCCGATAGAATCACCGTGGAAAGCCGCCGCGCCGGCATGCCTGCCGCAGAAGGCGTGCGCTGGGAATCCGAAGGCGCAGGCGACTTCACTATCGAAGCCATCGACAAGGCAGGTCGCGGCACCGATGTCATCCTGCATCTGCGCGCCGACGAAGATGAGTTCCTTTCCGACTGGAAACTGAAATCCATCGTGCGCAAGTACTCCGACCATATCTCGCTGCCTATCCTGATGCAGAAAGAAGAATGGGACGAAGAGAAAAAAGAATCCGTCGTCACTGAAGAATTCGAAACGGTCAATCAGGCCAGCGCCTTGTGGGCGCGCAGCAAATCCGACATTACGCCAGAGCAATACGAAGAGTTCTACAAGCACGTTTCTCACGACTTCCAGGCACCGCTGACCTACACGCACAACCGCGTCGAAGGCCGCAGCGAATACACACAACTGCTGTACGTGCCGGAGCATGCCCCGTTCGACCTGTGGGATCGCAACAAGCGCGGCGGACTCAAGCTCTACGTCAAGCGCGTCTTCATCATGGACGATGCGGAACAACTGATGCCGGTGTATCTGCGCTTCGTCAAGGGCGTGATCGACTCGGCCGACCTGCCGCTGAATGTCTCCCGCGAAATTCTGCAAGAGTCGCGCGACGTCAAAGCCATCCGCGAAGGTTCCACCAAGCGCGTGCTGAGTCTGCTGGAAGAACTGGCCAATAACGACGAGCAAACAGAAAAAGACAAGTACGCCGCTTTCTGGAAAGAATTCGGACAGCTGCTCAAGGAAGGCATAGGCGAAGACGCGGCCAACAAGGATCGCATCGCCAAGCTGCTGCGCTTCGCATCGACCCATAACGAGGGCGATGCGCAAACCACTTCGCTGGCCGACTACGTGGCGCGGATGAAGGAAGGCCAGACCAAGATTTATTACGTCACCGGCGAAAATTATCAGGCGGCAAAAAACAGCCCGCATCTGGAAATTTTCCGTAAAAAAGGCGTGGAAGTATTGCTGCTGACCGATCGCGTCGATGAATGGATGCTGTCCTTCCTGCAGGATTTCGAAGGCAAGGAATTAGCTTCGGTCGCCAAGGGTGGACTCGATCTCGGCCAGCTGGAAAACGAGGAAGAGAAAAAACAGCACGAAGAAACCGAGACCCAATACAAGGATCTGGTCGAAAAAATGAAAGCCGTGCTGGGCGATGAAGCCAAGGACGTGCGCGTCAGTTTCCGCCTGACCGACTCCCCGGCCTGCCTCGTTGCGGACGAACACGAATTGTCAGGCAATCTGGTGCGCATGTTAAAAGCGGCCGGACAGAGTGCGCCGGAATCGAAACCCATCCTGGAAATCAATCCCGACCATCCTCTAGTGCAACGTCTGAAATACGAAGACGCCAAGTTCGACGACTGGACCCACATCCTGTTCGATCAGGCTTTGCTGGCCGAAGGCGGCGCATTAACGGACCCTTCAGGTTTCGTTAAGCGACTCAATGCTATGCTGTTAGGCATGACTGGAAAATAAGAGTCGCAATCAGTTAAAACGCGTCTCAGGTAATCCAGGTAAGTAACTTCTATTACCTGCTACCTTATTAAATAAAACGGCAGCCAGCGATGGCTGCCGTTTTGCTTTATCTCCTGCACTTTTAGGACTGACGCGCAAAGCCAATTGGCTTTTGCGTCAATCCTAAGCTCGTACCTCGCACCTCGCACCTCGCATCACCAGAATCACCTCGTCTCTGGATTGCGAACCACTCACCCTATTTCAGCAAAGAACGGCAGCAACGGCCATTTCCGTCGCTGCCCGCATTCCATCAACGACTTCTCAGAAAATCGATCAGAGGTCGCTCTTGGCTATCACTTTCGGAGCTCGCTCTCCGACGTAACTCTCAGACGTAACTATTACGCCGTGAAGGAATCAACAATGGAACAGTGGCTCGATGTAAATACGTTTCTGGGATTAGCCGCCAACGAATGGTGGCGGGCAATCGCGGCGACCGTTGTCAGCTATATTTTTATAGTGTCTCTGGCGAAATTCCTTATCGCACGGCTAGAAATTCTGGCAGCCAGAACCGTGACGCGATTGGACGACATGCTCGTTGAAGTGCTCAAACATACGCATCGATTCGTCATCGCGTTCGCTGCGCTGCTCATAGGTTCCGAGTTTTTAAGCATGACCGGAAAATGGGAAATTCGCATCAGCCATTTATGGTTCATCGTCATCGCTGTTCAGATCGCGCTTTGGATCAACCGCGGCTTATCCATCTGGACGACGGAACGACTACAAGGACAGAGCGCCACCTCCCACAGTCCCATCATTACGACCATGATGGCATGGATATTTCGGGCCTTACTCTGGTCGGTTCTGATTCTCGCCATGCTCTCCAATGTGGGTGTCAATATCACCGCCTTTGTTGCCAGTCTGGGCGTAGGCGGTGTCGCCGTGGCACTGGCCCTGCAAAGCATCCTGAGCGATCTCTTTGCCTCGGCCGCCATCGGGCTCGACAAACCTTTCGAGATCGGCGACTTCATTGTCTTTGGCGATATTGCCGGCAACATCGAACACATTGGATTAAAGACGACCCGCATCCGCAGTCTCAGCGGCGAACAAATCGTTTGCAGTAATACGGAGCTGCTCAAAAATACGATTCACAATTACAAGCGCATGAGCGAGCGACGTATTTTGTTCGGCTTTGGCATCACTTATGAGGCCTCTCCCGAGCAGGTGCGACAAGTGCCGGCGATCGTAAAAAATGCCATCGAATCCGCCGGCACGACGCGTTTCGACCGGGCGCACATGAAAGGCTTTGGTGAGAGCGCGTTGCAATTTGAGGCGGTTTATTACGTGACCAATCCAGATTACAACCTGTATATGGATATCCAGCAAAGCATCAACCTCGAACTGATGACCGAGCTTGCCGCGAATGGCATCCACTTCGCACGCCCCACCCGCACTCTGCACATCGTATCGTCGGGAGAGGTATCGGACAAACTGTCTGAGGAAAATTAAGCAGGCACGAGACATGCCACCGCTCGATTACCGATCACCTCCTCAATGCGTCACCCGTGTTACGCCGCCCGACGACAACAATCGCACCCGCTCACCGACTTTGAAATTCTCATCCGCATCCTGCGTGATAGCACGCAGCTCGCCGCTTTCAAGACGGACGGTAATTTCAATTCCGGCGCGCCGGTTAAAGCGATCGCCGATCTGATTGCCGAGTACGCCACCCGCCAGCGCACCGACCACACCCGCAGCCAGCGCTCCACGCCCTTGCCCGATAGCCGAACTTGCCGCCAGACCACCGAGCGCAGCACCGCCAACGGTGCCGACATCGGTGCTACTGCCGCCCTTGTCGATACTCACATTGCGCACCGACTCCACGACCGCCATGCGCACGTTCTGTTCGCTCTGCGCGCGTCCGGTGCGATAAACACTGGCCGAATCCGATGGCACGGCGCAACCGGTCAGCGCCGTGATAGCAACGACCGCCACGATTACTTTTTTCATCTGCGCTCCTGAAGATAAAATGTTGATAGGCAATTAACGAATTTCCCGATTCTGAGAAAAACTGCACATCATTGCCCGTTCAATATTTAAAAAACAGAGGACTAGAATGATTTTTATCGATTTTAATTTTCATATTTCATTGGCATCACCCATCAGATGACGCACGTAGACGCAACAACAGCACAACGAAAACGCAGCTTCGCCCCGGTCGTTAACGAGCAGGTGCGGACATTGATACTCGGCAGTTTGCCAGGCGAACGTTCGCTGGCGCAAAGCGAGTATTACGCCCATCCGCAAAACAAATTCTGGAAATTGTTATCCGTCATCATCGATACCGATCTGACCGCATTGGCGTATGCAGACAAGCTGCAAACCCTGCTCGCACACGGTATCGGTTTATGGGATGTGGTGGCCGAAGCGCAACGCCAAGGCAGTCTGGACAGCCACATCCGGCATCATGTGGGGAATGAACTGACGGGCTTGATCCGCACTTTGCCGCGGCTAAAAACGATTGCGTTCAATGGCGGCACGGCAGAAAAATTAGGAATAAAAGCGCTGCAAGAAGATGCCCTGCACTACCGGATAGTGCGACTGCCATCAAGCAGTCCGGCACACACCCTGGCCTATGCGCTCAAACTGGAACAATGGCAGCGCTTGCTGAACGAGAAAAGGAAAGAAACCGAAAACGAACAAGAAAAATAAACCGCGCAGATCAACAATGTCGAAGACGGTTAACTACAGTACAGATGAAGGTGACAGGAATTGCTCCCGCGCCATTTTGTATTCGCTTTTCAAACGACGCACGATATCGGCAGCCGGCAAAATATCGTGGATATTGCCCGCACCCTGACCACAGCCCCAAATATCTTTCCACTTCTTGGGCTTGGTAAAGTTCACGTCTGCCGGTTCATAAGCGGGCAACAAATCAGGATCCAGACCAGCGGCGCGAATACTCGGCTTCAGATAATTGCCACTCACACCTGAAAAACACGGCGTCAACAGAATATCTGCTGCCGAGGCATCCACCACCATTTGCTTGTACGCCGGTGCCGCCGATGCTTCCGTCGAAGCAATGAAACGCGTCCCCATGTAAGCCAATTGGCAACCCAGCGCCTGCGCCGCCAAAATCCCGGCGCCACTGGTGATCGATCCGGCCAGCACCAGCAAGCCATCATAAAATGCCCGCACTTCCGCAACCAATGCAAACGGACTTAACGTACCGCTGTGTCCGCCAGCGCCGGCGCACACCAGAATCAAGCCGTCCACCCCCGCTGCCAGCGCTTTTTTGGCATGTCTTACCGTCGTGACATCATGCAGCACGATGCCGCCGTAAGCATGCACGCGCTCAACGACCATGTCAGGACTATGCAGCGAAGTAATGATGATGGGCACACGATGCCGGATGCACGTCTCCAGATCGTCCTGCAAGCGCGGATTGGATTGATGCACGATCAAATTCACCGCATACGGCGCAATCACACGTACCGGATCAGCGGCGCGACACGCAGCCAATCCCTGCTCTATTTCTGTCAGCCACGCATCCAATACCTCTTGCGGCCTGGCATTCAATGCCGGAAACGAGCCGACAATGCCCGCACAACATTGCGCCACCACCAGGGCCGGAGTGGAAACAAGAAACATCGGTGAAGCAATCACCGGCAATGCCAGCTTCTGCGGCAAGGTACACATTTGCGTCATGGTTTTTCCAAGGTTTGAGAGGGAGATTGCTGACAAGCGGCGATCCGATAAGTCAAAAAGTACCGCTGCGATAGGGCATCGCTGGATCGCTGATTCGCTGATCCGCATCTTCAGCCGACACTGTTTTACTACTCAGATTCCGACATCCGCATTTCCCGCTTCAGGCAGCCGCCGCCTGGTTTTGTTCAGCCGCACCGCTGTTGGTCAGTACCAGCGCATCGCACTCGCCCTCCTGCACGACAATACCGTTTTGATTAATCAAGCGAAACAGGCGTCCGAGTTTTCCGCTGCGACCGCTCTTGCCCGGCTCTACCGAAGTAATGCGCAATTGCAGATGAATCGTGTCGCCAATCAGCAGCGGCGCAAGAAAATTCCAGTTCTTAAAACCCAGCATGGCAATAATCGATTTTTCAAAAATACCCAGTTCATGCAGCATCCCGGTACTGATGGCGATGCCGAATACACCGTGCACAACACGTTCGCCATAGCGCGTCTTTTTGGCAAATTCCACGTTGCTATGAATGGGGTTCCAGTCACCTGAAATCATGGAAAAAAAAGTCAGATCGGCTTCGGTGATCGTTCTGCCGCTGCTTTCAAACAATTGATCAACTGCAAAATCTTCAAGGAAATAAGAGGCCATGTTTTATTCTCCGAATAAGGACTAAATGAAACCTTCAGACACCCGCAGCCAGCCGCTGGACTGCCATGTCGCGCAACTTCGCACGTTGAATTTTGGTGCCATTGGAACTTTGTGTCGTCGGAAATTCATCAATGGTCCAGATATGCGCCGGCACCTTGAACGCCGCGAGCGTGGTCGCCGTCGCCGCAATCATCTCCTGCTCATTCAATTGATACCCCGGCATCGCGATTGCAAATGCCACCGCCCTTAACTGACGCGCAATATCCACCGCCACCACCTGCACATCGACCACTCCCGGCATGGTTTTCAGCGCATCCTCGATTTCCATCGGACTCACCAGATATCCTCCCAGCCGCATCGCATCGCCCTGTCGGGTCTGATAAACAAAGCTGCCATCTTCACGCAAATAACCCACATCTCCGGTACGGAAAAATCCCTCCGTATCAATCGCCTTGTCAGTAGCATCCTGATTATTCAGATACCCGATGAAATTACTGGACGAACGGATTTCAATCGCCCCACTTTGACCCTGCGGCAAAATGGCACCGGAATCGATATCACGAATACGGATTTGCACATCCTTGCCCGCCGGCATACCACCACCGTCAATCCGGTCGGAGATCGGCAAATGATGCTGCTGCAATGAAAACAGCGCCTGCACCTCACTCGAGCCATACAAGCCGGTCATCGGGATACGTCGATCCCAGGCCTCGCGCCCGAAGTCCACCATACCGGGATGGAAAGTGGAAAAACCAAATACCCGCGCAGATGGAAATGGATCATGTCCGTCCACGTTCTCGATAATGCGGCGGAACATTTCATCACTACCGAACACATGCGTAAGCTGATGGCGATTGATCAGTTGCGCAGCAGCAGGACCGGCAAAGGTATCCATCAACACAATCGGCTTACCGGCAGCAAAGGCCGCCAGCGCGGAATTAAAACCAAACACGCCACCGAACGGCAAGGCCGCCAGCAAGCGCACACCGGGCGCCTCGAAACCGTAAGCGTGAGCGACATGCTGGCTATGCCAGGCCAGCGTTCGCTGCGGATGCATCACCAGTTTGGGACCACTGGTCGTGCCGGAGGTCGTAAACAAAATACTGAGCGCATCGGCTGCGTCAGATACCGGTGCAGTCGCCGCCGCCGCAGTCGCCATATCGAAAACAACCGTCGGTTTGCCGAGAATATCGGCCGGTTGCGAAGCATCGCCATTGACCACCGCCACGCAGGTAAGGCTGGCTGCCGCCGCATGACTGACATCACGCAACACCGCCGGAAAATCAATCTTGCGGAAATTCAGTTGCAGCACCAGCATCTTCGGTTTGGAGCGCTCCAAAATGTATTCCACCTCGTGCGACCGGTAACGCGTATTAACCGTCATCATCGCCGCACCAAGATGCGCCAGCCCGAAATACAAAGCCATCCATTCGATGCGATTGACCAACCACACCGCCACGATATCTCCGGCGCCGATGTCTTTCGATTTCAGCCACGCAGCACTGCTACATACCATGGCATCGAATTCACGATAAGTGATGTCCCGGCCATCGTCGATGAAAGCGACAGCATCGCCACGCTGCGCCACATTGCGCGCCAACAGTTGCGGCATGCTCGATAAAATTGACATATCAGTACAGCTCCATAAGTTTGGCGTTGTCGTTCAACTCTTCCGGCAAAGCCTCACGAATGATGACTCCGGATTTCATCACAACAACACGGTCAGATATCTTTAGTGCTTCCTTGACGTTCTGTTCCACCAGCAAAATGGCCATGCCGGAATCCTTCTGTAACTGACGTATCGGTTGCAGCAAATCCTGAAACAGTTTCGGCGCCAGACCGATCGACGGCTCATCCATCAACAGGCAACGCGGACGACTCAGCAAAGCCCGTCCAATCGACACCATCTGTTGCTGGCCACCCGACAAGGTCCCGGCGCGACGATGATAAAACTCACCCAATGCAGGCAACACCGTCATCACCCATGCCAAGCGATCAGCCCGTTCTTCGCTTGCCACGCCGGCAGACCACAAGCCCAGCGCCATGGTCTCGGCCACGGTCAGTCCGGGAAAGATTCCCCGTCCTTCCGGCACCAATGAAATACCGGCAGCGGTAAGCAAACGCGGTTCCAGCGTCGTCAGCGGCTGATCATCCAGCAACACTTCACCGCGCTGCCGCCTGACCAGGCCGAACAAAGTTTTAAGCAAGGTCGATTTACCCGCGCCGTTATGCCCGATCAAGCACAACACTTCAGCCGGACGCAGTTCAAAATCGAAATCCGACAACACCGGCCTGCCGCCATAGCCGACTTCCAGACCGCGTGTTTTCAATACGGTAGTTGCAGTGGGGTTCATGCGGCTTGCTCTCCGAAATAAATCGCCGCCAGATGCGGGTCCTTCAATACGGTGGCGGGATCGCCGTCGGCCAGCAGTTTTCCCTGATCGAGGAAAGCAATCCGATCTGAAATGCCGATCACAATGTCAAGGTTATGTTCGATAATGCACACCGTCACGCCTTGCTTGACTTCGGTGCGCAGCAATTCCAGAAAAAGTTCATACGAACCGCGATCAAGTCCCGATGCCGGCTCATCCAACAACCATATCTTGGCGTCCGTCGCCATGATGCGCGCCATGCTCAGGAATTTTCGCTCTGCATAGGCCAGATCAATCGCGCGAGTTTTCGCCTTATCCGACAGTCGTGTGCGCTCCAGAATATGTTGCACTTTCTCCCGTCGCACCTTGCGTGCGGCACTGCCGCCCGGTTGCCAGAGCCATGAACTCGACTCCATGACAGTCAGCACATTTTCTTCTACCGTCATGTGATTGAACAAACGCAAATCCTGAAACGTGCGAGCGATGCCGAGTCGGCCAATCTGATAATGCGATTTGCCGACAATCGATTTTCCATTCCACAAAATCTCACCCGATTCCGGCACCAGATGGCCGGTAATCAGATTGAACAAAGTGGTCTTTCCCGCACCATTCGGCCCGACCAATGTGGTGACGATACCGGCGCGCAAATCGAGCGAGACATTATTCGTGACCTTGAGTCCGCCAAAATTTTTATTAAGATTGCTGATCCGCAGCAACACTGACTTTTGATCGGGATCATGGCTTGGTACTGAGTTATTTTCAAAAGACTGGTCGCGCATCATGCTTGGCTCCTTTTGCCGGACCCGACAATCCCGCCCGGACGATAGATCATCAACAACACCATCACCACGCCATAAGCGATTTGCTGAATCGCACCAATTTCTGTTTGCGGCAGAAACGACATATAACTAAACAGGCTCGGCAATAGCATCAGCAGCACGGCACCAACAATCGGCCCCAGCAAAGTCCCTGTGCCGCCGATAATCACCATCGCCATCAACAGCACCGAGGTATCGAGCATGAAACTTTCGACATTGATGAACCCCAGATAAAACGCATACAAAGTTCCTGCGACCGCTGCCAGAGCAGAAGAAACAACGACAGACAAAGTTTTAATAGCGGCGACGTTTTTACCGAAAGCGTGGGCGGCCGACTCGCTGTCGCGTATTGCCTTCAGATTGCGGCCGAAGCTGGAGCGCAGCAAGGCGCTGGTGATCAGCAGTACCGGAATCAGGCAGGCCAGTGCGAGCAAAAAGAATTGCGTCGGATCGGTGACGGCATAACCGAACAGCTCCACCGGCGGAATACCGATGACTCCGCCCAGACCGCCGGTCACCGACTTCCATTCCGAAAACACCGTCACCCCCAGCACTTGCAAGCCGAGAGATGCCGCAACGAAATATTCACCGCGCACGCGCAATGCCGGCAAAGCCAGCACCAATGACAGCAAACCCGCCACCACCATCGCCACCGGCATTGCCAGAAAAAGCGAAGCGCTGTAATGCGTCGCGAAAAACGCCGCCGTATAAGCACCGACCCCAAAGAAAATGGCATGCGATAAGGAGAATATCCCGGCATAGCCCATGATGAAATTCAAGGTGATCGCCAATACTGCATTGATGCAGATCAGCGTCGCCAGATTGAGTAAATATGCAAGCATGATTCGTCGCCTCAGGAAGTAATCGCACGACCGAAGAAACCGGAAGGCCGAAACAGAATGAACAGGAACAACACGATGAACGTAATTGCCTCGCTCCACTGCGGCTCGAAATACAGCAGCGCCAGATTCTCCGCCATTCCCAGCATCAGACCGGCGCACGCTGCGCCACGCAAACTTCCCACCCCGCCAACAATAGTGGCCGCCAGACTGATCAACATGACGTGATGACCAATGGCCGGATTCAGCCCGGTGCTGGCCGCCGATAAAATCGCTGCCGGCACCACCAGCAATGAGCCGAGGGCGAACACGATAGTCGATAGTCGTCGCGGACTGAGCCCATAGGCGCGGATCAGTTCAGGATTTTCCGAGAGCGCGCGCAAACCCATGCCGACATGGGTACGCATCAGGAAAAATTGCAAACCCCAAAAAAACAGGCCTGCGATCACAATCGCAATGCCCGACAACGGCGACACAAATAATCCCGAGGCCACTTCGATGCTTTGACTCAGTGACGTCGATACTGAGACAAAGCTCCGTCCGAAAATAATGCCGATCAGATTCTGCACCACGATGCCGATGCCGAACGAGGCCACGAACACGGTAAAGAACGATCCCTCATGCAACTGGATAGGCGCATAGACAAAACGATCCAGCAGCACGCCAAACAACACTGCCGCCACCGTCGCCGCCAGGATCGCCAATACCCAGTGCATCTGCGCCACCGAATACAAGTAATAAAACACGTATGCCGCAATGGTGAAGGTGGAACCGTGGGCAAAATGAAATACCTTGGTCGATCCAAAAATCAATGAAAATCCAACCGCGATGAGCGCATACAGCGCGCCCACCTGAAGGCCATTGATCAAAAGCTGGAGTAGCAGCATGAGTCTGGTCTCTTTTCGTTATTTCGATTGTGCGACGCTGACAGTCTTGCCGCCTTTGCCATCGACCTCATTGATCTGCATCGGCATGACCACGGTCCCGTTTTCAGAAAACGTCACCTTGCCGCCAACCAGATCAAAAGACTTGCTTTCAATCCGTTGCGCCAGCAGATTTTCGCCCGTAACCGGTTTGCCTTTCTTTTGCAATTGCTGCGTCAGCAAAGCAAACAGTCGTACTGCGTTGTAGTAATTGGCGATATACGCAGTGGGCATCTTGTTATATTTTTTCTTGTAGTCGTCGACAAAACGCTTGGTGATCGGATCTTGCGAATTCCAATCCATGAACTGCGTGGTGTAAAGCGCACCCAGTGCTTCCGGTTGCGCATTGATTTCCGGCACCGAAAACGCGGTGTAACTGACCATCAGCTGCTTGACGCCGTTGTCCCGGAATTGTTTGACGATCTGCAACTGCTGCGATCCGTACGAGGCGATGTAAACCACATCAGGATTAGCCGCGCGCACCCGCGCTGCGATACCGCCAAACTGCTGCGCCGAAGCTGGCACTGATAAAGCCTCTACCAGTTGTCCGCCCGCTGCAGGAAGGCTCGTTTCCATTTCTTTGCGGATAGACTGACCCAAGGGATCGTCGATATACACCAGCACGAAACGCTTGAGTTTTCGTTCGTTCACCAGATAAGGAATGATGGCCCGTACTTCATAGTTGGCCAGTGGAATGATGTTCCAGAAATACGGACCCAGTTCCGCCAGATCAGGACCTACCCCACCGCCATTGACAGCGACCGTCTTGGAGCGTCCTGCAACGGTCGAAATCGCTTTCGAGACGCCCGTAAAGGCCGACAAAACATACGGCACCTTTTCCACATTGACCAGCTTGTTCATGCCGATCACGCCTTGCTGCGGCAAAGCCTGACTATCTTCATACTGGATAGTCAGCTTCCCTCCGATCAGATTGTCGGCATTAATGTGATCTCTGGCGAGATTGGCGCCAGAACTGAAGATGTCCCCGTAAGAAGCATTCAAGCCGCTCATGGGAAATAAGGCGCCGATTGCAACATCCGCTGCACGCACCGGCACAACAGAAACAGCACCCGCTACCAGTACCGCAGTAACAATATTTTTTAAAATTGACATGCTTATCTCCAGCTTATGTTTTAGGTTTTTTTATCCGATACCACTATCTGCTGACTACCAACAACATCTTTATCACCTGCCGACAAACACCGGCGCTCTTTTCTCTCGAAACGCCGCCACTCCTTCTTTGTAATCATCGCTGTAACCGAGCGCGCGCTGCAATTTTTGCTCCAGTTCCAGTTGCTGCTCAAGACTATTACCTGCCGCTGCATAGATCGCCAGTTTGCTCAGTCCCAGTGCCTTGGTGGCAGAGCAGGCGAGTTGATCGATAATTTTTTGCGTCTCTTCCTCGAACGCGGCATCATCCACACAGCGCCAGATCAATCCCCATTCAGCAGCCTGTTCTGCGCTCAATTTATCGTTGAGCATGCTCAGACCGATAGCGCGGGCCGGGCCGATCAGCTGCGGCAAAAACTGCGTCGCACCGGCATCCGGCAGCAAACCCAGCTTGGTAAACCCTTGCAAAAAATACGCTGACTTGGTGGCGATAACGATATCGCACGCCAGTGCCAGCGTCGATCCGACACCCGCCGCCAGTCCATTGAGCGCGCACACGACCGGTACCGGCAAGGCACGCAGTCTTAGCACCAATGGCTTGTAATACTTCTCCAGCGAAGCACCCAGATCACGTTGCTCGCCATCCGCAACAGGGACACGATCTGTCTGATCCTGGCCGGCGCAAAAGGCGCGTCCGATACCGCTCAACACCAGCACGCGTAATGCCGGATCATGCTCGACCGAGGCGATCGCTGCCGCTATTGCTTCGTGCATGCCGTCATTGAGGCTATTAAGTCGCTGCGGCCGATTAAGCGTAATGCGTGCAATGCCGTCAACGAAAGAAAATACAACTTCTGGATCGTTCATGGGTTCTCCTTTCTCAGGACTTACTTGCGTAAATGCGTACTGGCTTCGTCTTCCATCCGATGCCAGATTTCATGCGCCATCGGCGTTTTCGATTCTTCAAGAATATGGCCAACCAAACCGATGGCGCGCGCCATGACTCCGAAGCCGCGCACGATTTCCCATGGAAATCCAAATTCGCAGCAAATGGCACCGATGGCACCGGTCGCATTGATCGGGAGCACCTTCCCTGAAGCCCGTTCAGCTTCCGCGCCGATCAATTGCATCAAGGTGATGTAACGGCCTTTCATGCCATTGTCTTCAGCAATCTGAAACAGTCGCGGCGTACGCGGATCAATGGGCTTGTGCAAGGGGTGACCGAGGCCAGGAATAATCTGCTTGCGTTCGCGAAAAGCAGCGACGGTATCGCGTGCAATTTTTTCCAGATCGGCATCGACGTCAGTATCGGCGAGGGCCTGATACAACATTTTTGCGGCACCTTCCGTCGTTCCGACGAACACCGTACCCAAGCCGCACAAGCCAGCGGCTACGGCGCCTTGCAAGGATTCCGGCGCGCCGGCATACGTCAGTCTGGCTACCAGAGCGCTAGGCGTAATGCCATGCTCGACCAGCGTGATCAGCATGGCGTTGAATACCCGTGACTGGCTGAGCGTTGCAGTCTTCCCCATCAACTGAAAGTAGGCAAAATCGCCCAGATTCATGTGACCCAGAATCTCATTCGGCAAATCTTTGCCGCGTACCGTGATGCTATCGGCGGTGCTAAAAGCGATATCCGAACGTATTACTGCTGTTTTACGTGCCATAACTTTCTCTCCGAAATTGTATTCAATGCATTCAGGCGGCGATATCCGCGACGCCGTTACTCAACACCACCTTGTCACGCTCTACTACGCGCGACTGAAAATAGGCGCGTCCGCCGTCTCGCCAGATTTCTGTTCGTATCGTTTCTCCCGGAAACACGGGTGACGAAAATCGTGCCTGCAAGGATTGCAGGCGCTCTGGCCGATAAGCGCAACAGGTTTTCAAAATTGCGTGGCAGGTAACGCCATAAGTACCCATGCCATGCAAAATGGGGCGGGGAAATCCGGCCGCAATCGCCGTGGCCGGATCAGCATGCAAAGGATTCATGTCGCTCGACAAGCGATAGAGCAAGGCCATCTCAGGACGCGTCGGCAAATCACAGGAATAATCCGCTGCACGCGTCGGCATGACCGTGGCTTGTGCCGACAAGACATCGCTAGGCTGCCCCTGTTCGCTGAATCCTCCTTCGCTGCGGCAAAACGATATCTGTTCGACAGTCGCCAGCGTGATGCCGGTTTCTTTGTCGATCACCTTGCGTTCAACCACGACCAGCGCGCCTTTGTCAGCCCCCTTGTCCACGACCGCGATCACACGCGACTGACCGATTACCGTACCGCTGCTGGGCAAGCGATGATGCAAACGCACTTTTTGTTCTCCGTGCACTACCTTGCTCAAATTGATACCTGATTCAGGATTGCCCATCCAGAGACCTGGATGTCCCAGAATCACCGCCATGCTCGGAAATGTTTGCAAACCATCTTCGTAGACAAAACGCAATTCGTCGGCATCGCTTGAATTTTTCCCGAGACCCAGGCCGAGCGCATACAAAATCGTGTCTTTTTCGGTATAGCGATGTTCCTGTTCGGGAAACACCCAGTTTTTCAATTTGAAGTAATCAATTGCCATATCCATCCCATCACGATGTCGAGTAATGCCGTTTTAAGCCCCGCGTGATCCCGCATTTCTGCGGTGTCCATGTCGGCCTAAGCTCAAATCGGGTCCCAGCTAAATACATCGGCGGAACGATCCATGGCGACGAAATTACTTTTCAATGCCGGCATGGCGTGCTCTGCAATGCTTTCTGGTGTCCATCCTTCGGCCCGATGCACCGAACGCAATGGACGAGGCTGGCTCATGAGGAAAATTTCATTGTTGCGAACCGTGAATACCTGCGCATTGACGTCACTGGCGCTGTCGCTGGCAAGAAAGACCGCCAGGGGTGCGATCTTGGCCGGGGTCATGAGCTTGATCTTGTCGACACGGGCCTGCTGAGCCGCATCGTTAATCGGGATCGAACTGATCATCCGGCTCCAGGCAAACGGCGCGATGCAATTGGAACGGACATTGAAGCGTTGCATATCGAGTGCAATCGATTTCGATAAGGCAGTCAGCCCGAGTTTCGCTGCCGAATAATTGGCTTGCGCCAAATTGCCAATCAGACCGGAGGTGGAGGTCATGTGTACTAATGCACCGCTGGCCTGCGCCTTGAAATGCAGCGCTGCTGCCTTGCTCATGTAAAAGGCACCGTACAGATGCACCTTGAGAACGGCATCCCATTCATCCGCACTCATTTTATGGAACAGGCTGTCGCGCAAAATTCCGGCGTTGTTGACAACGCAATCGATACGACCGAAAACATCGACTGCGGTCTCCACGATTCGTGCGGCGCTACTAGCATCGGAAACGCTATCGGTATTGGCAACCGCCTGACCGCCCGCAGCGATGATTTCTTCCACCACCTGCTGCGCCGGACCTGCACTGAGTCCTTCGCCGCTCAGCGATGCGCCGATGTCATTCACCACTACCCGCGCGCCGTGCTGCGCCATTGCCAATGCAATATCGCGACCGATGCCGCCACCTGCACCGGTGACCACGACCACTTTTCCTTCGACGATTTTATGCATTGTCATCCTGTTTTCCTTGATCTTTTTCTGAATTCGGTTTTTACGTGCTGCTACCAAGCTGAGATTTTTACTCCGCCTTTTTGGTGAGCCACATTGCCTGAAGTGACATCGCGTTTGAATGCATAGTCTGGAAACGAGGATGGGGTGTCAATAGCAGAGAAAGTAGTGTTCCGTACTTCAGAACCATGATTTATAAAAATGATTTTTTATTGAGGCATTTTTTATCTGATGAAAAAAACAAGAAATGATCAATCGAAAAATTGTGCATGTGCAGCATACTTTGCCTCTACAGAGGCGGCATTGTCGATATTTCGCGCTCAATAATGTACTTTTATGATTTTAAAAATGCTTATATTTTTTCTGATTAAATAATTTTTCAGCACGACATTCCAAAGTACGGAACGATGTTTGATGTTAGATTGACGCAGCCGATCATGTGCTGCATGGTCTCTGGCAAGACAATTACAAGATCACGAAAAAAGTCACAAAAATCCCTCAGCGCAACCAGCCAATATTGGTTTTCGAGGAAAGAAAAAATATGCGACTTTCAGGAAATGAAGATGGGCGCGCCGGTGACATTCACTGCCTGGCAAAAGTATCCCCATCTCACGGCAGGTCCTCATCATGAGCGACCTCATCAGCACCCGCAACAAAGCGCTTGTACGTCGGGCGGCGATTCGTCCGGTGGATGTGCGCATCGTCTTGCGGGCTCCACGCGCCCCTTACCGCGAGCAGGCATCTACAGATAACGGAAAACTGATTGCCCCGATTGTGCGCGGCTTTGCCGTGCTTGATGCCTTCCTCGAACAGGATCAATGGCTGGCCAATGGCGATATCGCCGAACGCACTGCCATACCAAAGGCAACCGTCTCGCGGCTGACGCGCACGCTGACAGAACTCGGTTATCTGACGCATTCGGATTTATTGAAAAAATATAGGCTGGCGTCGGCCGTGCTCGATCTTGGTTATGCCGCCATGGCCGATACCGATGTGGTATCTCTGGCACGGGGATTGATGCAGGAGTTTGCCGACGTCAACGGCGTCTACGTTGCGCTCGCCGGACGGGATGGCCTCGACATGATTTTGTTTGAGAACTGTCATAGCTCCTCCACACTCGCCACGATCGCTCTCGGCGTTGGCGAGCATATGCCGATTGCCGCGTCGCCCTTAGGCTGGGCCTTACTGGCCGGTTTGCCGAATACGGAAAGGACCTATCTGCTGGACCGCATACGACCGCATCACAAACGTGATCTGTGGATGCTGTTGCGGCAACGCATTGACGAAGCAGCTGATCAGGTGGCTGAAAAAGGGTATTGCTCCTCCACCGGAGACTGGGGTGCGGACATTACTGTCGTCGCTGCACCATTACATATTGCCGGCCGCTTGCCGATGGCCCTGGTATGCGCCGGTTCACCGCGGCTAACACCGCAGACCCGGCTGGATGAACAATTGGGCCGCAAGCTGGTGACACTGATCCATCAGCTCAAGAAAAATGCTGCCGTACAAGCCTAAGAAAGCAACATGAAAGCCATCCTTCCGATCAAAAAAACAATCAAGAAAACGGCTTTGACAGCACCAGAGACAACAGATCGGTTTTCCGTACGCGACCAAGATGCCGCACCAGGAAGCAGCACCGCAACACATACACTGGAGCGGGCGCTAGGTGTATTGAAAGCATTTCGCGGCAGTCCGAAACCTCTGGCGCATGCGGAGTTAGTACGCCGCACCGGTTACTCCAAAGCCTCGATATCGCGGGTGGCGGCCACACTGGTCGCACTCGGTTATCTGGACCGCGCACCCGACGGCGTGCGCTTTCAAATCGGCGTGCGTGGTTTGCGTATCGGTCACCGTTATTTATCCAACAGCCCGATTACACGGCAAGCAAAACCGCTCATGCAAGCGCTGGCTGACGAACATAATATGTCGATCGGTCTGGCTGTGGCGAACCAGCTCGACATGATTTATATCGAATACTGCAACAGCAGCAGCATAGCCACTCTGCGCCTTGGTGTGGGCCGTACGGTGCCAATGGAGTTGAGCGCTATCGGCAGAACTTATGTCTGGATGCAATCACCGACACATCGGCAGCGTCTGTTGTTCAATATCCTGAAGAAAATCGGATCACACGGACCGGCAGTCGTCGCCAAAATGGAAGAGGCATTTGAAGACCTCGAACGCTATGGTTACTGCATCGCAGCGGGTGAATATCAGCGCGACACGTTTGCCGTCAGTGTCCCGGTTTTTTTAGGTGATCCTCCGGTACCGATGGCACTCAATTGCAGCGCTGTCTCTTACATGCCGGACGTAGAAAACATCCGAAAGGTGTTAGTCCCTTCTTTGCAGAACGCTGCTGAAAAATTGAAAATTGCGCTTTCCTCGGTTGATAGCGCATTATTCTAAAAATCGGCTGTCGATTCACCAGATAGCATCAACTACACCTCCTTCAAGTCAGTTCTACCCTCCCCAGACACCTTGTCATGAACTGAACACATGATGCGTCCATTATGTGTGTGAGCAGCTATTTACCGCGCATCCATAGCGCCAATAGCATCGCCATGCTGACCGGGTACGTTAGAATGGCGTCACTAAATCCTTCATTACGGTCCATAAAAATATGAACAGAAATCGTTACCATCCCGCCTCCGTTTTTTTCCACTGGATGATTTTTTTATTATTCGTTATCGCTCTGGCCGTGATTGAATATCGCGGCGACGTACCAAAGGGCGATCCGCTCAGAGATACCCTGCGCACCATCCACATGATGACGGGTCAGCTGGTGTTTCTGTTTGCCGCGTTCCGTATCGCAGCACGATTCCGATTCGGTGTGCCCGCGGCGCTACCAGGTCCCCGCTGGCAAACATGGAGCGGCGAAGCGGTTCACATTTTGTTGTATGTCATCATGTTCGCGCTGCCAATCACCGGCGTCCTGTTCACTCAGGCTGGCGGCAGGGACGTCTCCTTTTTCGGCCTGATTCTGCCGCAGCTGATCTCGCCGGATGCAGCGCTCAAGGAAAGTATCCGGGATATCCATGAACTCATAGGCAATGCGGTGTATTACGTTGTCGGCTTGCACGCACTGGCCGCCCTGTGGCACCACTTCATCCGCAAGGACAGCACCCTGCGCCGGATGCTCAATTTCACTGGTAAAGATTGAGTCGCTTTTCCGTATCTAAGAGGTGGCGCATTGGCTTTATGCGTCATCTTATGCATCCCTTTCTGCGACTCATTCTTACCTTACGCCAGTCCATGCTGATCAAACGAAAATCAATAGAAGCGCAAGCCAACACCAAAGCCGGGCCAGGCACACGTCAGCGTGAAAAAAAACCGGCCGTGCGACGCAAGGCTAAGTTTGCGCCTGTCACACTGTCAGAGTCGGATGGGGTGCGCTATTTGCATTTCGGTACTGAATGGGTGCAAGGCGCGATGCGCATGCGCAAACCCGACTGGCTGGAACTTGAATATGCACAGCAGATGATGGCCTGGATGCTGTTCAATCCAACTCCGCTCCATATCGTGCAGCTAGGACTAGGCACTGGCGCGCTGAGCAAATTCAGCCTGCGCCAGTTTCCCGAAGCGCGCATCACGGCAGTCGAACTCAACCCTGCGGTCGTTGCCATCTGCGAAATGATGTTCAAGCTGCCCATCGACGATGAACGGCTGGCCGTCCTGGAAATGGACGCGCAAGATTTTGTCGATGACGAGAACAACCATGGCACTATCGATGCACTACAGGTCGATCTTTACGACGCTACCGCGCGCGGCCCGGTGCTCGACAGCGCCGAGTTCTACACCGCCTGCGCGAATTGCCTCACCGAGGACGGCATCATGACGGTCAACCTGTTCGGCGACCATCCCAGTTATGCCAAGAATCTGAAAGCCATGCGCTTTGCCTTCCCGCAGGTCATCAGCCTGCCCGAAGTCCATGACGGCAATATCATTGCCATCGCCTTCAAAAAACGTCACCCACTGGATTTCACCGCGTTGTATGAACGCGCAAAGGAGATTCAGGCCGCCACCAAACTACCGACCAAATCCTGGGTCAATGGCATGAAAACAGCCGAGGGGTAACGCTCCCGCAATGAAAAACGCTTTTTCTCCCGTTTTCTTAAGAAAATTACCGCTAGAGAAGATGAAGTCCTAGCGCAGACGGTCAAGAGCCGCTATAATTCGTCCCCTGTTGGGGCGTTAGCTCAGCTGGTAGAGCAGCGGACTCTTAATCCGTAGGTCGACAGTTCGAATCTGTCACGCCCCACCAACAGTATTCGATCGAAAAAAGGACTTGGCTTAATGGCTCAGTCCTTTTTTTACGACCAGTAATTTCAGGGGTGTGCATTTTCCGCCCTCTACGGCTTTTTCTTCTGCGCTATCATGCCGACCGCCTCTGTCAGCCTGTCTGTTAAAAGGCAGCAGTAGCGCTTAGTGGATACGACCCAGACATCTTTTCACCTGCGCTGCCATGGCGTCCCGAAAGGACCCATAATGCTGCTCTTGCGATGCCAGCCCGCGTCGAATCTATATTGAGCCGCTCCCATGCAAGATCCAACACCGCCCGCCATCGACATTCAACCGACACGCCCGTGGATAAACCTGTCCACCACCTATGACGTGGAAGCCTGGATCGACAATTACAATCGCGATCTGCAACAAGCCGTCAAAAATGACAAGCTCAAAGGGTATGGGATTTGCTTTTTGCTGGAGCTGGGGGGTGAAGTCTATCTTCACACCACGTCGGAAGGAGATATCTTGCTCGACGTCAGCGAGGAAGCCGCTTGGATAGGCCCAGTGATAACGGCGGCAACCGCAGTGGCAGCGCCCTCATCATCGAACTGGGCACTGCCGGGACATACGCTGACACAACTCATATTAGGCTTGAGCGGAATGATTGCCGCCACCCGCATCGTTGTCAGCCACACCTACAAAACATCAAAAAGCTGGCCGCAGCACTATTGAAGGCAATCGCCGCGAAGCCAGACTGGCTGCCTCATCCTTACTCAGATTTCGGCTTGGTATTGCGCTCACGGCGTGCATCGGCATCACGTTGAGATTTTTTTTCAAACTCAGTACGTTCGCACGCGCACAGCACAAATGCGATGCAGGCGACCAGCGCCAAAACAATAGATCGTTTCATTATGTCTCCCTTTGTCTGTTTATACACCCTCGCCTGCGAATAATCGCGGCAGGCTTTATTGCCCGCTACGCGCCTCGGAAAGCGCAATAGTCAGATGCTGCACCTTCTTTTTCAGCTGATCGCGCTCTTCGGTCAGTTCAGCCACAGCGTTCGTCAAACGGAAAATTTCGATTTGCTCGGGTGTGGCATCGTCCGGCGGAGCCTCTGGAGCGGGCTTAGGTGGCAAGCGCGCCTCGCGCACCTGCCTTGCGGCCTGACGTAATTCCTTCTTGCCGCCAGCCACCGCCGCGATCTGCTCTTCGTTCGACAAGGACGCCACTGCCGCCGCCGCATTAATCGAGATCACTCCCGATTTCACCGCGCCCACCAGTTCAGGCGCCGCGGTCTTCTGAATTTTTTCGATTTGACCCAGTGTCGCGCTACTCACCCGCGCGGCGCGTGCCACCGCTTCACGCGTCAACGGCGGCTCACTGCCAGACTTGTCTGCTGCATCCCCTGCCGGCTCGGCAGAAGACCGCTGGGCTTGCGTCTGCGCTGCGCGTGCCGACACTATTTCTTTCTTACGCAACGCCAGCACGCCGCGTTGAAAATCCGATACACTGCGGCGACCAAGATGGTTATCAATCATCCACAAATGCACATCGTCCAGCGATTGGAAAGTGTGATTCTGCATCGTGTTGAAGGGTATCTGATGCTTCTGGCAGATACCGTAACGGTTATGTCCATCGACCAGAAGATCGCCCCACAACACCAGCGCATCACGGCACCCTTCCGTCAACAAACTGCGTTCCAGAGCCGCGAATTCGTCTCCGGTCAAAGGATCGATATAGGCGCGGAGGTCTTCGTTAATAGTAATGGTCATGGTCCAGAGGAAAATAAAAAGATAGCGACAACAGTGTACGCAACGCTGACGTTATACGCCACACGACACGCAGGTATTTGAGTGATTGCCAAAAATCAACATGTGATCAACATACAATCAACACACGAATTTCACCAACGCTCTAATCATCCATCATCCGCCAACCACATTACCGATACCCATTTCAGAAATCCTGCGCACAAGGCCTCTTCTGCGCATTCACTCAAGCACTGAAATACACAAAAAAAACGGCCGTCAGATCCTGACGGCCGCATGCACATCAACACAAATGGATCAGCCCGCTATCGAGGCCTGCGGGTACCGCTCATATGCGCCCTTATTACGATACAAGACCAGCGTCGCAATCAAACCGCACACCGCCGCAAAGGTCATCCATAGTCCCGGCACACCTTTGTCGCCGGTCAACTCAATCAAGCCAGTCGCAATTGCCGGTGTGAAGCCGCCAAAAATCGCCGTTGCCAAACTATACGCCAAAGAAAACCCTGCCGTACGCACCGATACCGGCATCACTTCAGCCAGAGCGACGACCATCGCGCCGTTATAACTGGCGTACAAGAAAGACAACCACAACTCCACCATCAGCATTTTCGAAAAACCAGGATCGCTGACCAGCCAGCGCATCGCTGGATACGCCGTCAGAATCGTCAGCAAGGTAAAGAAGATCAGAATAGGCCGGCGTCCGATGCGGTCGGACAGCGCGCCCATCAGCGGCAACCAGATAAAATTGGACAGGCCTATGCACAGCGTCACAATCAGGCTATCCGCCGTACTCAGCTTGAGTACGCTCTTGCCAAATGTCGGCGTGTAAATGGTGATCAGATAAAACGATACCGTCGTCATCGACACCAGCATCATGCCGGCGATAATCAGCTTCCAGTTTTCCAGCATCGAGCGATATATTTCACTGACATTGGGACGGTGTTTGCGCGCCAGAAATTCCTCTGTTTCCTGCAGCGAACGGCGAATCATGAACAGCACCGGCACGATCATGCAGCCGATGAAAAACGGAATACGCCAGCCCCAGGAACCGATTTGCAAGGGTGTCAGCCACACATTGAGGGCATAACCCAATGCCGCCGCAAAAATGATCGCCACCTGTTGGCTGGCGGATTGCCAGCTGACATAAAACCCCTTGTTGCCGGGAGTCGCCATTTCGGCCAGATATACAGAGACGCCACCCAGTTCGACACCCGCAGAAAATCCTTGCAACAAACGCCCGGTCAGCACCAGAAACGGTGCCAGATAACCAATGCTGGCAAAGCCGGGAACGAAGGCAATCAGCATGGTCCCCGCCGCCATCAGCGCCAGCGTCACGATCAGCCCTTTGCGACGGCCAACACGGTCAACATACGCGCCGAGCAAAATCGCCCCGAGCGGACGCATCAAGAAACCCGCGCCGAACGTCATGAACGTCAGCATCAGCGAAGCGAATTCATCGCCCGACGGAAAAAACGTTTTGGAAATGTAGGTGGCGTAAAAACCGAAAAGAAAAAAATCAAACATCTCCATGAAATTGCCGCTGGTCACGCGTAAAACGGTGCCGAATTTCGATGGAGAGGAAGGCTTGGTCAGTGTCATGTTTACTCTCGCAAAACAGAGGGAAGCGGACATCCCAAGAATGCCGCCTGATCGATACATTGAATGATTGAAGCAGTCAATCAGATGAATGTGCGGATAAATGTGCGGGTGCTCGTTGGAGTACTCGTTGGAGTAAAGCGATCACCACCGCAGATTGACGAATTAATTCAGCGGATCAAGACCGCTCTTGATGATTTCCGCGCGGGCATCGGGCGAAGCCAGGAAACGAATCAAGGCCTTGCCTGCCTCAGGATGCGGCGCACCAACCGGAATGCCGGCAGAATACAAAGTCACGCTTTGCACTTCTTCAGGAATCTTGGCAACGAAATCCACCCCCGGAACAGGAAGAATTTCACTGACCTGCTGAAACCCCAATTCATACTCTCCCGCAGCAACCAGGCTGGCCACCGGCGTTTTCTGGATTTTGTGCGCCTTAGGCTTGAGTTCCGATTCGATACCCATTTTTTTGAACAACTCGTTTTCGATATACACCCCGCTGGCACTATCCGAATAAGCCACCGAACGCGCCGTCAGCAGCGTCGCTTTAAATGCCGCCACCGTCGAAATATCCGGCTTCGCGCTGCCCGACTTCACCGCCATGCCAATCCGCGATCCGGCCAGCTCGACTTTACTGTCGGCGATCGCCTTGCCCTGTTTAATCAGCTCAGTCAGCGCATAACCGACCATGATGACCACGTCAGCGGATTCACCACGCGCCAGACGATTTGGAATCGCCTCGGGAGACACTCCCATTGATGGTCCCCAGATGATCACCAGATGATGACCGGTGGCCGCTTCAAACTTCGGTGCCAACGCAGTGTAGGCGGCGGCAAAACCACCGGAGTTCATCACGCGGACTTCATCGGCCCACGCGCTGCCTGTCACCAAAGAAAAAGCAAATACGACGAGGGAAAATAATGTGGACAGCCTGCTGCGTTGATTCATTGCGTCTCCTGCTTTGATTTTAGAAAACCCCGATTACAGAGCTTCTTTGATTATTTAAATTTTAATGGTCGCACTGCAGACCACCATAAGCGTGTCTGGCGGGCAATTTTCACAAAATTCATTGATAAAGTAAAATGCATAATTATTCAAATTTGATGCGTTAAAAGCATCAATATAAAAATTCACTTCGGGAATAAAAAATAATGAAAGCACCGATGAAGTGCGACGAACAACGCAAGGTGAGAACAAGCACCGCCGCCATAACTGAAAGCAAGCTATCCCCCCGCTCTGAAATAGCGCCCTGCAGTAACTTACTCGGCGCGTCCTGATGAGCCCACTACGTTTTGACCTGGGCGATCTCCAGGCCATGGTGGCAGTCGTGGAGCAAGGCGGCTTCCGAGCCGCCGCCAGCGCGATCAACCTGTCGCAACCGGCCCTCTCCCGTCGCATTGAAAAACTGGAAAACGCACTCAACGTCAAACTCTTCGAGCGCACCACCCGCCGCGTCGAGCTGACGCTGGTCGGTCGCGAATTTTTCGTGAAGGCGATTGAAATTCTGGATGGCGTGGAAAGCTCACTCCTGAGCATAGGTGAAATTTCGCGCACCCGATTCGGCCAGGTCAGCGTGGCCTGCGTTCCCTCAGTGGCGCATCACTTCCTGCCACCAGTGCTGCAACGCTTCCATACCGCTTATCCGAATATCCGTATCCGCATCATTGATGAAGGCGCGCATGAAGTGCTCAATCATGTGGCCCGGGGCGATTCCGACTTCGGCCTCAATTTCATCGGCGAACAAGAGCTGGGGATCGACTTCGAACCGATCCTGCGCGAACGCTTCGTACTCACCTGCCGCACCGATCATCCGCTGGCCAAACGACGCTCAGTCACCTGGAACGATATCCGTCCCTATCCCTACATGACCGTCGCCAAATCCAGCGGCAACCGGCGTGTGCTGGATATCGCAATGGAACAAGGCGACATCCGACCCGCGTCCTTCATTGAAGTGCGTCACGTCGCCACGCTGCTGGAAATGGTCAAAGCCGGATTAGGCGTTGCTGTGGTGCCGGGCCTGGCAGTGCCGCCCGACGCGACGCTGGCAAGCATTCCCTTGCGCGATCCTGAAATCGCCAGAACGCTAGGCGTCATCCGACGCAGCGGCCGCGTATTTTCACCAGGAGCGCAGCAACTTTACGAATTGATCAAGGAAATGCCGCCACTCGGAAAACATATGACCGCTTTATAGTCGTACTGCGGAGGCAACGACCTGCTTCAGTGCTGCCGCTACCGTTCGATTACACACAAACACAGACGGCAGAGGCAGAATACCAAGTCATATCAAACGCGTTCTATCATCACCGCAATACCCCACACCTATAGAATCAGGACAAGGACGGGCGCAACAGCGGCGCACCGGTCAGTTGCTGCAGCTCATCGAACGACATTCCGGGGACAATTTCCACTACCCGCAAGCCCTCCGGCGTCACATCCAGCACAGCCAGATCGGTAAAGATGCGGTTGACGCAAGCGATTCCGGTCAGCGGATAAGAACACTGCGCAACGATCTTGTGTTCGCCGCCTTTGGTCTGATGCTCCATCATCACGAATACCTGCTTCGCACCGATGGCCAGATCCATCGCACCGCCGACGGCGGGAATGGCATCGTCAGCGCCGGTATGCCAGTTCGCCAGATCGCCCCCGGCCGACACCTGAAAGGCACCCAGCACGCAGATATCGAGATGACCGCCACGCATCATGGCAAACGAATCAGCATGATGAAAATACGCGCCGCCTGTGAGCAAAGTGACCGGCTGTTTGCCGGCATTGATCAGGTCTTCGTCTTCTGCGCCGGGCGCAGGCGCAGGCCCCATCCCGAGCAAACCGTTTTCGCTGTGCAGGAATATTTCTTTATCTGCCGGCAGGTAATTGGCCACCTTGGTCGGCTGGCCAATACCCAGGTTGACGTAAGCACCTTCAGGAATATCCTGCGCCACGCGGGCGGCAATCTGGTCTCGTGTAAAGCGGTTCATCAGTTGGTCTCCAGCACTATGCGTTGCACGAATATGCCCGGCGTTACGATATGTTCCGGGTCAAGTTGTCCCAGCTCGACCACTTCCTTGACTTGCGCGATCGTACATTTCGCCGCCATCGCCATGATGGGTCCGAAATTACGCGCCGTCTTGCGGTACACCAGATTGCCCCAGCGATCGCCGCGATGCGCCTTGATCAGCGCGAAATCGGCGTGGATGGGCGACTCCAGTACATACTGGCGGCCATCGATCAAACGCGTTTCCTTGCCCTCTGCCAGCAGGGTGCCGAATCCTGTCGGAGAAAAAAATCCACCGATACCCGCTCCGGCAGCGCGAATGCGTTCTGCCAGATTGCCTTGCGGCGTCAGTTCCAGTTCAATTTTTCCGGCGCGATAAAGCGCATCGAAGACATAGGAATCAGTCTGACGTGGAAACGAGCAAATGATTTTTTTCACTTGTCCGGCCTTGAGCAAAGCGGCCAGACCGGTATCGCCATTGCCGGCGTTGTTGTTGACGATGGTGAGATCACGCGCACCCTGCGCAATCAAGGCATCGATCAGAGCGGATGGCATGCCGGCATTGCCGAAGCCACCGATCATGACGGTCGCACCGTCGTGGATGTCGGCTACCGCTTGTTGCAAGCTGCCTGTAATTTTATCGATCACGTCGCTTCTCTTTCCTGCTGGTTTCAGGGATTTTTTTGATTGAAAATTGTTCGACTATCGAACAAGTTTATACATTTAGCACTTATAATTCTAACGATGCCCTTCTTTACAGGTCAAGATTTATCACTATCTAGTGTGCGATAATCGAACAAATTTCATCAATTATCGCATCTCCCATGCCCATACAAAAACCCGCTACCAGCAAAACGACGCACAAAAAACTCACTCCGGCTATCGACAGCGTAAGCACCCATGCGCCGGAAACGAGCGCATTGAGCATCGCCGAGCAAATCGACGCGCTGACCGATTCCAACTTCATGACCTCGCTGGCGCGTGGTCTGGCGGTCATCAACGCCTTCAGCGGCCAGCGCCGTACACTCACCATCTCCCAGATCAGCCAGATGACCGGCATCCCGCGTGCTGCCGTGCGACGTTGCCTGCACACGCTCAGAGCACTCGGCTATGCCGCTGCCGACGGCAACCATTTTTCTCTGCTCCCCAAGGCCCTGACGCTGGGCTACTCCTATCTGTCGTCAACGCCGCTCACGGTCTCGGCCCAGCCCTGCCTCAATCAGATCTCGCGCACGCTGCACGAATCGAGTTCATTGGCGGTGCTGGTCGATCAGGAAATTTTATATGTGGCACGCGCTGCGACTTCCCGCGTGATGTCGGTAGCGCTCAATGCGGGTAGTCGCCTGCCGGCCTATTGCACCTCGCTCGGTCGCGTCATGCTGGCGCATCTGCCCGACGCCGAACTCGATCACTACTTCGAGTCCGTCACATTGCGGGCGATGACTGACAAGACTGTGGTCTCACAAAAGCGTTTGCGCGCCATCCTGACCGAAGTACGTATTAGCGGTTACGCTTTGATCGACGAAGAACTTGAGATTGGATTGCGCTCGATTGCGGTGCCGGTGCGTGGCGCATCGGGAACGGTGCTGGCGGCATTGAACGTCGGCGTACAGGCTAGCCGTGTCAGTACGCAAAAAATGGAAGAAGAATTTTTCCCTGTGCTACAGCGCAGCGCGCAGGAATTATCGGTGTTGCTGCCTGGATAGTGCGGCGTTGGAAATACATTCATTACCTTGCAACGTGAGCATCAATCGTGAGCGCCGGTCGTAAGAGCTAAGTCAGACAAACTCAGACATGCCGCATCACTTTCACCTGCACATATGCCAGCCGCTCTGCACCGGCCGAAGCCCGCGTGCTTTGCAGTCGATGCAAGGTGATATTAGTGATATCGACGTGTCCCTCCTCGATGTGCCTGGCCATCAGACTGGCCGCTTCATCGGCGGTAGGCGCGGCGATTTTATTGAGTATCCCGGCATGTTCATCGTAGGTCGACTGCACGCAATCGCCATAAATGAAATCGAGCCGACGCACGATGCGGATGCGATCGGTCAGCCGCTCGAAAGTACTGGCAATTTCCTTGTTTCCTGCGGCACGGACCAGCGCCAGATGGAATTGCTCATCCAGTATCGCCACCTGCCTGCCATCACTTAAACGCTGTTCCAGCGCGACGCACCAGATCGCCTTTTGCTGTTCTATCAGCGCAACATCCCCTCCACCGGCACACAATTGACGGAGGGCGAACTGTTCTATCATCCCGCGCATTTGATACAACTCTTCAAACCGCTTGAAATCAATCGGCACCACTTCCCAGCCGCCGCGCACATAGCCCTGCATCAGACCATCGCTCTGCAAGCGCTGCAAAGCCTCGCGTACCGGCGTGCGCGAGACCTTGAAGCAGGCCGCGATTTCGCTTTCGATAATCTGATCGCCCGGCAGCAAGCGCATGTCGAAAATATCTTCGCGCAAGCGGGCATATACATACTCAGGCAAAGAACCGCCTTTGAGCGGCCTGCCGCCAGCATCCGCAGCGGCCAGAGGTTCGGCGATCAACTCTGTGGCGGAAACTGTTTTCATAATCTCAGTGGTGAAGGACGACTCTTCTGATGAAGCGTCACAAGTAATACCGGCTCAGGAGGTCCGCATCGCCGTAATGAATACGGCCAGCATCACCCCTGAGAGTGCATCACACGGCAAATCCATCGACGTTGTTTACCAGGCCGCAACGCAACCATCGGTACGCGGTTCGGTACCGCCGCACAGCACGCCGTTCTGGTCGCGCCAGATAATCTGACCGCGGCCGAAACCGAGCTGATTGCCCGACCACGACACCTCGTGCCCCAGCCCGCGCAGGCCACGGAAGAGATGTTCTGCATTACTGTGTTCGATACTGACTTTGTTGCCGCTTTCCCATTCCCAGCGCGGCGCATCGAGCGAAGATTGCGGATTGAGGCCGAAGTCGACGGTGTTCATCACCATCTGCACATGCCCCTGCGGCTGCATAAATCCGCCCATCACACCAAACGGCCCGACCGCCTTGCCGTCCTTGGTGAGGAAGCCGGGAATGATGGTGTGATACGGACGCTTGCCCGGCGCAAGACTGTTCGGATGCGCGGCATCGAGTGTGAAATTATTACCCCGGTTATGCAGCGCAATGCCGGTCCCCGGCACCACCAGTCCGGAACCGAATCCCATGTAGTTGCTTTGGATGAAGGACACCATATTGCCCTGATCATCGGCCGTACTCAGGTAGACGGTGCCGCCACTCGGTGGCTGTCCTGCCTGTGGCAATACCGCACGTTCGCCTATCAGCTTGCGGCGTTCATCGGCATAAGCATCGGACAACAAATCCTGCACACTGACGCGCATGTGGCCGCTATCGGCGATATGCGCCAGACCATCGGCATAAGCCAGCTTGATCGCTTCGATCTGGCGGTGATAAGTCTGCAAGCAATCGCGTTCGCTGAAATCAAAACCCTTGAGAATATTCAAGGCCAGCAAGGCCACCAGTCCATGACCATTCGGCGGAATTTCCCAGACGTCGTAACCGCGATAGTTGCAGCTGATGGGATCAACCCACTGCGGCTGATACGCCGCCATATCGGCCGCATCAAGATACCCGCCGGAGGCGCGCACAAAAGCCGCCGTTTTTTCAGCCAGCGCGCCGCGATAAAAACTGGCGGCGTTATCGGAGGCAATGGAACGCAAGGTATCTGCATGGCCTTGCGAACGCCAGATTTCTCCCGCGCGCGGAGCGCGACCATCGACACCGAAGGTATCAAACCAGGATTGAAAACAGGGTTCTTTGAACACGCCCTTGAACAGGGTATGCGCCTGCTGCCAGGCAAACGCGACCATGGGCGATACCGGATAACCGTCCTGCGCCAGCGTGATTGCACTGGACATGGAACGCTCTAAAGAAAAATTACCGAAGCGCTCGGCCATGCTGGCCCAGGCACCGGGCGTACCAGGAACGGTAATCGGCAGCGCGCCGTATTTCGGCATGGTTTGATGACCGGCCGCATGCAGCTTGTCGATCGAAATCGCCATCGGCGCAGCACCGCTGGCATTGAGGCCGTGCAGTTTGTCTTTATGCCATATCAGCGCAAACGCATCACCGCCGATACCGTTGGCGGTCGGCTCCACCACGGTCAGCGCGGCAGCGGTGGCGATTGCCGCATCGATGGCATTGCCGCCTGCTTGCAGCACTTGCAGTCCGGCTTGCGCGGCCAGTGGCTGCGAGGTCGCTACCATGCCACGTTGGGAATACACCGCACTGCGGCGGGAGCTGTAGGGATAATGATTGGAATCAAAATTAAACATGGCTTCTTTCTTAGCGATAAAGATGACAGGTCACATATTCACCGGCAGATACAGCAATGGCCGGTGGTGCTTGGGTTTTACAGAGGTCCATGCAAGACGGACAGCGCGGATGAAAATGGCAGCCGGACGGCGGCGCGGCCGGATTGGGAATACTCCCTTGCAGCACGATGCGTTCGCGCACCTGATCAGGATGTTCACGCGGAATGGCCGACAGCAAGGCCTGCGTGTAGGGATGTTTGGGCGAGCGATACACGTTTTCACAGCTGCCCGATTCCACCATGCGTCCCAGATACATGACGCCGATGCGGTCGCTGACATGGCGGATCACCGCCAGATCGTGCGAGACAAACAAATAGGTCAGGCCCAGTTCTTTCTGCAAGTCCTGCAACAGATTCAGTATCTGCGCCTGAATCGACACATCCAGCGCGGACACGGCTTCATCGGCCACCACCAGTTTGGGGCGCGTAATAATGGCGCGTGCGATGCCGACGCGCTGCCGCTGTCCACCTGAAAATTCATGCGGATACCGGTCTGCATAGCCGGCATTGAGGCCGACCACTTCCAGCGTTTCCGCGACCTTGCGTTTACGGCTGGTGCGATCAGCCAGACGATGCACGATCAGCGGCTCTTCCAGCACTTGCCCGATGGTCATGCGCGGATTGAGCGAGGCAAAAGGGTCCTGGAACACCATCTGCATATTGCGACGCATTGCCCGCAAGGGAGCCGCACCAAGAGTCGTCAACTCCTGTCCCATGAATTCAATTTTTCCGGCGGTCGGTTCAATCAGCCGCAAGACGCTGCGACCGGTAGTCGATTTTCCACAACCGGATTCGCCGACCAGTCCCATGGTCTGGCCTTCTTCGATATCGAAGGAAACATCATCGACCGCCTTGACCGGCGTTGCGCCGCGTCGTCCTGAGGGAAAATGTTTCTTGAGTCCGCTTACGCGCAATAAAGGAGTGGACATAGGAGTGGTCATAGGAGTGGTCATCAGATTCGTGATTCAGTTCGGATACCAGCAGCGGGCCAGATGGCCGGATGCCACTTCGGTCAATGCGGGCATCTGCTCACGGCAGATATCGTCCGCTTTGGCGCAACGCGCAGCAAAGCGGCAACCGGCACCGGCCATGCCGGGCGGTGGTACCGAACCGGGAATCGCTGTCAGTCGCTGGCCCGGCGTGGCATCGAGCGCTGGCCTGGCGCGCATCAGCGCCTGCGTGTAGGGATGCGCCGGTGCGTCGAATAAATCGCGCACGCTGCTTTGCTCCACTACCTGTCCCGCATACATCACGATCACCCGTTCGCACATTTCAGCCACCACACCGAGATCATGCGTAATCATCAATATCGACGTGCCCTGCTCCTGCTTGAGTTGCCGCATCAGGTCCAGAATCTGGGCCTGTATCGTGACATCGAGCGCCGTGGTCGGCTCGTCGCAAATCAGAATGCCGGGATCGCACAGCAAGGCCATGGCAATCATCACGCGCTGACGCATGCCGCCAGAGAGGCTATGCGGATACTCATTGACCAGTTGCTCCGCACGCGACAAGCCGACCCGCTGCAACATTGCAATGACTTTACTATCCCTCTCGCTGCGCGAAAGCGCGGTATGCATGCGCAGCATCTCGCCCAGTTGCGCGCCGATTTTTTGCAGCGGATTGAGCGAAGTCATCGGCTCCTGAAAAATCATGGCGATCTGCTTGCCGCGAATGGCGCGCAGATCGGCGTCATCCACCGTCAGCAAGTCGCGTCCCTGATAGGTAACGGAGCCGCTCAGCCTGACCTTGCTGGCCAGCGGAAACAGCCGCAGTATCGACAGAGCAGTGACGCTCTTGCCGCAACCCGATTCGCCGAGCAAGCCCACGGTTTCATTGGCCCCGACGGTGAACGACACCTCGTCCACCGGCGCAATACTTTTGCCGTGGCTGATAAATTCGACTTTGAGATGTTTGACTTCCAGCATGCTTTACCTTTTTCCTGCTTGTCGGCAGGACGTTTTTAACAGCGCCGTTTCAGGCTCAGCGTTTCAGTTTCGGATCGAACACTTCGCGGATGCCATCGCCGAAAAAATTGAATCCCAGCACCACCGCAAAAATCGCCATCCCTGGCCACAAGGCCAGCATAGGATTGGAATTGAGATAGGCCTGTGCGGTGTGCAGCATCGATCCCCAGCTCGGGTCTTCCGGCCGTGCGCCCAGCCCCAGATAGGACAAGCCGGCTTCGGCAATGATGGCGGAACCCATTGCCAGCGTGGCCTGAATCACCAGTGGTGCCATCGCATTCGGCAGCACATAGCGCCACATGATGCGCAGATGACCGGCACCAACCGAACGTGCCGCCATCACGTAATCGAGATTGCGGATGGTCATCGCCTGCCCGCGTGCCAGTCGGACGAAGGCCGGTGTAAAGCCAATCCCGACCGCTACCATGGCGTTGTAAAACCCGCCACCCAGCGCGGCCGACAAAGCCAGTGCCAGAATCAGTGAGGGAAAGGCTTGCAAGGCATCGACGATGCGCATCACGATCCACTCATCCCAGACGCCACGAAAATAACCGCTGGCAATGCCTATCGGTACGCCGATCCCAAACGCCAGACCGACCGCGATCAATGCAGCTTGCAGCGAAATACGCGCACCGAAAATCATGCGCGAAAAAATATCGCGACCGAGGTCGTCCACGCCCAGCCAGTGCGCGCTGCTGGGGCCGGCCAGAATGTTGCTGTAGTCCTGATCGAAAATCGGATCGTAAGGTGCCAATACCGGTGCCAGCAAGGCCACCAGTACCAACAGCAAGATGATGAGCGCCCCCACCAAGGCAAAGCGATTGGCCGCAAAACGACGCAGGCCGAGAAGGCGCGGGCGCTGTGGCAATACGGGCGTGACGTTCAATGCAGGGGGTGGCGAAGCGGAATTCAAATCATCACTCATGAGCGCTCTCCGGCAATGCGCGGATCGATCACGCCATACAATAATTCCACCGCCAGGTTGACGATCACCACCATCAGCGCCGCCGCCAGCACACCGGCTTGCACGACGATGTAATCGCGGCTGAAAATCGCATCGACAATCATCTTTCCCATGCCGGGAATGCTGAAGATACTTTCAGTAATGACCAGACCACCCAACATGCCGGACACCATCAGGCCACTCGACGTCACCACCGGAATCATGGCATTGCGCAAGGCGTGGCCGATGACGACGCCCCAATCGGTCAACCCTTTAGAAAACGCGGTGCGGATATAGTCTTCGTTCATCACTTCGAGCAAGCCGCTGCGCACCATGCGCATGAGGATTGCCGATTCGCGCAGACCGGTGGCCAGCATCGGCAGCATCATTGCCATCAGATTGCCGCGCCAGTCTTCAAACAACGGCACATAGCCGGAAGCGGGCAGCCACTCCAGCTTGACGGCAAACAGCACGATGAACATCATGCCCAGCCAGAACGGCGGCACCGACATGCCGCATAAAGCCAGCAGCGAGCAGACATAATTGGCGATGCCACGCGGCCGCACTGCGGCCAGTATGCCGGCCGGTACCGCGATCACTACGGCAATGAGAAAACTGCCCAGCGCGAGTTCTATCGTGACGGCCAGACGCGGCAGCAAGGCATCGATGACCGGCGTGTGATCGATGAAGGAACGCCCCAGATCGCCATGCAGCGCCGCCCATAACCAGCGGCCGTATTGCACATAGAGCGGATCGTCGAGCCCAAGTTGGGCGCGCAAAGCCAGAATGGCGTCAGGCGTTGCCTCCTGCCCGAGAATGGCGCTGACCGGATCGCCCGGCAAAATCGCCAGCAAGGAAAAAATGACGATGCTGACTAACAGCAAAGTCGGTAACACGAGCAGGATGCTCTTGAGTAATTTAGGCATGCCGGTTCCGAAAGGGAATGCGTTTAGGAAAGCGCTGATTCAGCGGCTGCGCTTATGCAGCGCTTCCTTTACTTGGCCAGTGTTGCGGTTCGAATCACGCCATCAGGCACGAAACGGAAACCTTTTACTGCCTTCGAAATACCGAACAGCACGTTGTCGTGATTGAGGTAGATATACGGCACCTCGTGCGCCAGAATTTGCATGGCCTGATCGTAAGTGGCTTTGCGTTTGGCGACATCGCTTTCAACCCGTGCCTGCATCATCAGGGTATCGATTTCTTTGGTGCCGAATTTGGAGTAATTCAGCGAGCCATTGGTCACAACGAAATCGTAGATGTTCTGATCGGGATCGGGACGACCGCTCCAGCCCACCATCAGCGCTTCATAGTTGCCGGTCTTGCCGGTTTCTATCTGCGTTGCCAGTTCCGCTTTTTCCAGCACCACGCTGATGCCGGCGGGACGCAACATGCCTTGCAACATCTGCCCCACTTGCAATTCTTCCGGCGTGGTCGGCAAAATCAGATGGAAGCTGAAGCCACCCTCTTTACCCACTGACTTCAGCAAAGCTTTGGCGCGCGCCAGATCGACCTTGGGCGGCAGGTCCGACGGGCCATAAGCAAACTGGGCCTTGCTGAACGGTGAATGACTAGGCGAAACGGCACCGTTGTAGACCACTTTGCCGATGACATTGCGGTCGATCAGGATATCGATTGCTTCCCTGACTTCCTTCTTGTCGAAAGGCGGCCGGCTGGTATTGAAATAAAACCCGCGAAAGCCCATCGATGGTTTGTTGATCACCAGGTACTTGCCGCCGGCGGAGATATTACTCAATTCTTTATACGGAAAACGATTGGTGATATCGACCTGACCACTGCGCAGATTGTTGAAGGCGACGTTGACATCGCTCATGATCTTGTAGACGATCTGATCGGCCTTGGGCAAACCCGGTTGCCAGTAATTAGGATTTTTTTCCAGCGTCAGGCTGGATCCTTTTAAACGACCCTTGTAAATGAAAGGGCCGGTGCCGACCGGATTGTTGATGTAGTCGTCGCCGAATTTTTTAATCGCGGTGGGAGAAGACATCATGCCGGCACGGTCGGTCAGGATAGACAGAAATGGGGCAAACGGCGCGGTCAGCTCTATCTTCAGCGTGGCGTCATCGACGACGGTAGTGTGCTTGAGATATTTCAGATCGTTCTTGCGCAACGAATTTTTTTCCAGATCGCGCAGCAAATTGAATTCCACTGCCTGCGCATTGAACGGCGTACCGTCCTGGAACTGAATGCCCTTGCGCAAATACAAGGTGTAAGTTTTTTGATCATCGGAAACCGACCAGCGCTCGGCCAGCATGGGGACGATCTTGCCGCTTTCATCGAGATCGAGCAACTTGTCGTAAATGCTCTGATAGATCATGCGCTCGGCAATCATCGACGACTGCATGGGGTCGAGCTTGTTGGGATCGTTATCGAGAGAAATATTGATCGTCATGGCCATGGCCGAGCAACTGACTCCCGCCATCAATGCGGATACGATTCGTAACGGCAAACGCTGATTCATTTTATTTTTATCCTCGGTAAGGTGAGACGGTACGGGATGGCGATCACATAATCCCTTAAGTCTGCATCGATGTATACAACAAGGTGGATATGCATTAAGCATGCCAGGTGGATTGGGCGGCCGACTGGCGGAGGAACGGCTTGGGAATGCGCGGGGAGAGATTAGTACGGGAGTAGTACGGGAGTAGTACGGGAGTAGTACGGGAGTGATAGGGGAAAATGGAAGGTGCTGGAGCGGCAGATGGCGGCTATTTTAAATGCGTGTGCGCTCGAAACCGGTGCGGAGGGTGCTTCATGCAGGGGCGTTTTGGTTGGTGCGGATTTTTTATTTGATGCGGGGAAATTTTGACTTTGGAAGCTATCGCAGGGTCTTCGCTGCTGTGGCTGGTATTTTGCGTGCGACGGCGGGTGAGGGTGCTGGTGCGGGCTATGGCGGTGATTTGCGTGCCGTTGACAAGTCTTCGTGGCTTTGCACACAAACAAACTGACAGGCTCATTTTTTTGTGGCGTCTTCTTCTTTGTAACTGTCTTTGGCTTTTTTATAGGCGTTATCGAAGGGCTTTAATCTCAAAGCATTCGCCTGTGAAGCATACGAACCTAGAGATCCTATTACGAGACCGATGGTTAGGCCTAAGTACATCCCCAATCCTTTCAGAAATTGGTAAGAGAGATACATAATGAAAAGGCCACCAAACGCAAGAAAGAATCTGAACCACGGAGAAAAATTGCCATCTTTTATGAGCTTCATTTTCGGATCTCAATATTAATAGTATTTTGCAAATTAATTATCGGCGTTGAATTTTTAATAGATTCACCCAACTCAGTAAATGCAGGGCCAAGTAACGGGAATTCTTTTCCTAAAGAGTTTGTAAAGATATCCACACCCCCGCCAATCCAAGTTGCTCCCACATTAGGCCGTAAAATTTGTTCAAGTGCTCCCGCCCCAAATCCTACTACTGTCGCAGTTCCTGCCATTCCGAACTGTAGTGCGGCACCAGTCTGAGAAACTGCATTCGGCTGCGAGGCCAGATAGGTACCGTACGCTGTAGCCGCTGAGCCAAACCGCCCCGACTGCGTCGAAACCCAACTCGCCACATCAGCGGCATTTTCTCTTCGCGATGCAATCTCACTTGGCGTTAACGGAGCGTAATTTCAGCCTGTTGCACATTCCGCCGTTGCGCAAGTTGCGTTTTGTGAATTATAAGGACGTGTGCTGCTTGTGGCCTTTGGCATGTCAAACACGTACTGTGGAGAATTGGCTGAAATGAAATCAGCCAACTCTTTGGAGGGCGCTTTTGGAAGACGCTCCAAGTACACAGGGCCGTCCTGTTTATCTACCGCAAACGGCGCGTTCTGCTTTTGGTTGTCGGCTAACGAAAGCGTTCCAGAACCATTGGGCAGCGGCTGACCATTGACGTAAATTTCTCGGGTGTCAGGAAGAATTTTTATGTTTCCCTTTTCATCTTTTATTCCTGCGCGTTGCAAGGCATCTTTGATCTCTTGTTCCGTATAAGGCAAGCCTTTTTTCTTTGCTTTTTCCGCTAGTTTTTTTGCATTGTCAATATCGCTCTGATGCAACTGCCGATTGTTGACATCGACCGTCATCGCCTCCCCTACCCCCGCCATCGATCCCCCACTGGCCACTGCCCCCACCACGGAAGCAACGGTCGCGCCCAGTGCTTGTTTGACGGGTGCAGGCACGTCCATGCCGTCGATCAGTTTGCCGATTTCCGGCATGGCGGCGGCGCTTGCTCCGGCGCCTAGTGCACCGGGAAGTCCGCCCGCTAATGCGCCCGCAGCAGCGTGGGCGGCGATGCGGTAGGCCCCGCCTTCTTTCCAGTTTTCCATGCCGACGAGGTCTTGATTGCGTTCGGCTTCTTTGAATTTATTCGTCGCGTAGTCGCCGATGAGTTTGGCGGCTTGTCCGCTGAAGGCGGCGGTGATCTGGACGTTGGCTTGCGTTTGCTCCATCAGTTGCGCGCCGTCCCAGTTTTTCTGGAGCGATTCGCTGGTGTCTTTGTCGCTGCTGACGCCGCGTTTGAGGCTGGCGAGGGTTTGTTCGGCGGTGTTGCCGGTTTTCTTTTCCTGACCGGCGCGGTCGGTGATGGTGATCTTTGCGCCGCTGATGCCGCTTTCGGTGGTGCTGTTTTTATTACCACCGTCGCTGCTCATGCCGGCGCTGCCGCCGGGTTGGGCGGGGTTGGTTTTGTCGCTGGCGGCGCGTTTGTCGGCGGCGCTGTGGGTGGGGCTGTCGGCGATGTCTTGATTGCCGAGTTTGGTGCTGACACTGGCGCTGAGCGAGAAGCCGCTGGCGTCGTAGCGGTCGTGGTTTTGCAGGGCGCTTTGGGTGAGCGTGCCGGTGGTGAGCTGGTTTTTATTGTTCTCGATGGCGCTCTGGCTGCTGGTGATGACGGCCCCTTTGAGGTCGGTGTTGCCGTTGACCTTGACGTTGAAGCCGCCGTCGCCTGATTGGATGCCGCTTTGTTCGGTGACGCTGAGGTAGTCGCCGTCGACTTTGGCTTTTGAAATGCTGCCGCCGGCGCTGCTCACGCCGAAGCACAACGGCGGGATGCAGACGCTCACGCCAGCACTGGCGCTGCTTTGTTTGCTGTCGAGTTGGCTGCTGTCTTGCAGGCTTTCGATGGTGAGCTCGTTTCCGGCGTCGACAAGAACGGTTTCACCTTTGACAACCGCGCCTTTGAGGGTGGTGTCGTGGCCGGAGCTGAGGCTGACTTGTTGTCCGGCATTGAGGTGGGTGACGCCGATGCAGCCGCCGCTGAAGAGGCCGGATTGGGTTTCGGTTTTGTTGTAGATCTGGCTGGCGGTGATTTGCGTGCCGTTGACAAGTCTTCGTGGCTTTGCACACAAACAAACTGACAGGCTCATTTTTTTGTAGCGTCTTCTTTGTAACTGTCTTTGGCTTTTTTATAGGCGTTATCGAAGGGCTTGATTCTCAAAGCGTTTGCTTTTTCTGCGTATGCTCCTATAGATCCTATTACGAGACCGATGGTTAGGCCTAAGTACAGCCCCAATCCTTTCAGAAATTGGTAAGAGAGATACATAATGAAAAGACCACCAAACGCAAGAAAGAATCTGAACCACGGAGAAAAATTGCCATCTTTTATAAGTTTCATTTAGTGCCTTTATTAAGGTAATTTTGTAAATTAGTTACTGGCGTTGTATTCTTTGCAGCTTCACCCACCTCCGTAAATGCTGGACTAAGTAATGGAAATTTATTTCCTAAATAGCCTGTAAATATATCAACGCTGCCACTGACCAAAGTTAGCCCCATATCAGGTCGCAACAACTGCTCCAAGGCACTAGCCCCAAATCCTACTAATGCTGCTGTTCCCGCCATTCCGAATTGTATTGCTGCACCACCTTGAGAAGCGGCATTCGGCTGTGAAGCGAGATAGGTAAGCGTACCAGTAATGAGCGTGTTGTTACCTGCCGCAATCGCCGCCTGGTTACTTTCAATGACGCCGCCTTTCAGATCGGTATCGCCCTTGACGACTACCGCAAAGCCGCCGTCGCCGGCCTTGATGCCCGACTGCGTGGTGACGCTGGTGTAATTACCGTTGACTTTTGCGCTGGCAACGCTCCCTGAAAAACTGCTGCCTGCGCAGAACGGTGGGATGCATACGCTTATGGCAAAGCCGCTGCTGTTGTCTTTGCTTTGATAAGTGCTCGTGTCTTGCAGACTTTCGATAGTGAGGTTGCCGCCGACAATGGCATTGACGGTGTTGCCGGCCAGCACGGCGCCTTTCAGGTTGGTGTCGCCGCCGGAAATCAGATTGGCGGTGTTGCCTGCGCGCACGATGGTGCTGGTGTTGCTGAGGTCGGTACCGTTCTGGTCACCGCGTCCGCCCGCGACGCCCAGTTCCAGCGTCCAGCCGTTTTGCGCGCCGCCAAAACCGAAACCGATGCCGATGCCGATGCTGATGCTGATGCTGGCACTGGTGCTATTAGATGGAAGACGAAATATCGAGGGAAGCTCATTCTTCATCATTTAATATGACGAACTATTTTTTGAAACGTCTTAAATCTAGGACGCGCGTGTCGTGCTGTATGCCCAAACCAAATATGGCTGTTATCGCTATACATAAAAAAGCAAATACTCCAGCAATAATTTTTTCCAACGTTGTATTTCCCCGGAGAACAACGTAGCTACATATATAAAAACAGATAAATGCGCCGTAGCATAAGACTCCATATACTTTCATCTCTAGTTTCGTCAAATGATCCTTCTTTTGTTTTTGATTTAGCATTTTCTTGGTGGTGTACAAGTAGTCGGTTGGTTAGAAAAATTATCAAGCATAGGGGTTACTAGCGGTTGCATAAAAGTGAACCCAAGGCCAATACCAGTTTGGAATATTTGTGTTTGCGGTAATAAATAAGAGGCTGCAATCGTTGATGTTTCATATAAGACCGTTCCATTACTTGGCGGACGCAACAAATAATTCGTCGCTTTTAATGCTGCTGATATTGCAGTCAAAGCTAAATCAATAGGTGGTGGCGTCCAAATAGCCGCCAGTCCCGTTCCTGTAGAAGCCGTATCCGTAAATTTGACTAAGTTTTCTTGACGCTGTTCAGGTGTTGTATCAGGCGTCAAACCAGCAGAGTGATTTCCTGTATTCCACCCCTGAGCAAACGGACTTGTGTTTGGCTTGACTATATTCGTCGGCGCTTTACCTAATGTGCTGTCATTCCAGCTATAGGTATTACCTGTACTACCCTGAATATAGGCCGCCAACCCCGAATCAACTTGAGAAGAAATATTCTGCACCAGATTCAGCGCCACACCATTGATGGAGTTAACTGACCAACTGGCTCCTTGATCATAGGCTTGTGTCGGATTGATTTGGCCATGCGTAGCACCACCGACAATCATCCCGGTCGTAACGTCTTCTCCAAGTGCATTATTGTTCGCTGCGCGCAGCGCATCTTCAATCTGCGCTTGCGTATATTTACCGTTACTTTGTTCTGCAAGCTGTTTAGCTAAGGTTTTCTCTTTCGGATGCAACTGCCGATTATTAGCATCGACCGTCATCGCCTCCCCTACCCCCGCCATCGATCCCCCACTGGCCACTGCCCCCACCACGGAAGCAACGGTCGCGCCCAGTGCTTGTTTGACGGGTGCAGGCACGTCCATGCCGTCGATCAGTTTGCCGATTTCCGGCATGGCGGCGGCGCTTGCTCCTGCGCCTAATGCAACAATATTATTTGCGGCGCATGTTTACCCACGCTAGGAAGGTAAACGCGCATGCCAGTAGCATCCCCCTCCCTAAAACCCCTTTGACGCTAATAGCTCCTAATAGTCCTAGGACACCTAAGGTTTGATAGCAACCACCAATGAAGATACAGCTTAGATAAATTCCTACTACCCAGATTAGAGCCATTCCGGGAATACATACCAAAAGGGATAGACACAATATCAAAAATAATTTTCTCATTACCTCTTAGCCCCAGACTGAGATGAAACCTGTTGTTGGACGCCATTAATTATTTCCTGAGACGCTGTCCCTGCGACAGAACCTGCAATAGGGGCATAAGTATTTGGTCTGAATAAATTCCAACTTCCACTAGCTGCCCAGTTCGGAGTATTAATAGTTGGCCGCATAATCGAATTCATGGCTGACTCGCCTAACTTACCAACACCATAACCAAGACTAGACAATGCCCCACTTGTAAGCGCATTGCCCACCACACCATTATTCTGCCCATACAAATAATTATTAATCATAGTTCCACCCGCACCACCCACAGCGTTGACACCCACGTTCCACCAAAACTTACCATAACTACCCGCACCGCCCGTCAAAGCAGCAATACCCACATCGACCGGATTAATTGTCCCATTTTGGTAATACTGTGCTGCTGCATTAATGCTTGCACTAATCGTCGCTGTTCCTGCTGGCGAAGCCCACATTGTTGAGCCTAAGGCTCCAGAAGTACTAAAAATCGGTGTTCCAGAAATAGCTGCCAACGGCCCCGCTCCCGCCAATGCGCCGGCGGCGCCAGCAGCCACCAACGTAGCATTCGTCGCATTTTCTCGAATTGCCTGATCCCTACTGGTTGCCGCCGCAATGGCACTGGCTGATGGGTTATTGGCGCCACCATAACTAGAATACATGTTCGGATTAGCCTTCTGATCTGGCGTCGCATAGAACATGTAGCCCGGTCCGCTATTGCCATCGGCGGTAAGCATGCCTTTGGCCTGAGCCAGGAATGCACTGGCGCTTTGATCCCATGCGCCTGCCGAACCATTTTGAACTTGTCGGTCTGCCTGCGCCGTCAATTCCTGTTGCGCCTGAGTGGTGGAAATACCTTTTTGCTCTGCATAACGTGCAGCGTTTGATTTGATCCACGTTTTCTCATCGGGATGCAACTGCCGATTGTTGACATCGACCGTCATCGCCTCCCCTACCCCCGCCATCGATCCCCCACTGGCCACTGCCCCCACCACGGAAGCAACGGTCGCGCCCAGTGCTTGTTTGACGGGTGCAGGCACGTCCATGCCGTCGATCAGTTTGCCGATTTCCGGCATGGCGGCGGCGCTTGCTCCGGCGCCTAGTGCACCGGGAAGTCCGCCCGCTAATGCGCCCGCAGCAGCGTGGGCGGCGATGCGGTAGGCCCCGCCTTCTTTCCAGTTTTCCATGCCGACGAGGTCTTGATTGCGTTCGGCTTCTTTGAATTTATTCGTCGCGTAGTCGCCGATGAGTTTGGCGGCTTGTCCGCTGAAGGCGGCGGTGATCTGGACGTTGGCTTGCGTTTGCTCCATCAGTTGCGCGCCGTCCCAGTTTTTCTGGAGCGATTCGCTGGTGTCTTTGTCGCTGCTGACGCCGCGTTTGAGGCTGGCGAGGGTTTGTTCGGCGGTGTTGCCGGTTTTCTTTTCCTGACCGGCGCGGTCGGTGATGGTGATCTTTGCGCCGCTGATGCCGCTTTCGGTGGTGCTGTTTTTATTACCACCGTCGCTGCTCATGCCGGCGCTGCCGCCGGGTTGGGCGGGGTTGGTTTTGTCGCTGGCGGCGCGTTTGTCGGCGGCGCTGTGGGTGGGGCTGTCGGCGATGTCTTGATTGCCGAGTTTGGTGCTGACACTGGCGCTGAGCGAGAAGCCGCTGGCGTCGTAGCGGTCGTGGTTTTGCAGGGCGCTTTGGGTGAGCGTGCCGGTGGTGAGCTGGTTTTTATTGTTCTCGATGGCGCTCTGGCTGCTGGTGATGACGGCCCCTTTGAGGTCGGTGTTGCCGTTGACCTTGACGTTGAAGCCGCCGTCGCCTGATTGGATGCCGCTTTGTTCGGTGACGCTGAGGTAGTCGCCGTCGACTTTGGCTTTTGAAATGCTGCCGCCGGCGCTGCTCACGCCGAAGCACAACGGCGGGATGCAGACGCTCACGCCAGCACTGGCGCTGCTTTGTTTGCTGTCAAGTTGGCTGCTGTCTTGCAGGCTTTCGATGGTGAGGTCGTTTCCGGCGTCGACAAGAACGGTTTCACCTTTGACGACCGCGCCTTTGAGGGTGGTGTCGTGGCCGGAGCTGAGGCTGACTTGTTGTCCGGCATTGAGGTGGGTGTTGGTGTGGCCGAGGTCTTTGCCGTCGGCGTTGCCGCGCCCGCCGGAGACGCCGGCGTTGAAGCTGAAGCCGTTTTGCGCGCCGCCCATGGAGAAGGCGATGCCGACGCTGGCGGCGCTGTTGCTGTTGGTGCTGTGTTGTTCGGCGGTGTTGACGCCGGCTTGCACCTTGATGTCGTGGTCGGCCTGGAGCGTGAGGTTTTTACCGGCGTCTACGGTGCTGCCGATGACGGTGATGTCGCTGGTGGCGCGGTCGCCGGTGGCGGTGAGGTCGATGTTGCCGCCGGCCTGGGCGCGAGAACCTTGGCTGGTGCTGGCCTGTTGTTCGCTGTGACTTTCGTTCTGGCTATGGCCGAGGTTGAGGGCGATGCTGACTGCGCTGGCGGCGCTGGGGTTGGCGGCGACTTGGGCGACGGTGCTGGCGATGCTCATGGCGGCGCTGGCGGCGGCTAAGGACTGCATGCGGCTGTCTTTGGTTTTACTGGCGGCTTGTTCCAGTTGTTTGAGCGTTTGCACGGCGGTGACGGCGGCGCTGGTCAGTTGCAGGGTCAGGCCGGTTTGTTCGAAGCGCGTGTCTTGTGTGCTGCTGCGGGTGTCGGTGGCGGCGTCGAGGGTGAGACGTTCGGCGGCGATGGCGATGTCGCCTTGCGGGGTGATGACGGTGCTGCCGGTTTGGGTGTAGGCCTTGCCGGCATCGAGCTGGACGTTGCCGTGGGTGCTGCCGACGGTGCTGCCGCTGTGCGTGACTTGAGCGCTGGTCTGGTCGTTGTCTTGCTGTTTGTCGCCGAGGGTGACGCCGATGCCGCCGCCGCTGAAGAGGCCGGATTGGGTTTCGGTTTTGTTGTAGGTCTGGCTGGCGGTGTTTTGCGCGGCATCGAGGGCGAGGTTGTTGCCGGCGCGGGCGCTGAGGTTTTTAGTGGCGACGAGGTTGCTGCCGGACAGCGTGACGTCGCGTCCGGCGCTGACTTGCACGCTGTCGGCGGAGAGGGTGCTGCCGATGGCCTGACTGCTCTTTTGCTGGTCTTGGATGTGGGTGCTGCTGCTGGAGACCAGAGTGCTTTCGGTGGTGTAGATTTCCTGGTCGTAGAGGCTGTCTTGTCGGGCGGTGGTGAGGGTGATGTCGCGGCCAGCGGCGGCGGTGAGGCGCTGGTCGGCGGTGACGGTGGCGGCGGTGGTTTTAAGGTCTTGTCCGGCGATGAGGCGGACTTGTCCCTGGGCGGCGATTTGCGTGCCGTTGACTTGGGTCTGGCTTTCTCGCAGGTGATTTTTTTCGTCGTAGTCGATATTGACGGCGTCTTTGGTGGTGACGGCGTTTAAATTCAGGTCGCGCCCGGCGATGAGGGTGGTGTTGCCGGTGCTGGTGATCTGCACGGCGTTGGCGGTGAGGTCGCGTCCGCTTTGCAGGTGCAGGTCGCCGGCGGTGAGGGTGCTGGTGCGGGCTATGGCGGTGTGATCGCTGCTGAAGCCTTTGGTGTAGCCGCCGTCTTCGGATTCGATCTCTTGACCGAATACGTCGTGACGTTTGGCTCGCGCGGCGACGACGCTGCTGTGGCTGGTGGGGCTGTCGAGCACGATGTCGCGCCCGGCGAGGATGGCGATGCGTTGGCCGCTGAGTTCGCCGCCGCGGTTGAGGAGGTCGTTTTGGGCGATGAGGACGACGCTGCCGTTTTTGCCGGTGCTGCGGATGGTGCCGCTGTTGAGGATGTCGGTGGCGGTGGTTTGCAGTTGTTGATTGGCTTGCAGGGTGCCGCCGTTGTTGAGGGTGCCGTGGACTTTGAGGTTGATATTGTCGGCGGCAATGAGGGCGCCGGTGGGTGGCAGGTCGGCGGCCTTGGCACGGGCAAGGTAGACCACGGGGGCGAGTACGCGTTGCTGAGTACCGTCGGTGAGCGTGATGTCTTGTTCGACCAGCCAGACGATGTCGGCGGTCAGTGCAGCGAGTTGGGCGGGAGTCAGGGCGATGCCGGGGCTGAGCTCAAGTTGGGCGGCAACGGCGAGGCCCTGGTCCATCAGGGCCTGATATTGCTGTTCGTTGTTGTTCTGGCCGTGGAGGAAGCGGCGGCCGGTCAGTTGCAGGATCTGGTCGTTGAGCAGCTTTTGTTCATAGAAGCCGTCGCCCAGTCGTTTGTGGACGCGTTGCGGGTCGAGGACCAGCCTTTGCATCAGGTAGTCGCTGGAGAGGTAGCGTTTGTACTGGGTGAATTGCGGGTCGGTTTCAATCAGGTAGCGTTGGCCGGGCGCGGGTTGGATCTGGTAGAGCTGGCTGGTGGGCAGGGTCAGGTGCGGCAGCGGGTTGGGGCCGGTGAGGGTCTGGCTGGTGGTGTAGTTGAGGCTGCTAGTCACCGGGGTGATGGTGGTGCCGAAGGCGCTTTGCAGTGCGGTGTCGGGACGGACGGGGGTGCCGACGGCGGCATTGGTGTCGTGCGCGGCGGCGGTTTTTTCTTTGAACTCGGCGACGCTGAGGTTGAAGGTGACGGTGGGCAAGTCATCGTCGATGATGACTTTGCTGCCCCAGTCGTCGCAACGTCTGCGCCCTCCTCCGCATTTTTCGGTGGTGTGGTGCTGGGAATTTGATCCCTCTCCGTCACCGCCACGATGGACAACGCGTTGGCCGGGGGTGGTGACATTGGCGAGGTCGGCGGTGCTGCCGCTCAACGTGCCGCCGGCGACGATGCTGCTGTTGTCGTTGGTGACCGCGCCGCTCAGTTGCAGGTTGCCGCCAGCGAGAATGCGCGCCGGGTCGGATTGCTTGACGACGCTGCGGCGCGTGGTTTCGAGGTAGGTGATGCGGGTGAAGTCTTCATTTTCCTGGCCGGTGGCATTGACCCTGACTCTTCCAACCTGGCCGTTATTGAGGCGGCTGATTTCGGTTTCGTCGTATTCGGTCGGGTTGCCATCGAGCCGGTAACGGGTGATGCGGCGGGTTTTGCCGGGATCAATTTCAATGGCGGTTTCAAAGTGCTCGTTGGTGTTGTTCAAACGGGCAGTTTGCAGGGCGAGGTTGCCGCCGGCGTCGATGGTGGCGGAGCGGTTGTCGATCTGGTCGGCGCTACCTTCCATCTGATGCTGGTCGTTGATGCGGCGGCCGATGGCCATGTCGCCGATGCTTTGGATCAGGCCGTGTTCGCGGTTGGTGATGATGGCGGCACCGAGATCAAGTTGATTGCGGGCGGCGATGACGCCGGCTTGTTTGGTGCTGCCGTCGGGGTGGCGTTCGCCGTCGTTGAGGATGGTCTGCGCAGAAATGGCGACGTCGTTGCCGTAGATGCGGCCGAGGTTGTCTAGCCCTCCGTTGAGGCGGATGCGGGTGTTGCCGTCGCCGGCGTTGATGAGGGCGCCGTTCTGGTTGCGCAGGGCGCGGGCTTTGAGAGTCAGGTCACCTACTGCGCTGAGCGTGCCGGCGTTGGTGAGGTCGCCGCTGGTGGTGAGGGTGAGGTTGCGGTGAACGTCGAGGCGGTTGGCGGCAGTTTGGGTGTAGTCGCTGCGCAGGGCGAGGCTGGCGTCGCGGCCGACGCTGATCTGGCCGTCGCCGTTGAGGGTGGCGGTATCCAGATGGAGATCGGCTCCGCTGAGCAGTGTGCCGTCAGTGTTGTCGATGCGTTCGCTGTGGGTAAGCGTGAGGGTGCCACCCGCGCCGACTTTGGCTTGGCGGGTGTTGCTGAGGGTGCGCGAGGTCAGCGTGACGTCGCCCTTGCCGCCCAGGATGCCGCCGTCGTTGGCGATCTGGGTACTGCTGTTGATCTGGGTTGCACCGGTGCTGCGATTGACGAGGCGGCCGTCGCGGTTGTCGAGGCTGGAGGTGGTGAGAGTGAGCGTGGTGTTCTGGCCGTTGTTTTCAATGCGGCCTTCGCGGTTGTCGATCTGGCCGCTGGCGTTGAGTGTGATGTCCTTCCCGGCGTGCAGCTGGGCGGCATGGTGGTCGATGTCGCCGTTGCGCGCGTTCAGATTGACGCTACCGGCAACGGCACTGTGGGCATTGGCAAGTACGAGGCTGGTTCCGCTCATGCTGAGATTGCCGCCGACGCTGTGGCTGCCAGTGGCGCGCAGGTCGCGGGTGGCTGTCAGTTGCAGGTCGCCGTTTTGGGTGGCTTCGCCGTTAGCGGCTATGCCTGCGCCGAGGATGCCGCTGCTGTCGATGCGGTCGGCCTCGACGATCAGGTTGCCCCCTGCTTTGATTGTTTTGCTGTTGCTGAGCTGGCCGGTGCTGTGGAGGCGGATGTCTTGCTCGCCGGAAATGGTGCCGCTGTTGTGGAGGTCGCCGGTGCTGTCGATCTGGATGGCTTGCCGGGCGTGCAGGTTGCCGCCGTGGTTCAGTTCGCCATTGCTGCGCAGGGTGATGCGCCCTTCTTTGGCGTCGGTGCGCCCGTTGAGGGTGAGCTTGCCGGCGCTGTCGATCAGGATGTCGCCGGTGCTGGCAGCGACGGTGCCGAGGCTGGCGACGCCGACGCCGCTTTCGGTGCCGATCAGACGGATTTTATTGGCGTACATGCCGCCGAGCTGGGCGACGTCGATGCTGACGGTGGGGCGCGCTCCTTCGCCGGAGATCACCTGGACGCCGAGGCCGCTGTAGTCGACGCGGTTGGCACCGGTGATGAGGTTGAGGTCTTTGGCCCAGAGTTCGCCGTTGACCTGGATGCTGCGGGAGATCAGGTCTAGCTGGTTGACGTTGTTGTCGTTGAGGAGACCCGCGCCGTTGATCTGAATGTCGCCGCGGGTGACACGGAAGGCGTTGAGGTTGCCGCTGCTGCCGAATTCGGGGACGCCGGTGGTGAGCGTGGCGCGACTGGTGTTGAGGAAGCCGCAGCCGGCGCAGCTGATGCCGTTAGGGTTGGCGAGGATGACTTCGGCGCGCTGGCCGGCGACTTCGGTGTAGCCACGCAACATGCTGCGGCCGGGACCGGTGACTTCGTTGAGGATGATGCCAGCGCTGCCGTTGGTGAGGTTGGGGTTGCCGCTGACGTAGCCGCCGAGCTGAGTGGCCGTGTCTTGCCGGGCGTTGTTGAGGATGACGCCTTGCGGGTCGACGTTGAATTGATTGTATTGGTTGTGCGAGACGCCGGCGTCGTTGGGCGTGGCGATCTGTATCAGCGGGCGACCGTTGGCGGTGTTGTCGATGACGGGGCTGCGTGCGCCGGCTTGCGGGTCGCTGAGGATTTGCGCTTGCGCTTGGGGGACAAGGTTGACAAGGGAGAGCAGGAGCAGTCCGCCGAACAGAGCTGCAATGTGAATGCTGAGGCTGCTCAGTCGACTCAAGGGGCTGATGCCTGCTACTTTATTGCCGCCGCTATTCCCACTGCGGGCGCATTCGCCACGAGAGGAGTTGGCACCGGCGCTGACCGTTTCCGCGACGACCATGCTTTGACCGCGTTGATGGTTGAATATGACTCGGTAGGCTTGTTGGTTCATGAGTGTATTGAGCGTCGGTATAAGAATAAGGAAGACAGCGGCGTGGCAGGATCAGTACTGATAGCTCAGCTGAAAACCGATGGCCGGGCTGGCGTTGGGCATGCCTTGCGGTTTGTAGAGCGACCAGCCGGAAAAGAGGTCGTAGTTCATGCCGCCGATGCGACCGCGCACGCCAACGGTGGTGCCGACGAGGCTGTCGCCGAGCAAATAGCGGACGCTGGGGCCATAGACTTTGCCGACATCCAGACCGGCGTAGACCGCATGTTTGCTACGGGCGATCGGGGCTTCGAGGTCGTTGCGCAGGAAGAAGCCGCGTTCGGCGGCCAGCATCGTTTCGCCGTCGAAGCCGCGCACGGTGTAGCGGTTGCCGATGGCAAACATGTCGCTCATGTAGAGCCGGGAGCGGGTGGTTTGCGCGCGTAAGGTGCCGGTGTAGGTCAGCGGCTGACCGGCGACGCTGAAGGGGAGGACGAGGTTGGCGTCGAGGCTTTGCAGGCTGTAGCGGTGCATGGGGTCGTTCTCGGTGCGCCAGTCGGCTTCGCCCTGCCCGCCCAGCCAGGCGGTTCCCCAGCGGTTGGCGAGTGTCAGGTCGAGTTGGGCGGGGCCGAAATAGTGGGTGTGTATCCAGGCCAGTTCGGCGTAGGTGGTGTTGCGCCGCTGGACGTTGATTTCGGTGCTGTTGATGAAAGAGCTGCTCAAGCGTTTGCCGACTTTGAATTGCCAGCTGTTCTTTTGCGAGGGGTCGCGCTGGAACAGGTGCGCGATTTTGAGGTCGAGGTTGCGGGAATTGCCGCTGGCGACGAATTGCTGGTAGAGGCCGGCGACTTTCTGGTGGTAGCGGTAGTTGCCGGCGGACAGGGCTAAGGTCCAGTTGCCTAGGGGCAGGCCGTAATACAGGCTGTTGCCGCCGGTGCCGCGGTCGCCGCCGCGTCGGTCAACGTCGGTGTTGAGGCTGAGGTTGAGCAGGTCGTTGAGGCCGAGCGGGTTGTCTATGCTCAGATTGAGGCCGCCTTGCAATTTGCCGGTGGCTTTGGCTCCGCTGTCGTCGAGCGTGGTACTCAGTCGCCAGGGTTTGCTGCGCGTGACGGCAATGACGACGTCGCTTTCGCCGGGGACTGCGCCGGGGACGATTTCCATGCTGACGTCCTGGCTGGGGACGCGCTTCATTTGCTCCAGGCCCTGTTCCAGTTCGCGCAGGTTGAGCAGACGGCCGGGGCCGGTCGGAAAGGCGTTGACCCAGGTGCCGCGCTGTTCGGGATCGGCAAAGCGGATGTTGCGGATAATGCCGGGGATCAGAGCGAGTGTGAGTGTGCCGCTGCTTAGTTCTTGCTCGGGGATGCCAATGCGAGTGGTGCTGTAGCCCTGGATCAAGATCAGGCGGGTGAGGCGTCGTACGATCAGGTTCAGGCCTTCTTTGCCGATGCAGGTGCCAGCGTATTGATCCAGGTATTGCTGGGCGAAGCGGAACGGGTCGAAGGTGAGCTGGCTGGCTCCGGCTTGCCGGAGTGCGGGCGATAAATGCGGCGGGACTTCCAGCAGCAGGCTATTGATTTTGAAGCAGGGGGATTCGCTTGGGAGTGCGAGCGATTCCAGCTCATCGGTCGTGGTCTGCGGTGCGCGCAGTTCGACCCGGGGGGATTGTGATTGATTTTCCCTTTCGACGGCTTCCGACTGGCTGCGGCGGCGCTGTTGTTCGTTGGCATCGATTGAGGTGGATTGCCCTCTTGCATCGGCAAACGCTGCGCTCAATAGCAACGCCATGCCGGCGTAGTGCATGTGGCGCACAGCGTGCGTGCTGAGCTTACGGGCCGCGGCCTGCTTCTTCATTGATCGAGTACTTTCTTTTTGTTGAGTGGCCGTGGCCGTCAACCGCTGATTGCCAGGGGTTTTAGAAAGACTCGATCTTGTCGATATTCGCTATTTTCAGAAATATGACGAGTACCAATGTAGAAGCAAATCTACGTAGTATTGCTTATGGAAAAGTATTGAAAATCGTATTCGGGCGAGTTGGGTGCGACTTGAGGAGGCGGGTCTGTTACGCCGCTTTGACTGGTTTAGTTCTTTGGTGCATGTTCGGGCAAGGCGCTTGCCCCGGAAGATGCGAGTGCAAGGCAAGGCATCTTCAATTTCTTTGACTTGTATTATGTTTGGCAAGTTGGTTTTGCCTGAGCCGATCTGGCTTGGATTGGCGCATGCATTTGGGGAGCCCCAAATGGAAAGCCCGCAGCACGAATAAATTCGATGCTGCGGGCCGGTGTCTCCTCTACCCTCTAATGAGATAGGATTTTTAACTGCTTGACGCATAGTGCGCTAGATTTTACCTATAGTCATTATGCGCCGCACTATATTTGAAAAAGTGATATAAGACCGAAAATCAGTCACTTCATAGTGATCGTTTGTTAAGGCCTCTTTTGAGGCCTCCTCTATAATTTCGGACAAAAAAAAGCCCGGGAGCTTTGCAGCTTCCGGGCTAAATCCAATTCTTTTAGAGGTAATTGGAGGAGACAGGTGTAACTATATAGATCGAGGCATTTGTCCACAACTTTATTATTCGCATACCTGTTATCCAATTTGTGAATAATACCTTCCATCTGCAGCTATATACATTCTCCCCCACATAGATAAAATAAGGTTTCGGTTGCAGTGCGGCATAGATAATGCCGTCTCCCATTCCCCGAATTAAGACTATCCGTCTGCAATAAGCTGCTCCGTAGAAATAAAAAAGGGACGCAACCCGAAGGTTCGTCCCTTTTTTCTCACCGGTCAGCGCTGCTGCTGACTGACCCGGTCAGGTATTACGAATCGCGGCCAGCCTTTTTGCGTTCGTTTTCTTTCAGATAACGTTTGCGCAAGCGGATGCTCTTCGGTGTGACTTCGACCAGCTCGTCGTCATCAATGAATTCCACTGCATATTCCAGCGACATTTCGATTGGCGGCACCAGGCGCACCGCTTCGTCAGTACCGGAGGAACGAACGTTGGTCAGTTGCTTGCCCTTGATCGGGTTGACGACCAGATCGTTGTCGCGCGAGTGGATACCGATGATCATGCCTTCATAGACTGGATCATTGTGGCTGACGAACATACGGCCGCGATCTTGCAGTTTCCAGATGGCGTAGGCAACGGCAGCGCCGTCGTCCTGGGAAATCAGCACGCCATTGCGACGACCGCCGAGTTCACCCTTACTGTTGTCCACTGGTGCGTATTCGTCGAACACGTGGCTCATCAAGCCAGTGCCGCGTGTCAGCGTCATGAATTCGCCCTGAAAACCAATCAGGCCGCGTGCAGGAATACGGTATTCCAAGCGCACACGTCCTTTGCCGTCCGGTTCCATGTTCTGCAGATCGCCACGACGACGACCCAGTTCTTCCATGACACCGCCCTGGTTGTTTTCTTCAACATCCACAGTCAGATTTTCGTACGGCTCGTGACGTTCGCCATCGACCATCTTGTAGACCACGCGTGGACGCGAAACGGCCAGCTCGAAGCCTTCGCGACGCATGTTTTCAATCAGAATCGTCAGATGCAATTCGCCGCGACCCGACACTTCATAGGTCGAATCGTCGTTTTCTGCTTGCACTACGCGCAAAGCCATGTTGGCTTTCAGTTCGCGGTCCAGACGGTCGCGGATCTGACGAGTAGTAACGAATTTGCCTTCGCGGCCAGCCAGTGGCGAATTGTTCACCATGAAGTTCATGGTCAGTGTCGGTTCGTCGATCTTCAACATCGGCAAGCCTTCCGGGGTGTCCGGTGCGCAGATGGTGGAACCAATGCTGATGTCTTCAATACCATTGATCAGTACGATGTCGCCAGCCAGTGCTTCGTCAACCTGCACGCGATCCAGACCACGGAAAGTCAGCACTTGGTTGATACGCGCCTTGGTTGGCTTGTCATCCGGGCCATTCATCCAGACCACGTCTTGCAGGGCTTTGACGCGACCGCGCAGGATACGGCCAACGCCGATTTTGCCGACGTAAGACGAGTATTCCAGCGAGGTGATTTGCAGTTGCAGCGGACCATCCGGATCATCTTCGCGTGCAGGAACGTGTTCGAGGATTGCGTCGAACAGGGGCTCCATATTGCCTTCGCGGATGGAATCTTCCAGACCAGCGTAGCCTTTGAATCCCGATGCGTAAATGATAGGGAAATCCAATTGCTCGTCGGTAGCGCCGAGTTTGTCGAACAGTTCGAAAGTGGCGTTGACCGCTTTTTGCGGGTCAGCATTTTCACGGTCGATCTTGTTGACCACAACGATAGGCTTCAGACCCAGGGCCAGCGCCTTGCGCGTTACGAAACGCGTTTGTGGCATCGGGCCTTCTTGCGCATCCACCAGCAGCAGCACGCTGTCTACCATCGACAGCACGCGCTCAACTTCGCCACCGAAGTCGGCATGGCCGGGGGTGTCTACGATGTTGATGTGGGTGCCCTTGTATTCGACGGCACAGTTCTTAGACAGAATCGTGATACCGCGTTCTTTTTCGATATCGTTGGAGTCCATCACGCGGGCGTCAACCTGTTGGTTTTCGCGGAAGGTACCAGATTGACGCAGCAACTGGTCTACGAGTGTGGTCTTGCCATGATCGACGTGGGCAATGATGGCGATGTTGCGAATAGCGCGTTTTGGAGTTGACATAAATAGTTGGTTGCTGTGCCGATGGGAGGCGCGCATTATAGCATGCTGCAATGCACGAACTTTTTTACTGATTCCTTGCCAACAAGTCCTTCTATTTCAAAGACTTGCTGCATTTCTAATTACGTTGTGATGTCTTGCGATGCACTAACAATGCGTCGCGGCGGCTATCGCGCCTTAATTCTGAAATTGCACCGTGGAAATCAAACGCTCCGGGGCCAATACAGTAAATTCCTGCATCAGTCCGGTGCCCAGCAATTGCTGGTCTTCCCGTCGATACACACGCACCCGACCGAGTTGTTCCGGCGCGCTGATCTGCTCCTTGCCAAGCGATAAACGCTGACCCTGTAAAAATCGCTGCGCCAGCACTTCCGGCAATTCCACTACCGGAAACGAGGTGAGCAAGGCATCGACCGGCATCAATGAAGTGGCGCGTTCCGATTCGGGAATTGCCGCGAACTGCTCCAGGGTGATGCCGTCCTTCAACGTCAGTACGCCGACACCGGTGCGACGCAAGGCCTGCAGATGCGCCCCGCAACCGAGTGCGGCGCCGATGTCTTCGCCCAGCACCCGAATATATGTGCCCTTGCTGCAACAAACCCGCAGATGCAGATACGGTGCCTGGTACTGAAGCATTTCCAGTGCATGGATCACAACCGGGCGGGCTTCGCGTTCCAGCGTAATGCCAGCGCGCGCGTATTCGTACAAGGGCTTGCCGTCGCGCTTGAGCGCAGAATACATTGGCGGCGTTTGCTCCTGAGGACCACGAAATCGCTCCAGTACGGTGGCGATCTGCTCCGGCGTAACGTCAACTTCCAGAGTCTGCAACACCTCCCCTTCGGTGTCGCCAGTCGTCGTCTGCACGCCCAGGTGGACTACCGTTTCGTAGGTTTTGTCCGCCTCCAACAAGTCCTGCGCAAACTTGGTTGCCTCCCCAAAACACAAGGGCAGCAAGCCGGTTGCGAAGGGGTCCAGCGTCCCAGTGTGGCCCGCTTTTTCCGCATTCAGCAGGCGCTTTGCCGCAATCAGGGCATCGTTGCTGGAATGGCCGACCGGCTTATCCAGGAGCAATACGCCATGAACGGGAACGCGCTTTTTTTTAGGCTGGAAAGACGCCATCGGGAATCATCAGTGAGGGAAAAATGGAATAAACAGCCCGGTTGCAGGCCGAATAATCAAAAGAAATAAACAGAACAAATATGCAGGACAAATATGCTGACCTAATAAGTGACCCAAACCGCCAGTGACTAGCGGAAGTCAGCTTTCGTCGGCATCCTTGGCACGCGTAGCGTTGGCTTCGTCGATCAGTTTCGACATATGCAAACCGCGCACCGTCGAATCGTCATGCACGAAATGCAATTGCGGCAGCGTATGGATGCTGAGACGGCGACCTAATTGCGTCCGCAGAAAACCGGCTGCCTTGTTCAGTACTTCCAGCGTGCCGCGCACGGCGACAGGATCATCCTGCAAGGTCGTGAAAAACACCTTGGCGTGTGCGTAATCGGGGGTCACCTGAACTTCGGTCAGCGTAATCATGCCAACCCGGGGATCTTTCAATTCGTACGCGATGAGTTCCGACAGATCGCGCTGGATCTGGTCGGCGACGCGCAAGCCGCGGCCGGGAATCGATTTACTATGTTTTGCCATATGCGTGTTACTGCCTATCCTGCTGATGTTGCTTATATTACTGAGGGGTTGCCTACCCTGCTTTCAAGGGGCGGATGCAGCGGCCGGGAATGACATGGCACTGAACATCCCCGCATCGGCTGCCGGATTCCGGCAACTGACGCGGTGAGGCAATAACGCTTTACATCGTGCGGGCGATTTCCTGCACTTCGAAAATCTCGAGCTGATCGCCGACCTGGATGTCGTTGAAGTTCTTGAGTGACAAACCGCATTCGAAGCCAGCTCGGACTTCTTTGGCGTCGTCCTTGAAGCGCTTGAGCGAATCCAGATCGCCGGTCCACAGCACAACATTGTCGCGCAGCAGGCGCACGGACGAACCGCGACGCACCAGACCTTCGAGCACATAGCAACCGGCAATCGCGCCGACTTTGCTGACGAGGAACACTTGTCGGATTTCAACCAGACCCAGCGACTGTTCGCGCTTTTCAGGCGACAGCATGCCGGACATGGCGGCCCGCACTTCGTCTACCGCATCGTAAATGATGTTGTAGTAGCGGATGTCCACGCCATTGGCTTCGGCCAGCTTGCGGGCAGAGGCATCGGCCCGTGTGTTGAAGCCGATGATGACTGCCTTCGAGGCCACGGCCAGGTTGACGTCGGATTCGGTAATACCACCGACTGCCGCATGCACCACCTGCACCCGCACTTCGCTGTTGGACAGCTTTTGCAAGGATTGAACCAGTGCTTCCTGCGAACCTTGCACGTCGGTCTTGACGATCATTGGCAGGTTCTTGACTTCGCCTTCGGCCATTTGATCGAACATGTTTTCGAGCTTGGCGGCTTGTTGCTTGGCCAGCTTGACGTCGCGGAACTTGCCTTGACGGAACAGGCCGATTTCACGCGCTTTGCGCTCATCGGACATGACCAGAACTTCTTCACCGGCGACCGGCACTTCAGTCAGACCCTGAATTTCGACCGGAATCGATGGGCCAGCTTCAGTAATGCTCTTGCCATTTTCATCGAGCATCGCACGTACCCGGCCGAATGAGGAACCTGCCAGCACGACATCGCCGCGCTTGAGCGTACCCGACTGCACCAGAATAGTGGCGACCGGGCCGCGGCCCTTGTCCAGCTTGGCTTCAATCACCAGACCGCGTGCAGGCACGTTGATGGCCGATGTCAGCTCCAGCACTTCCGCCTGCAACAGCACTTGTTCCAGCAGACTATCGATACCCTCACCGGTCTTGGCTGACACGCCGATGAATGGCGACTCTCCGCCGTATTCTTCAGGAACGACGCCTTCGGCAACCAGTTCCTGCTTAACGCGGTCCAGATTGCTGCCCGGCTTGTCGATCTTGTTGATCGCTACGACCAGCGGCACACCGCTGGCCTTGGCATGGGCAATCGCTTCCTTGGTTTGTGGCATCACGCCATCGTCGGCGGCAACCACCAGAATAACGATGTCGGTTGCCTTGGCGCCGCGGGCACGCATGGCCGTAAAGGCTTCATGGCCCGGCGTATCGAGGAAGGTGATCATGCCACCCGACGTTTCGACGTGATATGCGCCGATGTGCTGGGTAATGCCACCGGCTTCGCCGGAAGCAACCTTGGTACGACGAATGTAATCGAGCAGCGATGTTTTACCGTGATCGACGTGACCCATGACGGTGACGACCGGAGCGCGCGCCAGGACGATAGCGTCGACATGCTCAACACCCTCTTCCAGCAAGGCTTCAGGGTCATCGAGCTTGGCCGCGAATGCGCGGTGGCCCATTTCTTCGACCACGATCATGGCCGTTTCCTGGTCCAGCACCTGGTTGATGGTGACCATTTGGCCCAGTTTCATCAGATGCTTGATGACTTCGGATGCCTTGACCGACATCTTGTGCGCAACTTCCGCTACGGTGATGGTTTCAGGAATATGCACATCCTTGACGACAGCTTCTGTCGGCGCCTGGAAATTGCTTTCGTGATCATCTTGTTGATTGCTGCGACGCCCCTTAGGGCCACCGCGCCAGCTATCACGCCCGCCGCCACTTGGGCCGCGTGCTTTCATGCCGGTGCCGCGTTTTTTCGCGTCATCCTGCCAGGTGGAGGAAACATTGGCCGACTTGATCGATTTCTTGTCGACGACAGGTTTCTTTTCGTCTTTCTTTTCGCCCGGCTTCTTGTCAGCCGGCTTGTGCAATGTGCCTTCAGCAGGCTTGGCAACCACCGGCGCGACGACTGGCTCCGGTGCTTTGATGACGCGCCGCGGCGCATTCATCATGGCCTTGATCTGCGCAACTTCGTCAGCGACAGCCTTACGGGCACGTTCAGTTGCAACGACACGGTCAGCCGCTTCCTTGCTTGCCAGCTCGGTTTTTTTCTTGGCTTCTTCGGCAGCTGCACGCTTTTTCTCGGCTTCTGCCGGATCGGTCTGTTCAGGTGCTGCAACGGGAATCGCTGCGACGGCCTGCTCGGCAGCAACTTCTGCTTTCGCCGCCAGCTTGGCTTCACGCTCTGCCTGCTTGGCATGCTCTTCAGCTGCTTTGGCTTGAGCGATTTCTTCCGCTTCCAGCTGCGCCAGACGCTGCTGCTTCTCTCGCAGGTCGGCTTCCTGACGCGCGATCAATTCGACCTGACGCTGCGCTTCCGCTGCGCGCCGTTCGATTTCCGCCTGGTCGATCACAGGAACCGGCGCCTCTTCTTGCGCAGCAGCGGTTTCTTGCGGTGCCTCATCACGCTTGATGAACGTCCGCTTTTTGCGCACTTCCACTTGGATCGTGCGCGACTTTCCAGTAGCGTCAGCCTGCTTGATTTCGGTCGTTTCCTTGCGAGTCAGCGTAATTTTTTTCTTGTCGCTATCCGGTGCTGCGCCACGAACCCGCCGCAAATGCTCGAGCAGGCGATCCTTATCTTCTTTCGACAAGGCGTCGTCTTCAGAGCTTTTATCCACTCCTGCCGACTTCAATTGGGTCAACAGCAGATCCGCCGGCATTTTCAGCTCGGTGGCAAATTGGGCTACATTGTTACTTGCCATTCAATCCTCTTTTCTATATTGCTCAGCAGATGCTACGGGCAGACGCTAAATACGCGCATTTCAGCTTATTTAGCTTCAGCAAGGCTCCATGCCCTGGCCTGCAATGCTTTCGCATGCTCATCGTATTTGGCGTCAATGAGTGTCATCTCATCATCCGTCACATCTGCAAATTCGTTTTCTCTCAGCTGACGTGCGCGATCTGCTGGCAATGCCAGAATCGCTGCGAATTCATCGTAGGCCAGCGCGATAAAAGCCTTCAGTGTCTTGATACCCGCCAGACCCAGCTTGCCGGCCATCACGCGCTCCATGCCCTCGAATTCGATCAGCGCCTCTTCCATGCCTTCGAGTCCCTCTTCCGAGGCAATCGCTTCACTGACCAGGGCATCGCGAGCGCGATTACGCAGTTCGTTGACGGTGTCTTCGTCGAAGGATTCGATTTCCAGCATTTCATTGATCGGCACGTAGGCGATCTCTTCCAGACTGGCGAAACCTTCTTCCACCAGAATATCGGCCACTTCCTGATCGACATCCAGTTTTGCCATGAACAAGGCGCGGATCGCACCAGTTTCCACAGCGGATTTGTCAGCCGATTCTTCCGCAGTCATGATGTTGATCTGCCAGCCGGTCAGCTCTGCCGCCAGACGGACGTTTTGTCCGCCGCGGCCGATAGCGATGGCCAGATTTTCTTCATCCACCACGACATCCATGGCGTGCGTATCTTCATCGACCATAATCGACGACACATTCGCCGGCGCCAGTGCGCCGATAACAAACTGCGCCGGGTCTTCCGACCACAGGACGATATCGACACGCTCACCGCCGAGTTCGCCGGTCACTGCCTGCACGCGCGAACCGCGCATGCCGACACAGGTGCCGATAGGATCGATGCGTTTGTCTGCTGTATAGACGGCGATCTTGGCGCGAACGCCGGGATCGCGTGCTGCTGATTTAATGTCCAGCAGGCCTTGTTCGATTTCCGGGACTTCCAGCTCGAACAGCTTCATGATGAATTCAGGCGCGGTGCGCGACAGGATGACCTGTGGGCCACGAGCGTTGCGTTCTACGCGCAGAATATAAGCGCGGACGCGGTCGCCGATGCGCAGATTTTCTTTAGGGATAGTCTGGTCGCGTGGCAGGCGGGCTTCGATTTTGCCGGATTCCACAATGGCATCGCCGCGTTCCATGCGCTTGATCGTGCCGGTGACCAATGAATCACCGCGCTCCAGGAAATCAGCCAGAATTTGTTCGCGCTCGGCGTCACGGATACGTTGCAGAACCACTTGCTTTGTATCTTGGGCGAAGCGGCGTCCGAAGTCGACCGATTCGATCGGCTCTTCGATGTATTCATCCACTTCGATATCGGGGATTTGCTCTTTGGCTTCGAAATGCAGCACTTCCTGATCGGGCAGCTGCAAGCCGGCCTCATCTGGCACAACGTGCCAGCGGCGGAAAGATTCGAATCCGCCATCTTCACGATTGATCGTGACCCGGATGTCGACATCGCCTTCATAGCGTTTTTTGGTGGCCTGGGCGAGAGCGTGTTCGAGCGCGCCGAAAACGACATCCTGATCGACATTTTTTTCGCGCGCCAGCGCATCGACTAACAATAAAACTTCGCGGCTCATGCTTTGCGGCTCCTAAAATTCACTTGCGGCACCAGACGTGCCTTATCCACATCGGCGAGCGCAAAATCCAGCACCGCTACCGACCCATCGTTTGCTTCGAATTCCAGTTTTAGTACTTCACCATCCGGTGCGCGCAACAAACCTTGGAAAGATTTGCGATGCGCCGTACCCGGCATCGGCACCCGCAGTTTGATCAGGGCTTCCTGATCAACGAAACGCTGGAAATCAGCCAGCTTTTTCAGCGGCCTATCCAGTCCGGGGGACGATACTTCCAGCCGTTCGTAGACGACATTTTCTACCGTAAATACATGCAGTAACTGATGCGTGACTTTTTCGCAGTCTTCGACGGTGATTGCACCCTGATCCGCGCGCTCGGGCGGGAAGTCGATGTACACGCGCAGCATGCCGTGCGCGGCTTTTTCAAAGTCCACCAATTCGTAACCCATGCCCGTCAGGGTTGTCTCTATCATTTCCTGCAATTGCAAATCGGTCTCCGTCGGCATCCACGGATGCCATTCATACGTTTGAACAGTGCGCTGCATACACCGGCAATGCCATCGGGCGACGAGTCACCTTTATTACTTGTACTACTTCAATGGACATCTTGCCGTCATGCACAAATGGTTCAGCAAAAAAAAATGGGCATCTGCCCATCTTTCTAATCGTTAATCAAATACAAGCAGATCGACTTGTATTTTTTGCTGAGCCACGCGGTTAACTCCGGCATTGTAACTGAATAACACCTTCACCGCAAATCAGCCGTATTAACGACTTCTTACCGGAGCAACCCTGAGGGACCAACCGCTACACAACAACGACACGATTAGTCCGTCGAGACTCAGCCGCGCGTGCGCCGACGCGGCATACCGTTCTGTCCTTGACCCTGCCCTTGCCCTTGTGGCTTTGCTTGCCCCATGGGACTACGCGGACGCGATTGACGGCGCTGACCAGCGTCAGGAAACCCGAGAGCTGTCTGCAATGGATCAGGTTGCCGGGAGCGTGGCTTTCCTTGCCCCTGACCGCCGCCATCAGGATTGCTGCCGCCCTGCCATTGGCTGCGACGCGGCGCGCCTTGCGCTGCGCCGGCATACGAACCCTGTCCCTGCGGTTTGCCACGGCCGCCGCCATTACCGGCATATCCACCGCCATTGGCATTGCCGCCGCTGACGTTGCCATTCACATTGCCGTTGACGTTCCCGTTGCTATTGCCGTAACTGTTGCCATTACCATAACCAGCGCTGTTGCCATTGCCGGTGCTGTTGCCGTTACCACGACGATTACCGTTGTCATCGCCATAACGACCGCCGCCCTGCTTTTTGCCCGGAGCTTTACCATCGGGTACTATTTTTTCCAGGCCACTCACGGCAAGCAAATCACGCACAGCGTTTTCTTCCAGCTCTTCCCAACGGCCGCGTTTCAGGCCGCTCGGCAAGGTCATGGCACCGTAACGGGTACGGATCAGACGTGAAACCGTCAAACCAACCGCCTCAAACATCCGGCGCACTTCACGATTACGACCTTCGCCGATGATGACGCGATACCACTTATTAACGCCTTCACCACCGCCGTCAGAAATTTTTGAAAACTGCGCCGTGCCGTCATCCAGTTCGACGCCATTCAACAGTTTCTGGCGCATGCCCTCTTCCAGCTCGCCCAAGGTACGGACGGCATATTCACGATCAATGCCGTAGCGCGGGTGCATCAGACGGTTAGCCAGATCGCCGGAGGTTGTAAACAACAGCAAACCTTCGGTGTTGAAATCCAGACGTCCCACGGCCAGCCACTTTCCGACTTTCATGGTCGGCAAGCGCTCGAATACCGAGGAGCGGCCTTCAGGGTCGTTATGACTGACAATTTCACCGGCCGGCTTGTGGTACATCAATACGCGCGGCGGGCGCTTGCTGACTTTACGATGCAACAGCTTGCCATTGATACGGACCTGGTCAGCCGGCAGAATCCGCTGACCGATGTGAGCAGGCTCGCCATTGACCGAGACGCGGCCGGCAATAATCAGTTCTTCCATATCGCGCCGTGATCCGAGACCGACTTCCGCCAGCACTTTGTGCAGTTTTGGCGCGTCATCATCGGCGATCAGATCACGCTGACCATTTTTACCGCGACGTTCATGCTGTGGACGATTGCCCGGGCCGCCTTCTTCTGCGGAACTATCGAAAGCCTCCGAGGTGACGTAGGAAAAAATATCTTCGGCCGCATTGCCATTGTTGCGCGCACCGAGTTGCGGCGCTTTGGTCTTGCCCTGGCCTTTGACGAAAGGCTTTTTACCTTTGGGATTCTGACGTTGCCGATCTTGTCCTTGCTTGCGTGATTCAGCAATCGCGTTGTCGGCGACGGGAATAGGCGCATTGGGCATTGCATCGAAGCTCATCATTTCAGTCTGATGCGGTGCCGGTGGAACTGTACCCTCGCCGGCTGCCTCGGCTGCCCGTTGAGCGATCCGATTGTTACGCATGGCGCGGGGGCCACGTACGCCGCGGCGCGGTGTTTTGTCACGGGGGGCTTCCGCACCCGGGGTATCGAACAGTTGTGGCGCGGACGATGTCGGCTCGCTACTGACGGTCACGACGACCACCGGACGCGGGGCTGTCAATATTTTCTGCACCGGAGCCTCCACGACCACGGCAGCTGCGGCTTCGGCGACGATCACTGGTTTGGCGCGTGGCTTGGGTTTCGCTTTGATCACCGGTACGGGCGCCGACACGGCGTCTGCAGTAACAGGCAATGCGGCCTCGGTCGCCAGTTCCTTAACTACCTTGGCCCGTGAAGCCCGCTTCTTCGGTGCCGGCTTTTCTGCCGTCTCGGCGGATGCGGTCTCAGTCGTCTTGAGCGGCAATGCCGTTGCTTCATCAGCAACTTTCTTGGCCCGCTTCTTGATCGGTTTGACCGTTTCCGTCGTAGTGACGACGTCATTAGCGGCGCCTGTAGTCGGCTGGGCAGTTGAGGTGTCGGGAGAGCTAGTTGGTTTCATTATCAGTATCGTGTTTGTTCTGAGTTGCCAAGGACGTAGCAACGGGCGCGGTCTCTGCAACTGGTTCGTGGAAAGAAAGCGCCGGGGTCATTTCGCCGCTTGCCGTGAATGGCGACGGTGTTTGCGGCGACGCTGCCTGAGTCTTGGTGGATATCTTGCTTGGTATCTCGGGGGCTTCGGTATTGCCGGCAGCATGCGCGCTACCGTCGGCATCATTGCCGGTTTCGAGCGCATCCGGCACTACATCGTTCTCTATATTCTTGATTGTCGGCTCAGCTGGCTCGCCGGCGTCTACCGGCTCAAACAGCGTTTCGACCGCAGGAGCCGGCTCCTCGTCGAATTCCGCCGTAATCAAATCAGCTTGTGGATTCTGTTGCAAAGCTTCTAAATGCGCAGCTCTGCCGGCATCGTCGGCATCCTGACCGCCAATGGCCTGCAGCGGCGGCAATTGCTCCAGCGAAGTCAGGCCCAGATCGTCCAGAAAGCGACGGGTGGTCGCAAACAGGGCTGGTCGGCCCGGCACGTCGCGGTGGCCAATGGATTCTATCCAGCTGCGCTCTTCCAGCAATTTAATCGTCTGGGTGCTGACGGTCACGCCCCGGATTTCCTCAATATCACCGCGCGTGACCGGCTGGCGGTAGGCAATGATGGCAAGTGTTTCCAGCGTGGCACGCGTGTATTTTTGTGGCTTCTCAGGATTGAGCCGCTCCAGGTACATTTTCATCCCGGGCCGGCTTTGAAAGCGCCAGCCGGTCGACAAACGGACGATTTCCAGACCTTTGTCTGCCCAGTCCGCCGCCAACTCCTCAAGCATTTGCTTGATGGTATCGGTGTTGATTTCACATTCCGCTTCGTCGCTTGCTGCATAGAGCGTTTTCAAGTCGTTGATCGACAGGGGCTCATGGGTGCATAGCAAGGCGGTTTCGAGGACTTTCTTAGCCTCAACAATATTCATGTACGACTCTTGTGCGACTGATTTAATAAAAGTTTGCAGTACGAGTTGCAAAACTATGCGTGGAATGTGCGCCGAATCAGGTCATCCTGCGGCAAGTCGGGGTGCTGCCGGTTTGCCCGACACGTCGCCGGGTAAGCGCCGGATTATCTGGCAAGTGCAAGGCACCATCGATTTACTGCTGCTTTCCGTCGCCCTGGTTCGAAGAGGTTTGTGATGGGGCGGGAATAAAATGACTTGGTGCAGGCGCTGAGCAATACTGCCGGCTCTTTCGCCACGTTATGACAGCCGGGACTCGCTCAATGAAGGGTAATGCATCGATACTGCTCTGTGCATTCCGTCCGATAGCAGCAACAGCCTGAGTGCTGTGGGGCGATGTCGTAACGTATGGGCAAGCAGTGTAGCACAAACCATACAGTGATTTGCCCCCGTTGTTTCTTGTTCACAGTGAGAGGGCCGTGACAGCGCGGCCTCAGTCACAAAGTGGCGAGCGGGGGATGGCTGTGGCGACACGCATTAGCTCGCCTGAAGCAGCCGCAGAAATTCTTCCGCCGGCATCGGTTTACCGAATAAGTAGCCCTGTACGGCATCGCAGCCGTTTTCTCTCAGAAACTGCTCCTGTCCTGTCGTTTCCACCCCTTCCGCAATCACCTTCAGGTTCAGCGTGTGGGCCAGGGAAATGATGGCTTTGACGATCGCGGCGCTGTCCAGATCGTTGCTGATTTCACGGACAAATGACTGGTCGATTTTCAGCGTATCGACCGGGAAACGGCGCAGGTAGCTCAGACTGGAATAGCCGGTACCGAAATCATCGACCGATATCTGTAAGCCCAGCGCTTTTAAGGTGTTCAGGCTGGCGATGGTTTTTTCGGCATCTTTCATCACCACGTTTTCGGTCAGCTCCAGTTCCAGCCAGCCGGCATCCAGTCCGGTTTCGGACAACACTTGCGCCACCACCGTGGCCAGATCGTGATTGAGTTGGTGCGGCGACAAGTTAACCGCCATAGAAACCGGTGACAGGCCGGCATCTTGCCACGCCTTGTTTTGCGCACAAGCGGTTCGCAGCACCCACTCGCCAATAGGAACAATCAAGCCCGCTTCTTCTGCTAAAGGAATGAATTTCCCCGGCGCAATCATGCCCTGTACCGGATCGTGCCAACGGATCAATGCTTCCGCGCCAATCAAGCTGCCATCGGCGAGGCTGATTTTCGGCTGGTAATACAGCTCAAATTCCTGCAGCTCCAAAGCGCGACGCAAGCTAACCAGCATTTGCAACCGGTCGTCCCCCTGAACATCCATGCTTTGGGAAAAATACTGGAAATTATTCCGGCCATCCTCTTTCGCCCTATACATGGCGGAATCGGCATTTTTAAGCAGACTTTCGACATCGCGGCCATCTACCGGGTACAGGCTCACGCCAATGCTACAGGTCACATGAAATTCTTTTTCCCTTATCATCCAGGGCCGCGCCACCACGTCCAATATGCGCTGCATGACTTCGGTGACGCTGGCCTGATCCTGCTGCCCCGGCAAGACCAGAACGAATTCATCCCCGCCCTGCCGCGCCACCATGTCCGTTTCCCGTACGCAAGAGCTCAGTCGTTGCGCCACGGTCCTCAGCAACTCATCTCCTACCTGATGACCAAGACTGTCGTTAATCAGCTTGAATTGATCCAGATCGACGAACACGACGGCAACAATCGAGTCACTTTCCTGCGCAGACTGCATCGACTGTTGTAAATGGCTGTTAAGCATGGCGCGATTGGGCAAGCCGGTCAGCACATCGTGTGTGGCCTGATGCCGCATTTCCGCTTCGTGCGATTTGCGTTTGGTGATATCTTCGACCGTTCCCTCGTAAAACTGAAGCTTGCCGATGGAATCCGTCACCGTGCGCGCATTTTCCGAAATCCAGATAATTTCTCCGTCGCGGCGGTAAATGCGGGACTCGAAATTGGTCACCGACCCATGCTGCGCCATCAGGCGCATAAACTCGGCGCGCCGCTGCGGATCGACATAGAGTTGCTGCCGAATATCACTCAAGCCGAGGATCAGTTTTTCCGGCGAGGCGTATCCATAGATCCTTGCCAGCGCGGGATTCACCGCCAGGTAGCTACCATCCATGGTCGACTGGAACACGCCTTCGATGGCATTTTCAAAGATGCTGCGATAGCGTCGTTCGGCTTCCCGCAAGGCGACTTCGGCCTGCTTGCGTTCGGTAATGTCTTGTATGAAACCTTCCAGGGCCTGCAACTCGTCCTTATCGCTGAAAATGCCGACACCGCGTTCCCACACCCAGCGGATTTCACCGTCGGCACGCACGATGCGATATTCGATTTCAAACCGGTTTTTCTTTGCTGTTTCAACACCTATGCGTTTGCGCACCCACAAACGATCTTCGGGATGGGTGATGCTTTCCAGCGAGGCACGTCCTTCATCCATGAAATCTTCGCGCTGAAAACCTGTCAGCTTGACGCAGCCTTCGCTGATGAATTCGATGCTCCATTGCGCATCGTCACGACAACGGTAAACCATGCCATCCAGATTGGAGAGCATGGTTTCCAGCATCCTCGAGGTAAATCCACCGATTACGCCGACCTTGCTCGTTTCAATCGAATTGCGGGGTACCAATTGCATCCGGGGAAAACCCTTTTTCTGATTGTTTGTATTGAGCATATTCCCGACACCTTCTCGACATTGCCAGAAAACTGAAGATCCACTCCTCTGATAAGCAATATCAGTGCCATTGAATCAAGAGGGCTGGAGGGATCTCTGACTGCATAAGCCTGGTGCAGAATTCCGGCATCCGGATTGAAGGGCTCTTTGCGCGAGCAGTCGGCAAAAAAAAACCGCCAGCAAGGCGGTTGTTTTCATGACAACAAATTCTGATTCATCCGGGAGGCAGTCGACTCATGTTCATCGACTGATGCTCATCGAATCATGTTCATCGACTGATATTCATCGACTGATATTCATCGACTCATGCTCGGCGAGCGTTGCCTTACCAATAAAAATGCGGTTTTATTTACGTTTCATGAAAAAAATAAACTCACTATTTTCTTCGGTCTGCGACAGTAAGTCGTTACCCGTCTGACGGGCAAAAGCCTGAAAATCGCGCACTGAGCCGGTATCTGTCGCCAGCACCCTCAGCACTTCACCGCTAGTCATGTCGGCCAAGGCTTTTTTCGTCTTCAGAATTGGCAACGGGCAATGTAATCCGCGCGCATCGAGTTCTCTGTTGAATGCAATGATCATGCTTGATTCTGAAGTGAAGTAAGGAAGTCTTAAATTCTACTGCAAAGCACGCTAATCTGGTGCATTGCAGCAGATGGTGTTGTATTTCTCGCCAGAAAATGCACCAAAAGGAATATATTTCCCCTTTTGTTTGCATTCTTATGTGACTACGTTCTCGCGTGGTGCGCCGGGGGTATCCACAAATTCCACGTCGAGGCCATGCGCCCGCATCCAGTCCGCGACCGCGTAACCCGTGCCTGCGCGCCAGGGAAGTAACTCGGCAGGAGGCACTAGCCGGTATTCCAGCAGCTCCTCGGAAAGACGAATCTCGCCAGTAGCTTTTACGTGATAAGCAATGATCAATTCATTCTTGCGCATGAATTCATAGACGCCGATCAGGCTGATTTCCTGCGCATCCAGATTGGTTTCTTCCTTGATTTCACGGGCGATTCCTTGTTCAGGCGTTTCATCGCGCTCCATGAAACCGGTAATCAAGGCAAATTTTCCTTCCGCCCATGCCGCATTGCGCGCCAGCAGAATGCGGCCGTCGATTTCCACCAGCGCCGCCAGAACCGGCAAGGGATTATCCCAGTGCGTCCAGTGCGCGTCGGGGCAAGCCAGCCGCTGTTTGCCACCCTCCCCGATATCAGCCCGCCATATCAGCGGCGCGGCACAGTGAGGGCAAAATTTAAAGTCGCTCATAGGAATCAAGCCCGCTCGGCAACCCATGCCGCCACGCTTTGCAGCGCCGCTGGCAAACCACTTGGGTCCGTACCGCCTGCCTGCGCCATATCGGCCCGTCCGCCGCCCTTGCCGCCCACTTGCTGGGCGACATGGTTGACCAGCTCACCGGCCTTGATGCGGGAGGTCGCATCGGCTGTCACGCCGGCAATCAGTGTGACCTTGCCGTCGCTGACCGAGGCCAGTACGATGGCGGCAGTTTTCAGTTTGGATTTGAGCTTGTCCATCGTCTCGCGCAAAGTAGCGCTGTCGGCTCCGTCCAAGGCGGCAGCCAGCACTTTGACGCCATTGACGTCAACGGCTTGTGCCAGTAACTCATCGCCCTGATTCGACGCCAGCTTGGATTTCAGTCCGGTCAGTTCTTTTTCCAGCCCCTTCACATGCTCCTGCACCTGCGCAATGCGCTGGGTCAGTTCATCGGCCGGTGCCTTCAACGCGGCTGCGGCGTCATTGATGCGGCTGCTCAAGGTCTGAACCAGCGCCAGCGCGCCTTCGCCCGTCACCGCTTCCACGCGACGGATACCGGCGGCAACGCCACCTTCCGCGACGATCTTGAACAAGCCGATGTCGCCGGTGCGCTGCACATGGGTACCGCCACACAGTTCCCGCGACGAGCCTATCGACAGCACACGGACTTCATCGCCGTATTTTTCACCGAACAAGGCCATGGCACCTGCGCTGACGGCGGCATCAAATCCCATGACCTGGGCTTCAGTCGCGGAGTTGCTTAAAATTTCGCGGTTGACGATTTGTTCGACCAGACGGATCTGCTCGGCGCTCACCGGGGCGTTGTGACTAAAGTCGAAACGGGTCTTGTCCGCGTCCACCAGCGAGCCTTTTTGCGCGACATGCGCGCCCAGCACTTCGCGCAGGGCCTTGTGCATCAGATGCGTGGCCGAGTGGTTGCGCATGATTTGCGCACGGCGCGCGATATCGACCCGGGCGTCGAGCTGATCGCCCAGCGCCAGCGTGCCGGTCGTCAAGATGCCATGAAGACCAAAAACATCGGGTTGGATTTTTTGCGTATCGGCTACGGCAAAAGCGTTACCGGACGATTCCAGCACCCCGGCATCGCCCGCCTGCCCGCCTGATTCCGCATAAAACGGCGAGACGTCGAGTACCACGATTGCCTCTTGCCCGGCAGCGATACGATCGACAGCAACGCCGCCGACATACAAAGCGGTGATGCTGGCCGGCTGGCTCAGCGTGTCGTAACCGACGAAGCGGGTCTTGACACCGTGGTAATCGATGACAGAGGCGGTCTTGAATTTTCCGGCGGCGCGAGCAGTCGATTTCTGACGTTCCATTGCAGCGTCGAAACCGGCTTCGTCCAGCTGCACGTTGCGTTCACGGCAGATATCGGCCGTCAGGTCGAGCGGGAAGCCGAAGGTATCGTAAAGCGTGAAGGCAGTGTCGCCGTCCAGTTTGCCCGGGGTCTTGGTCAGCGCTACTTCCAGGATTTTCATGCCGTGTTCCAGCGTTTCGCCGAAGCGCTCTTCTTCCTGCTTCAAGACTTGTTCCACGCGCTCTGCGGCGGCGGTCAGTTCGGGATAAGCGGCGCCCATTTCGACGACCAGATCCTTGACCAGTTTGTAGAAAAACGGCCGGGTCTGGCCCAGCTTATGGCCATGACGCAATGCGCGACGGATGATACGGCGCAGCACATAACCACGACCTTCATTGCCGGGAATCACGCCATCGACAATCAGGAAGGAAGTCGCGCGAATATGGTCGGCGATGACTTTCAAGGAATTTTCTTGCAAATCGGTAATGCCGGTTTCGCGCGCAGCCGCCTGAATCAGGCGCTGGAACAGGTCGATTTCGTAATTGCTGTGGACATGCTGCAAAATCGCTGCGAGTCGTTCCAGTCCCATGCCGGTATCGACGCAAGGAGCGGGCAAGGGGGACAGTACCGCTTCGCCGGTCGCAGGGTCGATCTGACGATCGAACTGCATGAACACGTTGTTCCAGATTTCAATATAGCGGTCGCCGTCGGCGTCAGGACTGCCCGGCGGGCCGCCCCAGACATCGGCACCGTGGTCATAGAAAATTTCGGAACAGGGTCCGCAGGGGCCGGTTTCAGCCATTTGCCAGAAATTATCAGACGCGTACGGTGCGCCCTTGTTGTCGCCGATACGCACGACGCGCTCTTTCGGCAAGCCGATTTCATTGACCCAGATGTCGTACGCTTCGTCATCGGTTTCATAAACGGTGGCCCAGAGCTTGTCGGCAGGCAGGCCATAAACGACGGTCAGCAACTCCCACGCCCACTTCAGCGATTCGCGCTTGAAGTAATCGCCAAAAGACCAGTTACCCAGCATTTCAAAGAAGGTATGGTGGCGCGCCGTGTAACCGACATTTTCCAGATCGTTGTGCTTGCCGCCCGCCCGCAGGCAGCGCTGCACCGACGTGGCGCGCACGTAATTGCGCTGATCCGTGCCGAGGAACACGTCCTTGAACTGCACCATCCCCGAATTAGTAAACAGGAGCGTCGGATCGTTGCCCGGCACCAGGCTGGACGAACGGACGATCGTATGTCCTTTGGATTCGAAAAATTTGAGGAATTTATCGCGGATATCGGCTGAATTCATGGGCGTGGGCAACTTGGTCAAAATAGCGAAAAATAGCGCTAAAAACGCTCGATTATACGTGATAAGGGCGCTGATAACAGCGATGGCCAGACCGAGTGTTCACCCAATCAGGAGTAAAGCGAAAACACGGCCAGGACGAATACAGGACGACGACAACTCAGGTCAGCTGTCTAGCCAAAAATCGACAACGTAAAAAAACCCGCCCGGATTGCTCGGGGCGGGTCAAGGATGATATCGACCGGTTAATTTCCATGGACTCAGTAAAGCTCATCCATCCAAATTCACCGTATCAAAAACATCTACCGGTATTCAGACACTTTTTTCAATTGGAGCAGCTGGCTTAGCTTTGTGATGCTTTTTATGCTTTTTGTGCTTCTTTTTTTCTGCAGGCTTGGCATCGGCGGCAGGAGCGGCCATTGGAGCTGCTGCCGCAGGAGCTGGCTGAGCTGCTGGCATTTGCGCCATGACAGGCAGAGAGAAAGCGGCAACGAGTACGGCAGCCAGCAGTGTATTGATCTTCATTTGTCATCCTTCGAGAGTAATGTAAAGTTACAATTTTTCGCTGCCTGGTTGCTGGCGTCCGGTATGTACCGGGCTAGGCCTCCAGTCTCACGATTTTGCCCTTCGCACCCTCAACGCCAGCCAATGAGCGGGCGTTGACAGCGCAACAAGCAAAATTCAGTTACCGATCCGCATTGCTGCTGAATCGGCAAAATCCGAACCGATCACATCAATACGATCGGTACAAAAACCGTCAACCCCCCAGGACAGAATCTCATCGGCCCGAGCGACATCATTGACGGTATAGCAAAACAGGCCATAACCCGCGCCTTTGATTTCCGCTGCCAGTGGCGCAGTCAGCCGGGCCTGGTTGACATGCAGAGCCACCGCATCCAGCCGCACCAGACGCTCGCGCCAGTCAGCGGGAATAGCGTCAACCAGCAAGGCGCGCGGGATACCGGGTGCGGCCTCTCTGGCCGCCGCCAGCGCTTCCTCTGCAAACGAGGACAGTAAAGGCAGCGCCGCAGGGTCGCCACCGATGTGCGCGGCAAACCTGGCTGCCACCACGCTGGCTGCCATAGCGCCCGTTCGCGCCGCCACCGCCGGTGCAGAAGGTTTAATCTCGACATTCATCCAGATACCGTTCTCTTGGCAGAATGACAATGCCTGCTCCAGACTCGGGACGGTGACACCGGTAAAACGCGCTGCCACCCAGCTTCCGGCATCCATCGCCAGCAATTCTTGCGCGCTGTGGGCGGCCACCTCGCCGCTACCGGCAACCGTACGGCCGAAACGGGCATCATGCATCAGCACCGGAACCTCGTCGGCAGTCAGCATCACATCGAACTCCACCGCCCGATAGCCATGCTCCATGCCGCAAAGAAAGCCGGCAAGCGTGTTCTCGGGAGCCAGGGTTCCACCACCGCGATGCGCAATCACTCTTGGATAAGGCCACATTATCGTCAATACCCCTCTTGTAATACCCCTCTTGTCAAAACCTGCCGCACCTATCCTAAGCGCGAACGATAGCAAGGCACAAGGGGCAGTCCGGATTGCCGCCGTTTAGGTCCTGAAACTGTGGTTTCGCCACCAAATATGGACGCAAGCGCCGCGATCGGGACGTGCGGTAGAATGTACGCCACCCTCTATTTAAGACTACTTCCCGCAATCCATGAGCAAAGAACTAAAAAACGGTCTGCCCCCTACTCCCCCTACCAATTTTCTACGCGGCATCATCGACGCCGACATTGCCGCCGGCACCTATGCCAATCGCCAGGATGCGCAAGGCGAATCGCTGCCACAGGTAGTCACCCGCTTTCCACCAGAACCCAACGGCTACTTGCACATCGGCCATGCCAAATCGATCTGCCTCAATTTCGGCCTGGCGCGCGACTACGGCGGACGTTGCCATTTGCGCTTCGATGATACCAATCCGGAAAAAGAAGATCAGGAATACGTCGATACCATCATCGATTCGGTTAAGTGGCTGGGTTTCGACTGGCACCACGATGGCCACCCGCACCTGTATTACGCCAGTAATTATTTCGATTTCATGTATGCCGGGGCGCAAGCGCTGATACGCGCCGGCCACGCCTACGTCGACGAGCAAAACGCCGAACGCATGCGCGAAACGCGCGGCACGCTGACCGAGCCGGGAATCGACTCGCCGTGGCGCAACCGCCCGGCCGAGGAATCGCTCAGGCTGTTTGATGAAATGCGCGCCGGCACCCATGCCGACGGCACCCTCATCCTGCGCGCCAAAATCTCCATGGCCAGCCCCAACATGAATTTGCGCGATCCGGCCATCTATCGGATACGGCACGCCACCCATCACAATACCGGCGACAAATGGTGCGTCTATCCCATGTACAGCTTCGCGCATCCTATTGAAGATGCGCTGGAAAATATCAGCCATTCAATCTGCACTCTGGAATTCGAAGACCAGCGCCCTCTTTACGACTGGGTACTGGAACGCCTTGCGGAAGCCGGTCTGCTGCAACCGCCCGCACCACGCCAGTATGAATTTGCCCGCCTGAACCTGACCTACATCGTCACCAGCAAGCGCAAGCTCAAACAACTGGTCGATGAAAAAATCGTCGACGGCTGGGATGACCCGCGCATGCCGACGCTGGTCGGTTTGCGCCGGCGCGGCTATACCCCGGAAGCCATCCGCCTGATGTGCGAACGCACCGGTGCCTCCAAGCACAATAGCTGGATCGATTACAGCGTGCTCGAAGGCGCCTTGCGCGACGATCTCGATCCCAAGGCCGCGCGCGCCGTCGCCGTGCTGAATCCGCTGAAACTGATCATCGACAACTTCCCGGAAAATGCGGACGCGACAGAAACCGCCTGTAGCGCACCGGTGTATCCAATGGGTCACCCCGAGCATGACAGCGCAGTGCGCCGTTTTCCGATTTCAAAGGAATTGTGGATAGAACGCGAAGATTTCATGGAAGTCCCCAGCAAAGGCTACTTCCGGCTGTTTCCGGGCAACCGCGTACGCTTGCGCTACGGTTATGTTGTCGAATGCACCGGCTGCGACAAGGACGAGCAAGGCAACATCACCGCCGTCCACTGCACCTATTTCCCGGACAGCAAGAGCGGCACACCGGGCAGCGCCACCTACAAGGTCAAGGGCAACCTGCACTGGGTCAGTGCCGTTCATGCCCTGCAAGCAGAAGTGCGCCTGTATGAGCGCCTGTTTATCGATCCGCATCCCGATGCCGGCGGCAAGGATTTCAAAGCCGCGCTCAATCCCGACTCCCGCCAGGTGCTGCAAGCCTATCTGGAACCGACACTGCAAGACGCCCGTCCCGGCGATCTGTTCCAGTTTGAAAGACATGGTTATTTCGTTGCCGACCAGCTCGACAGCACGGCCGACAAACTGGTATTCAACCGCGCCGTCACGCTGAAAGACAGCTGGGGCAAATAAATAATCTCAACTGACGCTGCCCGAACGCCACCGCACTTCTCACCTGACAGAAAGAAACCAACGCCATGAGCATTTCTACCTATACCGCTTCCGTTCCCGTCTTCAAGCAACTGCTGCTGGCACTGAAAGACGTCCTGGCCAAAGCCGAAGCGCACGCCATCGCCAAAAACATCGAACCGGCGGCCTTGCTGCAAGCCCGCCTGTTTCCCGACATGTTCCACCTGACCCGTCAGGTGCAGATCGCCGCCGATTTCGCCAAAAGCGTTACCGCCCGGCTGACCGGCGCGGAAGTGCCGTCCTATACCGACGAAGAACAAAGTTTCGCCGACCTGCAAGCGCGTCTGGACAAAACCATCGCCTTCCTCGACACGCTCACCGCCCAACAGTTTGAAGGCGGCGAAGCACTGGAAATCGTATTGCGCCCCGGCACACCGAAAGAGAAAAAACTCAGCGGCGCGGTCTACCTGACGCAATATGGCCTGCCGCAATTCCTGTTCCACGTCACCACCGCTTACGACATCCTGCGCCATAACGGCGTCGAGATTGGCAAACGCGACTTCATGGGCGCGTACTAAAACACCCGGCAGCGCGGCGGACTGGTCTTCCGCGCGGCATCGACAAAATCCTTATTTGAAACTGCGATTATCGTAAGCTGCACGCGCCGCATTGCAGCTCGATACCTGCTCCGTGGTCATCCCTGATGTGCCGTTCAGAGTGCACTGATCGGAGAACGATTTGGCCTCATCTATGTGCGTTTTATAGTAATTGTAAGATCTCTTGTTCGCTTCGCACCCGACCAGCAAAGTCACAATAACGACAAGTAACGCCATTGGTTTTGCCAATGTATTTAAAATTCGCATGTCACTCTTTTCATTAAAAATAAAAAATTCGAAACACTCTCCTGGCACCGTCACAGGAAAATGCAGCAGGTCATTAACGCGCTTGCCGCCTTAAGCTCAGTAGCAATTGATGACCGATCCGGTTATCCCATTCAAAGCTATTTTTGAGAACAACGACCGCCGTCTTATGGCCGATATCGATGCCCACATAAGCGGTGTATCCGGCAACAACGCCAATCTGGTAAGCAATCGGCTCACCCTCCACCTCATCAACTACCCACGAAATGGCGGCGGCTTCCTTGACCCGTGGAAAACGTACTCGCATATCATCAGCCATAACGGCATTCAATGGAAGGTCAGTATCCCAGACATGCGCGGCGGCGAACGACAATATATCCCGTGCGTTTGAATAAATAGCCCCTGCCCCTTGCATGAACGGCGTGAATTCCCAGTCCGGTACCGCCTCGCCGCGACGAATAAATTTAGGCTGATCCCCTGAATAACCATGCGCACGCGATGAATAGCAAGGCAACGCCACCGGCGCATATCCCGTGCATTTCAGCCCCAGCGGAGCGATTATTTTTTGCTGCAACAGCATCCCGAGAGATGAACCTGTCCGCAGCTCCAAGATGTAGCCGAGCAGTCCGTAACCGATATTGGAATAGTGCGGAACTCCCGATGTATCCGCCTCAAAACCGGCCAGATAAGCCATGGCGTAATCACGATCCAAGTGACGATAAAAATTTTCACCGGTGAACAAATACCTGACGAAAGGGGACAACATGGCGAACGTCATGGGTTGCCGTGGCAATCCCGAAGTATGCGTTGCCAGTTGCAGCACCGTTATTTTTTCAGCATCAGGACTCAGTGGCGTAGTCGCCGGCAGCAAAGTACGCAGCGTCTCATCCCACGACAATACGCCGTCATCAACGAGTTTTGCCGTGATTGCACCCAAAAATAACTTGCTCAAAGAACCGACGGCGAACAAGGTATCGCCGTCTGGTTTGATGCCGCTCGTTTTATCGGCAACGCCATAGCCGAAAAATTGCCTACTCCTGTCCGGCAACAGCACGCCGACCACCATCCCGGGCACCTGCCCTCCATCAATCAAGGGCTGCGCAAGAAAATCCACTTTTTGTTGCAGGTTGTTCCCGTCCAGACGCTTTGCCGCCGTCAGATTGCCGGAATCAAGTCCCACGGTACTCAGGCTCCCACAGCCTGCCAAGGCAGCGCACAGGGTGATAAGGGCTGCAATTTTCAAATCAACCATTTCTATTCCGAAAATAATTTATTTAAAAAATAAATATATGGTTTTTATTGGCGTATGAAATATCAATTCAACATAAATTATTTTAAAAAAATAATACCCCATCCTGAAAATTGCCCCGCTCCGTTTCTCCGTATCCGGATCATCCGCCGCGACAGCCCGATAAAATGTAGAATCGGCCTCTCCCCTCACATCAGGAACACCCATGATCCTCGAAGTCGCAGACATCCGCATCCAGACCGGCCGCCAAGCCGAATTCGACCTGGCGATCACCGCCGCCGCCGCGACGACCATCGCCAAAGCGACCGGCTATATCAGCCATCAGATCCACAAAGGCATCGAGTCGCCAGAGCGTTACCTGCTGACCGTGCAATGGGCCACACTGGAAAACCACACCGTCGATTTCCGTGAATCGGCCCCATTTGCAGAATGGCGCCGCCTCGTCGGTCCGTTTTTCGCCTCACCTCCCGCAGTGGAACATTTTTCGCTGCTTAACGCCTAAAAAATCTGCTTTGGCCGGGCGGACAGACTCCATGCGAGAAATCCGCCCCGCCCGTCGTCTTACTTTTACGCTTACTCCCCTTACCTCGCACTGGCGATCCGCATGTCCTCCCACACCTTTCTCTGGCACGATTACGAAACCTTTGGCCTCGATACGCGGCGCGACCGGCCTGCGCAATTCGCCGGCATCCGCACCGACGCCGAACTCAATGAAATCGGCGAACCGGTCATGCTGTATTGTCAACCCGCCGCCGACTTCCTGCCCGATCCGCAATCCTGCCTCATCACCGGCATCACGCCGCAACTCTGCCTGGAACGCGGCATCCCGGAAAACCAGTTTGCCGCCCGTATCGAACAGGAACTGGCCGCGCCCGGCACTATCGGCGTCGGCTACAACACCATCCGCTTCGATGACGAAGTCACCCGCTTCATGTTCTGGCGCAACCTGATCGACCCCTATGGCCGCGAATGGCAAAACCAGTGCGGCCGCTGGGACCTGATGGACGTCGTACGCACCGCCTTTGCCCTGCGTCCCGAAGGCATAGAATGGCCGGTCAAAGCCGACGGCAAACCCAGTTTCCGGCTGGAAGACCTGAGCAAAGCCAACGGCCTGCTGCACGAAGCCGCGCACGATGCGTTATCGGATGTGCGCGCCACCATCGCTCTGGCGCGCCTGATCCGCCAAAAGCAACCGCGTCTGTTCGATTTTTGCCTGAGTCTGCATAAAAAAGACAAGGCCGCCGACGAAATCGGCCTGCCCGGCCCCCAACAAGGACGACCTTTCCTGCACATCTCGGGCATGTTCCCGGCCAGTCAGGGTTGCATGGCACTGCTGTGGCCGCTGGCGACCCACCCCACCAACAAAAATGAAATCATCGCCTGGGATCTGGCCAGCGATCCCAGCGAACTCTGGACGCTCGATGCCGGCACCCTCCGCACCCGCATGTTCAGCAAAGCAGACGCGCTGCCGGCCGGCGTCACACGTCTGCCGATCAAAACCGTCCATCTGAACAAATCGCCGGTCGTCATCAACAACCTGAAAATCCTCAGCGCTGACATGGCACAACGCTGGGGCATGGATCTGGAAAGTGCGCTCGCTCATGCCGCCATCGCCGCCACCGCTCCCGACATGGCCGCGATCTGGGAGGAAGTCTTCCACCGCCCGGCAGAAACCGGCGCAGTCGATGTCGACAACGACCTCTACGGCGGCTTCATCGGCAACCGCGATCGCCGTCAGTTACAGCAATTACGCACACTGAAAGCGCCGCAACTGGCGACGACCCACCCCGACTTCGATGACGCCCGCCTGGAAGAATTGCTGTTCCGCTACCGCGCCCGTAATTTCTCCGAGACCCTCAGCGCAGAAGAACTCCAGCGATGGGAGCAATACCGGGTCGACAAACTATTCGACGGCATCGGTGGCGCCCGCACCATCGATCAGCTGCTGGAAGCCATCGACACCCTCAGCGCCGAGGCCGACGAACGCAGCGAGCGCATTCTGGGCGAGTTGTACGACTATGCCGAAACGATCGCACCACCGCCTGCGTGATCAAGTAAAATCCCCTGCTCATGACGGCGGCATAGTCGCCGTCATGTACTTTGAGGCACATATCCCGATACGCGCCTCAAAAAATACCCGTTCCTCGATACCCCCATTCAGGAATCCCTGAATACATCAGCGATTCCCTCACCCACACAAACCCGGAGAACAATATGAGCTTAGCCAACTGGTGCATCCTGATTGCCGGCCTGATGCCGGTTCTTACCATCGCCTTCGCCAAACAAGGCGCTCCCGACATGGACAATGCCGCACCACGCGACTGGCTGGAAAAGCAAACCGGCCTGCGCCGCCGCGCCGACTACGCCCACCGCAATCACTTCGAAGCGTTTCCCTTTTTTGCCGCAGCAGTACTGATCGCCCAGCAAACCGGCGTCGCACAACACTGGACCGACAGCCTGGCCATCCTCTTTATCTGCGCACGCCTGTTCTATACCGGCTTCTACCTGAGCAACCGCCCTTCGCCACGCTCAATCGCCTGGGTCGTCGGCTACCTTTCGGTCATCTGCCTGTTCGTCGCCTCCGGACTGGCCTGACCAAGCCAACCCATCCGCCGCGCTTGCGAAGTAAGCGTGGCTTCTTAGCTCACTCCCGGAAAATCCATGCAAAAAATCGAATTCCATCTTGACGGCAGAGACTACGTCGAACTGAACCAATTACTGAAACTCACCGGCGTATGCGACAGCGGCGGCGCAGGCAAAGCGCTGGTTGCCGCCGGCGGCGTCAGCGTCAACGGCCGTCCTGAATCACGCAAAACCTGCAAAATCCTCGCCAACCAAACCGTCACGCTGGGCGACCTGAACATCCGCGTATTGATCTAGGAAACCTCTGATGAAGCGAAGCGCGATGCAATCTAAGGACGGCAATACTCATCGTACTCAACAAGTACGATTGCACTTCTTATCCTGACCTTGCGCCGTTCGCTACGCTTCCTCAGAGGCTCCCTGAGCGCTGAACAGGGAGCGCCAGCAGCCAGTGCCAGCTGGCATCCGGGTCTCTTTGAAAAATCACATCGTTCCACTACGAAGAACGTGATTTTTTAAATTACCCCAAGGAAATAAACTCCCCTGCCGCTTTACACTGCGAAGCTTGATTTTTCACAGGCGAGACGCAGACATGCGCAGTTCGGCGGCAGCAAAAAACCATCGTGCTTTACCTCACTTCATTCCGGCAAGACCGCCAGCAACAGCAAGCCGTACAGCGGGCTTCACCTTAATCGAAGTCATGCTGGCCATCATGGTGCTGACCCTGGGTGCCATTGGCATGGCCGGTTTGCAATTAGCAGCCCTCCGCGCCGCGCAACAAAGCAGCTGGCAAACATCGGCCACGCAACTGGCCGCCGAAATGGCCGACCTGATCCGCGCCGCCAGCAAACAACAATTCGCAGCATCCCTCTCCTACACCTACGACAGCCGCAGCGACGCCAACCCCGCCCCGCCCTCGTGCTACACGCGCCCCTGCGACACCGCTCAGTGGATCAGCTTCCACCGCTACGAATGGAACCAACGGCTGCGCAACACGCTGCCCGGCGCTCGGGTAACGATCTGTACCGATACCGTCACTCACATCGACCACCGCGATTGGTCATGTCACGGAGGCCCGGATCCCGTCATCAAACTCGGCTGGCGCAATAACACTCCCCGCAAAATCACGGGGAACCACGCTGGCACGGCAACGCAAGATAGCGATAAAGATAGCGACACGCCGCAACTGGTCATGGCGATCGGGGCCTGATGCCGATGCTATTGCCACGCCCCGCCGCACAAAGCGGCCTGACACTGATCGAACTGATGGTCGCCATGGCCTTGGGCTTACTGGTGACGCTGGCGGCAAGCGCCCTGCTGCTGGCCAGCAAAACCAACTATCTGCATGTGGACGACAGCGCCCGCATAAACGACAACGGTCATTACGCCCTGGAAATCATCGCCCGCTCTATCCGGCAAGCCGGGTATTTCCCCTGGGATAGCAACGCGCCCCTGCCGCACGGCCTGCCCAACGCTATCGCCGGCATCGACAACCAGACCCTGCAAGCCAATTCCAGCGATTGGCAGGCAGCGAAAACGACACCCGCGCTCAATGGCAGCGATGTTCTGGCAACGTTTTTTTCCGGCTCCGGCCAGGCCGGCGCAGCCGACGGCGGCATCGTCAACTGCGCCGGCGTCGCGGTTGCGCCTCCGAACAGCGGCAGCGCCAAGCCTGACGGCAGTGTGTTCTATGTCAGCACCGACGCCAGCGGCGAACCCGAACTGCAATGCAAATATCGCGGCGCGCACAGCAACGACTGGAGCGCCGCCGCGATCGTGCGCGGCGTCGAATCGTTTCAGGTGCTGTATGGCATCGACACCGATGCCGACGGCATGCCCAACCAATTCCTGCCCGCCTCCAAAATCAGTACTCAGGCACAGTGGCGCAAGGTCGTCGCCGTCCAGGTCGGGCTGCTGATACGCGGTACGCATGACACAGGCGCACCCGCCAGCGACATCGTCTACCACCTGCTAGGAGCCGATTACAGTCAGGCAGCGCAAGGGGGCCGTGACCTCGGCGTGCGCCTTGCCTTAGCCGATCTGGCCAAGCCCCTCCGATCCCGCCAACGCAAACTGTTTCAACAAACGATATGGCTACGCAATCCGGCATAGGGCTTGTTCATCCTGCCTTGACGAGGGCGCACGCCGCACGCCAGGGTGGCGCAGCCTTGCTCATCGCGCTGACCATGCTGATCGCCATCCTGCTCTTGGGCGCAGCCGCCGTACGCATGGCCCTACTGGAAGAAAAAGCCTCTCGCGCCGGACGCACCCACCTGTTCGCCCAGCAGGCAGCAGAAGCCGCGCTGGCACGCACCGAACGCGAACTCCCCACGATCCTGGAAAACGCCGCCCCTGCCGCAAGTACATCCGGTAAGGAAACAACGGAAACGACGAATACCCCCGCTGACCTATTTCCCGCTCCCGGCATCTGCACCAGCGCCGGTCTGTGCCGCCCTGCCGCCCCGGGGGCCAGTCCGGTCTGGAGCAACATCGGACAAGCACCCCTTCCGTCAGTACTAATTGAGCTGATTGAGCTGACCAGCCCGGTTAAGCACGCTGGCACATCCCCTCAGTCAACCCCGCCGGCCACCGTCCAGCCGCTCTACCGGATCAGCGCGCTCGGTATCGAGGGTCATGCCCGCGTCCTCCTGCAGAGTCTGTACCGACCTCCTCCCGCCCCCGGCAGCATTCAGACGGGACAACAAACGGGACGACTGGCATGGCGCGAAATGCTGGACTAGGGCAGTACTGATGAAGAAAAACAAGCAAGGCAAAGTCACCTCAAACCGGAGTAAGGAGCGCCAATGCGCATAGACAAACCACACCCGACACGCCACCCACCGTCCCGGCAATGCGCCGGCTTCACGCTCATCGAACTGCTGATCGCACTGGTCATCATCGGTCTGCTGACCTCCCTTGCCCTGCCCGCCTACCAGCATGTCACCCTGAAAAACACCCGCGCCGCAGGCCGCGCCGCCTTGCTGCAAGCCATGCTGCAACAAGAGCGCTATTTTTCCGCCAACATGCGCTACCTCGCCTTCGCCGCAGAACAACAAGCACCGCCGCCATTCCAGGGCCTCTCCGACGCCTACCAACTGAGCGCGCAGACCTGCAATGGAGAAAGTCTGAGTGAATGCGTGCTGCTTAAAGCCACACCCGGCGGCCTCCACGCGCATCAGGCATTCAAGGACCCGGTCTGCCACACCCTCACCCTCGACAGCAGAGGCGTGCGTGGTGCGGCAGGACTCAGCGATCCTCAAGTCGATCCGCAATGCTGGCCACAATGACCCCCTCCGCACTCCGCACCGACCGTCTCAGGCAAAGCTACCGCCATTGCCGGGGCCTGACACTGACCGAACTGCTGGTCGTTCTGGCGCTGGCCGGCATCGTGCTGGCCAGCGCGGTACCGAACCTGAGCGGATTCCTCCAGCGCCAGCGACTCGTCGCCAGTGCCAACGATTTTTTGCATGCGCTCAAACTGGCGCGCGCAGAGGCCATGCAGCGCGATGTACCCGTCATCGTCGCGCCGCAGGATGGCCACGACTGGAACAGCGGCTGGCAAGTCTTCGCCAAAGCCGGCAGCAGCACCCACCCCGCCTTCCAGCAGGGGGACTGGCTGCTCTACCGCACCCCGCCGCCGTCACCGGGCATCAGCATCGTCACCAATCTGGGCGCGCCGCACATCGCTTACAATGGCAGCGGCCGTGCACGCAGCGGAGCAGGCGGACATCCGGGGTTTCTGGGAACGCTGAAATTCTCTGCGCAAGAGGATGCCCGCATGATCCGGATCGCCCGACTGGGGCGCGCCCGCTTGTGCGACCCGGCGCTCGACCGCAGTTGCAGCTTTGCTGAAACGGCTAACAGCGCAGGTAACAGCGCCGCCAACAGCGCCCCATGAATGCCGCCGCCCCACCTCTCCACCTGACGACAGGATATCTTGAGCATTTTCACCATCCCCATGACCGACGACCTGCAAGCCATGCAGCTAGCCCTGCTGCAAGCGGAGCAAGGTTTGTACAGCACCACGCCCAATCCTCGCGTCGGCTGCGTCATCGTCCTGAACGGACGGGTCATCGGTGCCGGCCATACGCAACCGCCCGGCGGCAACCATGCTGAAATCGAAGCGCTCAACAACGCCCTCGCCCGCGGCCATGAGGTGCGCGGTGCCACGGCCTATGTCACGCTGGAACCCTGTAGTCATTTTGGCCGCACGCCGCCTTGTGCCGATGCCTTGATACGCGCAGGGATCGCCCGCGTGGTTGCGGCCATTGCCGATCCCAATCCACTGGTCGCAGGTCAGGGATTGGCGCGTTTGCAAGCGGCAGGGATTGCCGTCAGTTGCGGCGTACTGGAAGAAGCGGCGCGCGAAATCAACATCGGCTTTTTTACCCGCATGCAACGCGGCAGGCCCTGGATCAGAATGAAACTCGCCGCCAGCCTTGACGGTAAAACGGCCTTGCAAAACGGCGTCAGCCAATGGATTACCGGCAGCCCCGCCCGCGACGACGGACATGCCTGGCGCGCCCGCGCCTGTGCCATCCTGACCGGCATCGGCACTGTTGAAGAAGATGATCCGCAACTCAATGTGCGCGCCGTCGCCACCCCCCGCCAGCCGCGCCGCATCATTATCGATAGCAAATTGCGGATTGCGCCGCAAGCGCGCATTCTGCAAGGCGGTGGTGCATGGATTTTTACCGCCGCCGGGCAGCCCGAAAAAATCGCGCAGCTCAACGCTCTTGGCGCAGAAGTGATCGTGCTGCCGAATGCACAAGGCAAAGTGGATTTGTCGGCGGTGGTTGCTGAACTGGGTCGCCGTCAGATCAATGAATTGCATGTCGAGGCCGGGGCCAAACTGAATGGTGCGTTGCTGCAAGAAAACTGCGTCGATGAGCTGCTGCTCTATCTCGCGCCCGCTCTGATCGGCCCGGGTCGCGGCATGTTCGACCTGCCTGCGCTGGCTACGCTGGAAAACAAACACCAGCTCCGTTTTCATCAGGTACAGCAGATCGGCGAAGACCTGCGTATCCTTGCACGCTTAACCTGAATTCTTTTTCCACTTCTTTTTACGGCCTCCCTCATGTTTACTGGCATCGTCGCCGCCATCGGCGCCATCACTACTGTGCAACCCCTGGGCGATGACGCCGATTCGGGCGTCAGACTCACACTGGCCGCCGGCGGGCTCGACCTGAGCGACGTCATGCTGGGCGATTCCATCGCCATCAACGGTGCCTGCATGACGGTGGTGGATAAAACAGCCGAGAGTTTCGCCGTCGAGGTTTCACGCGAAAGCCTCAGTCACACCTCAGGCCTGGACACTCCGGGCGAAGTCAATCTGGAAAAAGCCCTCACGCTGCTCGAGCGACTGGGCGGCCATCTGGTGTCGGGCCATGTGGATGGCTTGGGCGTCGTGGAGCTGTTCGCCCAGATCGGCGAATCGTGGCAACTGGTGGTACTGGCACCGCGAGAACTGGCGAAATATCTGGCCTACAAAGGTTCGGTCGTGGTCAACGGCGTTTCGCTGACCGTCAATCAGGTCAATGACACGGCAGACGGTTGCAGCTTCTCCATCAACCTGATTCCGCACACCATACAAATGACGACGCTCAAGCATTTGCAGGCCGGCAGTAAGGTCAATCTGGAAATTGATTTGATTGCGCGGTATGTGGAACGGATGCTGTCCGTTGCCATGCTGTCCGTTGCCAAATAAGCAGTAAAGAAAAACAGCCAAGGAGGCGCTGGATTTTTTTAGCCGTATTCAGCGGGCCTCCGCCTGCCACATCCGATTTCTCTTATGCAGCTGATTCGAGGTTGGGTGCGACTCTCCTAAAGTACACACCAAAGGAAATGTCATGTTTAAACTCACCGCACTGTGTAAGCCCGCCTCACTCGCCCTCCTGCCCCTGTGCGCCTCACTGGCATGCCTGCCAGCCCACGCACAAACCCCTGCCGCAGCCCCCGTCGTCAAGTATGACCTGAGCTACGACATCGTCAGCCCGGTTTTCGCTAAAAATGGCATGGTGGCATCGGAACAAGGACTGGCAACGCAGATCGGCGTCGACATCCTCAAACGCGGCGGCAACGCCATTGACGCCGGCGTCGCGGTCGGCTTTGCGCTGGCCGTAGTATTGCCGAATGCGGGCAATCTGGGTGGCGGTGGCTTCATGATGATTCACGATGCCAAAACGGGGAAAAATGTTGCCCTCGATTTCCGCGAAATGGCCCCTGCGCTCGCCAGCCGCGACATGTATCTGGATGCCAAGGGCAATGTCGCTCCTGGCCGCTCCTTGTATTCGCCTCTGGCCACCGGTGTTCCGGGCACCGTCGCCGGTCTGAGCCACGCGCTGAAAAAATACGGCACCATGCGCTTGTCACAGGTAATCGCCCCCGCCATCAAGCTGGCGGAACGGGGCTACCCGGTCAGCCCCGGCCTGGCGCAAATTCTGGATGCGGAACGCGATCATCTGGGTCAATGGGACTCCAGCAAGGCCATCTTCTTTAAACACGGTCGCCCTCTGCAAGCAGGCGAGATGTTGGTGCAAAAGGATCTCGCCACATCGCTCAGACTGATCGCGGAGCAAGGGCCCTCCGCTTTTTATGAAGGCGCGATCGGCAAGAAGATCGTCGCTGACATGAAGCGGCATCATGGGCTCATCAGTGCGGCCGACCTGAAAAATTATCGGGTCGTGGAGCGCGAACCGGTTGTCGGCAGCTATCGCGGTTATCAGGTCATGGCTATGCCGCCGCCAAGTTCGGGGGGGATTCATATCATCGAAATGATGAACATCCTGGAACACTATCCGCTGGGCCAATATGGTGCCAACAGTGCGCAGACCATTCACCTGATGGCGGAATCGATGAAGCTGGCCTACGCCGACCGCGCCGAATATCTGGGCGATCCTGACTTCAACAAAGTGCCGGTCAAGGGCCTGACCTCGCGCGCTTATGCGGATGAGCTGGCGCATAAAATCAATCCGGACCGCGCCACGCCCTCGGCAGAAATCAAACCCGGCAAACCCTTGCCGTATGAAAGCGATCAGACCACCCATTTCTCGGTCGCCGACAAGGCAGGCAATCTGGTTGCCACGACCTACACCCTCAATCTGAACTTCGGCAGCGGCATGGTCGCCAGCGGCACCGGCATTACGCTCAACAACGAGATGGATGATTTCTCGGCCAAGCCCGGCGTGCCGAATGCCTTCGGGCTGGTAGGCGGCGAGGCCAATGCCGTCGGTCCTGCCAAGCGCCCCTTAAGTTCGATGTCGCCGACTTTCGTGCTGAAAGATGGCAAGCCCTTTCTGGTCACCGGCAGCCCTGGCGGCAGTCGCATCATCACGACCACGCTGCAACTGATCCTGAACGTCATCGACCACGACATGAACGTGGCGGAAGCGACGATTACGCCACGCATCCATCATCAGTGGGCACCGGACCAGTTGCGGGTCGAAAGAGGCATCAGCGCCGATACCCTCAAAATCTTGCGGGAAAAAGGACAGAACGTCAGCGTCCAGCCTTCGATGGGACGCACGCAGTCGATTCAAATCAAGGACGAGGGATTTTATGGTTATTCCGATCCACGTAATCCGGATGGAAATACGATCGGATTCTGATCAGGATGGGATTTGACGTGAAAATGCCGCCCGGTGTCAGCCGTGCGGCATTTTTTATTGCGGTTGAAACACCGCAGCGAGTTGTTCAGATTGCAGCGCCATGAAGGCCAATCCTGCTGAGTCAATCTTGCTAAGTCAATCCGGTTAAGTCAATCCTGTTAAGCCAACCCGGTTGGCTATCTTGCTGAAGGATGCTCTGATTAAGGGTGGAAAATAAGGGTGGAAAATAAGGGCGAGAAATAAGGGTGGAAAATAAGGGCGAGAAATAAGGGTGAAAAATAAGTGCAGAAAATAAGTGCAGAAAATAAGTGCGGCAAACAACGCAAGCCCATAAAATCAAGCGCCGCTTTACTTTATTAAGTGCAGCAAGACCGTGAGGACAGCCGCTCTGAAATGGCATCCCACAATAGCTTAATCAGAGCGTCCTTAAATCAAGCCGCTGGTATAGGCATATTTGATCAGGTCGGCATCGCTCGATAGCCCGAGCTTGCGCATCGCATTATTTTTATGGGTGCTGACGGTGCTGGGGGTACGCGACAAACGGTCGCAAATATCGGTCAGCGAATTGCCTTCAACAAAATAACGTACTACTTCCATTTCACTGACGGTCAGTTCTTTGCTGGAAGAAAACGCCTCGCCCTGCGCCCAGCTCATCTCCAGCTCACCGCGCAGCGACAGCGGAAAATACGCCTGCTTTCCGGTACGCGCTGCCACACAGGCATTGATCAGCTCATCCGTTTTTTCACGTTTATTGATGACCGAAAACACGCCCATCCGATACAAGCGACGAATCACCGCCGTATTGCTCATCGCCGTATACACAATGATCTTGGAGGAAGAAAAATCGCTTTTGATACGCTTGATCAGCGTGAAACCGTCAGAGTCCTCGTTCTCGTCGTTCGGCATGGAAAAATCGGTGATCACGATATTGCAGGCATGCTGGCGCAACAAGGCGAGCAAACCGTCCCCACTGCTAACTTCCACTTCGACGCGCAGATCAGGTACCTTGCACAATACCGTTTTCAATGCTGCCAGTACCACCGGATGATCGTCGGCGATTGCCACTTGTAGCAATTTCATTTGATTCACATTAGCCCCCAATTAACAAAGCGGGCCGAACGGAGATACGACCGTCCGACAAGCATGACAAAAAACTCCAGAATTTGACCTTGCGACGAAGCGCGTTTTCAGTACGCGCATTGCATCCGTCCTGGTATTAAAATCCCAAGAAATATTTTCGATAGCCGATAACTTCTTGTCACCGGTTTTCATCGGAAAAAATTTTCTTAGTCGTATTCTCGGGACAACCTTTCCGCAATACAACTTATTCGGCGTATTATCGAAAACATTCGTATTTGATATAGAAATTGGTTAAAAAACACCATCGAATTGCTTTCTTTTTCGCCTTATCTGAAGAATTGGCCCACTTTACCAATAGTCTTCAGAAATGAATTGTCCAGGTTGCGCACGCCGACAAAAACGAAATCCAAGAGCACCCCCACACCAGTCGCGAATACCAGCAATCCTTACCGAATAAGCACAGGAATTTACCCAGTTTGAACAACCCAACTTCGTCTGCCCCGGCGCTGATTAAAATGCCTGGGCGAAAAATGGCGACCAATGATGGCGAATGACGCCGACAATCGGCCCCGGCAACTCTTTGGCAGCGCCCGACGCGATAGAATAGGCGCGCCCTTGCCAGTCTAGGGTCTGTTGACAACCGCAAACCACAGCAGCCGCGTTGTCCAAAATGGGTCTACATGAACCAAAAGCGCATGCCTGGGGTGAGCATCGCCACACCCGCAGCGCCGCAGCTCAACGGCAGGCCCCCTGAACTTGATATTTGATATGGATGCAATGCCAACAACACCATGAAATGGCTCTCCCGCTTTACCCGTCTGTGTACCGCCACCCTGGCCTGCCTGTGCTCCATGCCGTCTCAGGCCGCCTACCAGGTCGAGCTCCAGGCCCCTGCTCCGCTGGAAAGCATACTCAAAGACTTCCTCGACCTGTCCCGCTATCAGGACCGCGACGACATCAGCGAAGAGCAATTGCGCTACCTGATCGACACCGCGCCTGCGCAAGTTACCCAATTGAGTTCCACCGAAGGCTATTTCTCGCCGATTACCAAAATCGCGCTGGAAGAAACCGACCCTAAGCGCCGCGTAGTGCGCATCAGCATTGATCCCGGCCCCTTAACGCATATCAGCGACGTCCTCATCGGCCTGACCGGCGCAGCGCAGCAGGACGATCCGGAACAACAGCAAACAATCCGAAAAAAATGGCCTCTGGCAAGCGGCGCTCCCTTCCGGCAAGAAGACTGGGATAACGCCAAAAACAGCAGTCTGCAAGCATTGCAAACCCAACGCTATGCCGCCGCCCGCATCGCCCGCTCCGAAGCGCGCATTGATCCCGAGCAACAAAGCGCCCGACTGGAAGTCGATTTCGACAGCGGCCCGGCCTTTACGCTGGGGCCATTGGAAATCACCGGTTTGCGACGCTATCCCGCCAGCATCATCCGCAATGTCAGCCCCCTGCTACCCGGCGAAACCTACAGCCAGGCACGCCTGCTGGCCTTGCAACGCCAGATCCAGAGCACGCCGTATTTCAGCAACGTCATCGTCGGCATCGACGACGATCCGGCGCACGCAGAAAACGCCCCGGTCAAAGTGCAGGTCAGCGAATTTCCGACACAACGCATCCGCACCGGCGTCGGCTACTCAACCGACACCGGCGCCTCGGTCGATGCCCGCTACACGCACTACAACGTCTTCGACCGCGCCTGGGTCTTCGACAGCCAGATCAAACTGGAACAGAAGCGCCAGTTCGAATCGATCAACCTGGCCATGCCGCCCGACAGCAAGAGTTTCGTCAACAGCGTCGGCATCACCAACGACCGCACCACGCTGGAAGGGGTCGATCTGCGCAGTCTGGTGCTGGACTTGCGACGCGCGCGCAGTTTCGAGTTTTACGACACGGCCTACACGCTCGATTATTACCGCGACGAATTACGACAAACCAATGGCGCAGCGCTGCCGGCCAATACCGTCATCACGCCGGGTCTGCATCAGGCGCTCGCGCCCGGATTCTCCTGGAGCCGACGCGCTGTCGACGACCCCATTTTTCCGCGCAGCGGCCACTTGCTCTCGGCGCAGGTCGCCGTCGCCCTTCAGGGCATCCTGACCGATCAGAGCTTCGCCCGCCTGTTCCTGCGCTACAAATATTTCATCCCTGTAGCGCACCGCGATGTGATCATCCTGCGCACCGACATGGGTGGTGTAGTCACTCGTGGCTCGGCATCGGCGGTACCGGCCTCGCTGCTATTTCGCGCCGGCGGCACCGACTCGGTGCGCGGCTACAGTTATCAAAGCATAGGCAATGAACAAAACGGCACGGTCTATCCGACCAAATACATGCTCACGGGCAGCGCCGAATATCAGCACTGGCTGACCGCCCAATGGGGCGGCGCGCTGTTTTACGATGTCGGCACCGCGACCGACAGCATCGAAAAAAGATCGGTTTACCAGGGCATCGGCACCGGCGCGCGTTATCGCAGCCCGGTCGGCACCATCAACCTCGATCTCGCCTACGGCATCACACAACGCCAGTTCCGTCCCCACATTTCTCTGGGCATCGCCTTTTGACGCTATCACCGCCCATGCCAACGCCTGCCGAACACCCGAACAAACCAAACAGCAACAGCCTCGCCCGCACACTGACGAAGGCCGCCGCACTGCTGCTCGGTCTGCTACTGGCTCTGCTCCTCATCAGCGCAGCCTTGCTCAATTACGCCGTCCGCTACGACAAGGGCACACGCCTGCTATGGAACGCCAGCACAAGGCTGTTCCACAACAGCCTGTCCGGCAACTACGTCAGCGGCAACCTGCTGCACGGCCTGCATCTGGAAAAAGTGGCTTATCACAACAGCACGCTGCGTATCGATCTCTCCAGCCTTGCCGGTAGCTGGAATATCGACTGGCAACAACGCCGTCTCAACGTCAGCTGGCTGCATCTCGGCATGCTCGCCATCGACGACACCTCCCCCTCCTCCCCAACCACTCTGCCGCAGCAAATCCAACTGCCACTGGCACTGACGCTAAACGATATCCGCCTGCAACAACTGCGCTACGGACAAGGCACGGGCGCGCTGGAATTGAGCAAACTGCAACTGCACGGCAAATCGGACGGCACAACCCACGCACTGACACTGGAAACGCTGACTACGCCCTACGGTATCGCGCAAGCAGACCTTCAACTCAGCGGCAAGCGCCCGTTTGCCCTCGACGGCAGCCTGCAATTGCGCGGCATCATCGACACCGACAAAAGCGCACCCAAGGGCGAACAGTATCTGCTGGACGCCAAATTAAGCGGCTCCCTGGAAGCGCTCAACATCGCACTAGCCGCCAGCGGCGACAAACTGCAAGGCAAGGCGCAGATCGTCGCCACACCGTTCGCCGCACTGCCGTTTCAGACGGCCCGCATCGACCTGCTGCATATCAACCCGCAAGCCTTCAACGCCGCCGCGCCAAAAGCCGATATCAGCCTGCACGCTGATTTGCAGCCCCTGGCAAGCCCCACCACGCCGCTAAGCGTCGGCGGCAAAGTAAGTGCGAGCAACGCCCTTCCCGGCGCGCTCGACCGGCAGCGCCTGCCGCTGCTCAGCGCCAGCGCCGATGTGCAGATGAATCAGACCACGCAAACGCTGACAGCACTGAACGTCCGCCTGCCCGGTAACGGCCAGCTCAGCGGCAACGGTAGCCTCAAGGACGGCACCGGTGCATTCACGCTGCAAGCGAGCAGCCTCAACCTCCAGTCCCTGTATGGCGCATTGGCCGCGTCCCGTCTGCAAGGGCCGCTCACTCTCCGGCTCACCCCGCAGCGGCAAGAAGTCCAGCTGCAACTGGCCGATGCCGCCTTGCGCATCGGGCTCGATGCCGCCATGGAAGCTGACAACATCACGCTCACCGACGCCAGCCTCAGCGCAGGCAAATCCAGTCTGGCATTGAACGGCGCAGTCAGTCTGCAAGACGCCATGCCCTTCGATCTCAAAGGCAAACTGACGCACTTCAATCCCGCCACCTGGATCAAGACCTCCCCGGCCGATCAAGCCCGCCTGCAAGCCGACATCAACATGGACTTCAGCGCCAGCGGACAAGCAGTCCCCGTGCCGCCACAAGCGCCGCCGCAATTGAAACTGAGCTTCGGCATCCACGACAGCCGCTATGGCGGTCTACCGCTTCAGGGCAGCGGCACCCTCCATCTGGATGGAGAACGCTTGCTGCCCAGCAGCGCCGACCTGCTCATCGCCGGCAACCAGCTCCATCTCAAAGGCAGTTTCGGCACGGCCAAAGACCAGCTGGCCGTGCATATCCATGCCCCGCAATTGCAGAGCCTCGGCTTCGGTCTGAGCGGTCTGCTGCAATTCGACGGCACCCTCGCCGGCAGTCTCACCCGTCCCAACCTGCGCGCCACGTATCGCGCAGAGAAACTGGTCTTCGGCGCACGTCGACTGGCGCGCCTGTCCGGTCAGGCCGACCTGCAAGGCGATCTGCAAGCCAGCGTCTCCAGCCCCAACAACAAACTGGTGCTATCGCTCCATGCGCAGGACTATCACGGCCCGGAAGCGACCCTCTCCACGTTCGACGCCGACCTGTCCGGCACCTATGCCGCCCATCGCCTGACACTGAAAGCCGACGGCGATCACAAGGGCAAACCGCTGGCGCTGACGCTGGCAGCGCAAGGCCGTCTGCAACGCGAAGGCCCGGGCTATGCCTGGAAAGGCGTGCTGCAACAATTGGAAAATCGCGGCTGGCCGCGCCTTGCCCTCTCCACTCCGCTGGACATCGACGCCTCAGCCAAGCGCCTGATATTGGGGGCGACACAACTGAGCGTCGCCGACGCCGCCATTGACCTGAAAAATTTCAGCTATCAGGACGGCCGTCTGCGTTCCGCGGGCAGCATGAGCAATCTCCAGGTAAGCGCCATGCTCGACTTGCTGCATGAATACGGCGGCGTCACCTTGCCGCTGAAAAGCAATCTGGTGTTCGACAGTCAATGGGATTTTTCGCTGGCCGACAGTGGCAGCGGCTACCTGCAGATCAACAGAAAAAGCGGCGACCTCCGCTTCACCCCGGAAGAGCGCGATATCGCTCTCGGCCTGTCGCAAGCACAACTGCGCGTCGAGCTGCACGGCAAACAGTTAAGCACCACTGCACGCATCGTCGCCGATCGTATCGGCAGTCTGACGACGCAAGCCGATAGCACGCTGCCAGTGCAGGATGGCCTGCTGACCCTCACAACACAGATGCCGCTTACCGCAGAGGCCACACTGAGTCTGCCGCAATTGCACAGCATCGGTAGCTTGCTGGGTCCGCAATATGTGCTGGAGGGCGCGATGAATGCCAAACTCAGCGCACGCGGCACACCGGAGTCCCCTCAGCTCTCCGGCAGCATCAACGGCGACGGACTGGGATTCCTGTGGTTCGATCAGGGCATTCAATTGAAAAACGGCATCGTGCGAATGGTGCTGGACAATAACGAAATCGACTTGCGTCAGGTCGAATTCCAGGGTGCCAGCGGCACGCTGCGCGCCACCGGCAAAGTGCAGCTCGGCAATGCCAATCCCGCGCTGAGCGCCAGCATCATCGCCGACCGCCTGCAATTGTTCGCCAGCCCCGAACGGCAATTGATGCTCTCCGGTCAGGCCAGTGTGGCCAACGTGGATGAGAAGTTGCGCATCGACGGCAAAGTCCGCGTCGATCGCGCCCTGTTCGACTTCCCCAAATCCAGCGCCCCCAGCCTCGGCGACGATGTGATCGTCGTGCGTAGCAATGGCAAAACCACTCAGGGCGCAACGGCGACCGGACAGCAAAAATTCGATCAGGCCTCCGCCAAACCGGCCAGCAGCTTGTCGCCCTCCATCAATCTCGATCTCGACTTTGGCGACGATTTCCGCTTTCGCGGCCGTGGTGCCGATCTGCGGCTGGCAGGCAATCTGAATGTCAAAAGCGAGCCGAATGCGCCGCTGCGCGGCGTCGGTCTGATCCGTGTGGCAGAGGGCACCTATGAAGCCTTCGGCAGCAAACTGAACATCGAAAGCGGCCGCATCAATTTCCAGGGACCGTTAAATAATCCCAACATCAACATCCTTGCCATTCGAAGCAATCTGGAAGTCGAAGCCGGCGTTGAAGTCAGTGGTACCGCCGCGCAACCGCGCGTGAAACTGGTCTCGACACCGAACGTCTCGGACGAAGAAAAATTGTCATGGATCATGTTCGGCCACGGCAGCGACAGTTCCGGCGTGGCGCAAATCAATGCATCGAGCCAGGCGCTGGCCTTGCTCGGCAACTATGGCGGGAAAAATCTGGCGCGCGGGATAGGGCTGGATCAGTTCTCAGTCGGCGCCAGCGAATCGGGTCTGACCGATCAGCAAGTGATCAATATCGGCAAAGCGCTCACGGAAAAGATTGTGCTGGGCTACGAACAAAGTCTGAGCACAGCTGCCAGCATCATCAAACTGAGCTGGCAGTTTTCCCGGCGCTGGTCGCTGGTGGTGCGCGCCGGTGCGATCAACGGACTGGGGCTGGTCTTTAACCGGCGTTACGATTGACATTCCCAACGATGCGATTCGTCAAGGTCCATTCCAGTCCATCACATCTATAAAAATTTGCTTCAGGCAGCGTGCCTTCAAGCAAATGAATAGTCAGTTGTAAACACACCTAAAACACCTCTTTAGTGTCTGCCGCGTTGACTCGTCCGAGATACTCCTTTTATCTTCCCTGATCTCGCCCACAGTCACATCGCTCATGTAAAAATCCGCTCCCTCATATCCCCCTGAGAAGCAGCGATGAACGACGCCTTCCATGTAGTTCCCACCTCCTATGACGACGAAGGCTTTCCCTTCTGGAGCACCCCGCTGACGCCCACGGAAGACAAAAGGAAGGCGCTGGTGTTAGTGCCGCCGACTCAGGCGATTCCGGTGATTTTTGTGCCGGGGGTCATGGGGTCGAATCTCAAGTTGATCAATGGAATCCGTAAGCCGGATAAAAAGCCGGGAGAACTTGCGTGGCGTCCCGATGCAGCCACTTATAAAGAGGCCTCTATGAATGCGGCCTCGCGCCAGAAAATTCTTGACCCGAAAAATACCCAGGTAGACAAGCGTTTCATCGTGGACAAAAAGAAGGACTCATTTCTTCCCGCCAATTTCCCCGCAAAGGCCGCCGAGTTTCGCGGCTGGGGCAGCGTCTATTGGAGTAGCTATGGGAAAGTAATCACGTATCTCAATTCGCTCCTGAACCAAGCCTGCATATACGACCCCTACGCCGACAAGGTCCTCATCGGCGCGCTGTTCCAGGAGCTGATGGATGCCGGCATACCGCTGCCTTACCATGACACGCTGAAACTGGATCGCGCCGACATCGAGCACATGGGCGAATACTGGTTTCCGGTGCACGCCGTCGGCTACAACTGGTTGCAGTCGAATGAAGACTCCGGCAAATATCTGGCCAGTGAAATCCGCCGCATCAAAGCCCTGTATCAAAAAAAACTAGGCGGCTCGGGAGGTTGCAAAAAAGTAATTCTGGTCACGCACTCCATGGGCGGGCTGGTGGCGCGTGCCGCCGTGCATCCGGCGATGGGAGGCGCTGCCGACGACGTATTGGGGGTACTGCATGGCGTCATGCCGGCCCTAGGCGCAGCAGCGGCATACAAGCGCATGCGCACCGGCTTCGAGATGGGGCAGATCGACTGGTTTAGTCTGGGCAGCATCAAGAACACAGTGGGAGCCCAGATGGTGGCCGGCAGTAATGGTCGCGAGGTCACGGCCGTACTTGGGCATTCCCCCGGCGGTTTGCAGCTCCTGCCCAACAAAGTCTACCAACCGACTCGGTGGCTGAAGGCTACCCTGGCCCGGGTAGAAGAAACGGATCATCACATACCCATCGGTGACAATCCGTATGCCAGCATTTATCGTGAGAAAGAGAAATGGTGGCGCTTGATTCATCCTGAGTGGCTGGATCCGGCCGACATATTCAAAAATATGCCGAACACTTCGGCATGGGATTCATATGAATCCGCGCTAAGTAAGGCAGAAAACTTCCATGACAAATTAGGACACCACTACCATCCAAACACCTACAGCTTTTATGGCAAGGACGCTGAACGCTACCCGACCTATGCCACGCTGAAATGGAGGAAAGTCATTGTTACAGCTTGGAATATGGATCACCCTCTCGACGCCAACAGACGCGGCATCAACGTCGACCTCATGGAACGCGGACTTGCCGATGAGACGCGCGACGATGCCAAAGGGGAAATTTGTGCGAAACGCAATCTCGACCGATTGTATTTATATCTGACGCCACCGGTTGAAGCCGGCGACGGCACGGTGCCGGCGTTTTCTGGTTCAGCGCCGCAGTATTTCGCGCCTTCCTGTGTCCGCGCCCAGTTGGCGGTGAACGGCATCGACCATCAGAACGCTTACCACACGGGTCACGCCGTGGTGATGCGCTTCATTGCCTACAGCATCTGCAAAATGACGAAGGACCATCCATGAGGTCGCGACGTCGCCAACTACTAGCAGCCATCGCTATCGGCGCTTTATGGCCTCTGGCTGCCTGTCATCCCCATGTCAAAGGACTCTCGAAAGAAAAAACTATGAAGAAATATCCGTTGAAACCCTATGCCGTCGGCCGTTACCTGATCGACCTTCCCGAAGCCGCCACAGAGGTCTCGTGGGGGCAACGCATCAAGGGAACGGATTTCACGTGGCATCCCGCAACAAAAGAGCAATATCTGGCGCTGCTTGAGGCGAGGGAGCAAGAGTTGCAAGGAGTGGATGTCGCCACGCGATTGCTAGCCAATGCCGAAAACGGCGCTGTCCCGCAAAGCCGTATTCTCCTGTTTGAAAGAGATACCGACCGTGACGGGTTAATGCAATTTGAGGCATTTCGCTTTGCAGAAGAAATGCAAGGATACTTATTTTTTACAGGACCCGTTGCCAGATCAAAGGTGGCTGGAGTTAGTCCCTCCGTGAACGATATTCTTAAACGGATTCAACCCCGCCTTATTGATCCGGCAACAACTGACCGGGGTGCCTGTTTCGACCATGCCTTTGTTAGCGGAGTCGATCCTGCTAATTTTGAAGATGTCGGTGTCATGGTTAGCGTTGATGACATTACCCTGGGTTTTTCCACACAGGTTATCGACGCAGTAGACACCGGCCCGACCTTGCTGGAACGCAGCACCATTGTCGACAGGTTCCCTGAAGTCACGCTACTACGCCAGTCTGCACGCGAAGTAGCCCGATTAAATGGCGAAGAATTAGCATTTAAAAATGAACCTGGAAGCGGACTTACTTCCCATTCATTTGAATGGGATTACAGAGGAAAACCGAATTCGATCATGGCTCCCAGCATGGGTGCCTCCTTCCGCGTTGAGCAGGGAGTCGCTGCGGCACTTCTACCAGATGAAGAACTACTCGGATTATGGGATGCGGTATTGGGATCGATCCGTTTGCGGACCGGGGCGGTTTAGTCGAGAGGGGGAACGTAATGGATACGATCCGTCGCCAACTACTAGCAGCCATCGCTATCGGCGCTTTATGGCCTCTGGCTGCCTGTCATCCCCATGTCAAAGGACTCTCGAAAGAAAAAACTATGAAGAAATATCCGTTGAAACCCTATGCCGTCGGCCGTTACCTGATCGACCTTCCCGAAGCCGCCACAGAGGTCTCGTGGGGGCAACGCATCAAGGGAACGGATTTCACGTGGCATCCCGCAACAAAAGAGCAATATCTGGCGCTGCTTGAGGCGAGGGAGCAAGAGTTGCAAGGAGTGGATGTCGCCACGCGATTGCTAGCCAATGCCGAAAACGGCGCTGTCCCGCAAAGCCGTATTCTCCTGTTTGAAAGAGATACCGACCGTGACGGGTTAATGCAATTTGAGGCATTTCGCTTTGCAGAAGAAATGCAAGGATACTTATTTTTTACAGGACCCGTTGCCAGATCAAAGGTGGCTGGAGTTAGTCCCTCCGTGAACGATATTCTTAAACGGATTCAACCCCGCCTTATTGATCCGGCAACAACTGACCGGGGTGCCTGTTTCGACCATGCCTTTGTTAGCGGAGTCGATCCTGCTAATTTTGAAGATGTCGGTGTCATGGTTAGCGTTGATGACATTACCCTGGGTTTTTCCACACAGGTTATCGACGCAGTAGACACCGGCCCGACCTTGCTGGAACGCAGCACCATTGTCGACAGGTTCCCTGAAGTCACGCTACTACGCCAGTCTGCACGCGAAGTAGCCCGATTAAATGGCGAAGAATTAGCATTTAAAAATGAACCTGGAAGCGGACTTACTTCCCATTCATTTGAATGGGATTACAGAGGAAAACCGAATTCGATCATGGCTCCCAGCATGGGTGCCTCCTTCCGCGTTGAGCAGGGAGTCGCTGCGGCACTTCTACCAGATGAAGAACTACTCGGATTATGGGATGCGGTATTGGGATCGATCCGTTTGCGGACCGGGGCGGTTTAGTCGAGAGGGGGAACGTAATGGATACGATCCGTCGCCAACTACTAGCAGCCATCGCTATCGGCGCTTTATGGCCTCTGGCTGCCTGTCATCCCCATGTCAAAGGACTCTCGAAAGAAAAAACTATGAAGAAATATCCGTTGAAACCCTATGCCGTCGGCCGTTACCTGATCGACCTTCCCGAAGCCGCCACAGAGGTCTCGTGGGGGCAACGCATCAAGGGAACGGATTTCACGTGGCATCCCGCAACAAAAGAGCAATATCTGGCGCTGCTTGAGGCGAGGGAGCAAGAGTTGCAAGGAGTGGATGTCGCCACGCGATTGCTAGCCAATGCCGAAAACGGCGCTGTCCCGCAAAGCCGTATTCTCCTGTTTGAAAGAGATACCGACCGTGACGGGTTAATGCAATTTGAGGCATTTCGCTTTGCAGAAGAAATGCAAGGATACTTATTTTTTACAGGACCCGTTGCCAGATCAAAGGTGGCTGGAGTTAGTCCCTCCGTGAACGATATTCTTAAACGGATTCAACCCCGCCTTATTGATCCGGCAACAACTGACCGGGGTGCCTGTTTCGACCATGCCTTTGTTAGCGGAGTCGATCCTGCTAATTTTGAAGATGTCGGTGTCATGGTTAGCGTTGATGACATTACCCTGGGTTTTTCCACACAGGTTATCGACGCGGTAGACACCGGCCCGACCTTGCTGGAACGCAGCACCATTGTCGACAGGTTCCCTGAAGTCACGCTACTACGCCAGTCTGCACGCGAAGTAGCCCGATTAAATGGCGAAGAATTAGCATTTAAAAATGAACCTGGAAGCGGACTTACTTCCCATTCATTTGAATGGGATTACAGAGGAAAACCGAATTCGATCATGGCTCCCAGCATGGGTGCCTCCTTCCGCGTTGAGCAGGGAGTCGCTGCGGCACTTCTACCAGATGAAGAACTACTCGGATTATGGGATGCGGTATTGGGATCGATCCGTTTGCGGACCGGGGCGGTTTAGTCGCAGGGAAAAGCGATAACAGACGCTAAAGCCAGCCCACCCGGCGCAAACGCGCGAACAGCCAGCTACAAGACACGACAATGCCCACCAACACCGTGGGATAAGCCCAATGCCATTCCAGCTCCGGCATGAATTTGAAATTCATGCCGTACAAACTGAACACCATGGTTGGAATCGCCAGGATCGCGCCCCAGCCGGCCAGACGTTTGACGACTTCATTCTGACGTATCGTCACCTGCGCCAGATCGACCTGCATTGCAGCGGCGATCATTTCACGCAAACGGTCGCCGGTATCGAGCAGACGCACCACATGATCCTGAATATCCCGGTAATACACGCGGGAATCTTTCGGGATGAAGCCGTCGTGAAAACGCAGCAGCTGGCTGCAAATCTCCACCACTGGCGCAATCCCCGAACGCAGTTTGATCAACTGCCGTTTCAACTGATACAAATCCTTGAGATGCCCCTCTTCGGACTCCTGCTCAAACAGCGCAGTCTCGAATTTGACGAAGCGCGCTTCCAGATCATCCATCACCGGCTGGTAATGATCGACCACGAAATCAATGATGGAATACATCACATAGCTCGGCCCATGCGCCAGACGTTCCGGCACGTTTTCGCATAACTTGCGTACGGCCGCATAACTGCGCGACGCACCGTGCCGCACCGTCACGACAAAACGCGGCCCGAGAAAAATATGCGTTTCGCCGAACACCACCTCCGCCGCATCCAGCTGCGCCGTCTGCACCACGACGAATAAGGTATCGCCATACTCTTCTATTTTTGGCCGCTGATGCGCGGCGTAGGCATCCTCTACCGCCAGATCGTGCAAGCCGAATTCTTTTTGTATTTCACGCATCATGGCCGCATCCGGCTCAAGCAAGCCGACCCAGACAAACGTGCCTTCCTGCTCCAGCACATCACTGATTTCTTCTATCGTGATATCGCGCAATTTCTTGCCGTTCTGATACACGACGCAATTGACGACCATGGTGTTGTCCATCATCCGCTCCCCGCTTCCCATTTAATGAAGAATCGCTATTGTCCCGGAAAACTCAACCGGGTCGGGTTTTACCGCGACCAGACAGTTCCGCCCCCGCGTCACGAGGCAGACGAATCAGCAAGGGAATCGACGTCGCCGCCATGATCCCGACCACCAAAAACGCGGGCCAGAAGTCGGCTGTCACCAGTGTCGTATGCCCTTGCACCGCCATCGATAACTGCAAAGCCAGACCACCCAGCGTCACGCCCATGCCCACCGATAATTGCTGCGCCACGCTGGCAATGCTGGTGGCCTGACTCAGATCGCGCTGTGTCACATCGGCATACGAAATCGCATTGAGGCTGGTGAATTGCAAAGACCGCAGACAGCCGCCTATCAGCAAGATACCCGCCATCAGCGCATACGGCATGGAGGAATCGAAAGCTCCGATAGCGATGAAGGAAAAGACGGCAATCGACCCGTTCACCATCAGCACCGTGCGAAAACCGAAGCGCTGCAAAAATTTGACCGCCACCGTTTTCATGAACATCGCCCCGGCGGCCGAGAAGCAGGTCAACAAGCCCGACTGGAAGGCGCTATAACCGAATCCTAATTGCAGCATCAGCGGCAACAAAAAGGGAATCGCGCCGATACCGATGCGGAACAACGACCCACCCAATACCCCTGCCCGCAAAGTCTCAATCTTGAGCAAAGCCAGATCGATCAGTGGATTGCTGCAACGTCGTGCGTGCCGCACATAGAAAAGCAAACCGACAATACCGAGCGCAATGCACGCCAGCGATATATCGGTGGAAACCAGATGACGACCCACCGTGGCCATCCCCATCATCAGCGCCGAACAACCGAGTGCCGACCAGCAGAAGCCCACCCAATCCAGCGGTGCGGACTGCTCCGCCCGGATTTGCGGAATAAACCGCGTCGCCAGATACAAGCCGAGAATGCCGATAGGCATATTGATGAAGAAGATCCAGCGCCAGTGAAAATACGTGGTGATAAAACCGCCCAGCACCGGCCCCATGACCGGCCCCAGCATGGCGGGAATGGTCAGATAACTGAGCGCCCGAACCAGATTGGCCTTATCGACACTGCGCAGCACCACCAGCCGGCCGACCGGCACCATCATGGCGCCGCCGATTCCCTGAAAAAATCGCGCCAGAACAAATTGCGGCAAGCTGTGCGAAATGCCGCACAGAATAGAACCCAGCATGAATACCGCAATCGCCGCCCGAAAGATGGTGCGAGAACCAAAGCGATCCGCCATCCAGCCGCTGATGGGAATGAACACCGCCAGACTGAGCAGATACGAGGTCAGCGCCAGCTTGAGCGCGATAGGATCGACCGCCATATCGACCGCCAGCGCTGGCAGCGAAGTCGAAATCACCGTCGAATCCATTTGTTCCATGAACAAAGCGCAAGCGACAATTAAAGGGATAAGCAGCGTGCGCGGAACAACCATAATAGGAAGCAAAAAGAGCAGGGGAAAAAAGAAACCACCGCGAAAAAACGAACAACAGCGGCGAAGCAAAAAATAATCCTGGAGAAGCGCTATGGAAAGCGCGGAGAAAACCGAAGAAACAGGGAAACGAAAGCGGGTAAAAAAACGAGCTGAGGAATGCGCCTTTACGACTGGCGAATGGGCAAGTATACCGTGTAAGCTACGACTTTGCCCCGCCTCACTAAACCGCCATGATGAACGACTGCTTCGCCCTGCTCGACGACGGCACTGCCGGCACTGCCGCAGCTACGTCGAGACTGTACACCGACTACCGCCGCCGCCTGACAGGCGACTACGCCTCCGACCTGCCGCGCCTGTTCAATGAAATGCAAAAAGCCTTGCAACAAGGTTTGCATGCGGTCGCCCTGTTGAGCTACGAACTGGGCGATCAGATGCACGACATTGCGCCACGCCCGGCTGCCGCACATCCACTGGCGGAAATTCTCTTGTTCGCACAATGCCGCCAATTGAACCCGATGGAGGTCAGCGACTGGCTTGCCTCGCATTCAGCACCTCCATCCACGACACCATCCGCCGGCATCACCCGACCGCAAGCCAGCATTGACGAAGCCGAATTTGCCGAGGCACTGGCCCGCATCCACTCGTACATTGAAGCAGGCGACACCTACCAGATCAATTTCACTTATCGCCTGCGCTTCGATGCTTACGGCGATCCGCTCACGCTCTACACCCGCCTGCGCCAGCGTCAGCCCGCCCCCTACGGCGCACTGATACTGCTGCCGGATGGACGTGCGGTGCTGTCGCACTCGCCGGAACTGTTCGCCCGTCATAGCGACGGCGATCTCACCGCACAACCGATGAAAGGTACTGCCGCCGCCAGCGACGACGAAGTCCTTAACCGGCAGCACGCCACCGCCCTCGCCACCGACGCCAAAAACCGCGCTGAAAATCTGATGATCGTCGATCTCTTGCGCAACGATCTCGGCCGTATCGCCGTTCCCGGCAGCGTCGAGGTGACCAAGCTATTTGAAGTCAATCGCTTCAGCCAGGTTTTACAAATGACCTCGACCATCCACGCCCGATTGCGCGACGATGTCGACCTGCCTCACCTCATTACCGCCTTGTATCCTTGCGGCTCCATTACCGGCGCGCCAAAACGGCGCAGCATGCAAATCATCCGCGAACTGGAAAGCACCCCGCGCGGCTTGTACACCGGTGCCATCGGCTGGTTCGACGCCGCGCCAGATGGACGCCGCGTCGGCGACTTCTGCCTCTCGGTCGCCATCCGCAGCCTGCATCTGGATGCGCCATCGGGAGGGATGCGGCGCGGCGAAATCGGCATCGGTGCCGGCATCGTGTACGACAGTGTCACCAAGGATGAATATGCCGAATGCCAATTGAAGGCCGAATTCCTGACCGGCATCGCCACTGATTTTTCGCTCTTTGAAACCATCCACGCCAGTCGCAAAAACGGCTGCCGTCACCTTGAACGGCACCTCAAGCGACTCAGCGATTCGGCTCAGCGATTCGATTTCCATTTCGACGAAGCAAAACTGCGCCTCACGCTGCAACAAGCCTGTGCCGATCTGGCCACCAGCGAGCCGTACCGGCTGCGTGTGACGCTGCAAGCGGATGGCGAAATCGATCTGCACAGCGCGTGGCTGAGCGAACTGGACGAACCGGTGCAACTGTTTATCGCGCCAGACAACACCGATGCGGCGGATGTTTTCCTGCAACACAAGACCACCGTCCGCGGGCTCTACGATGCCAGCTGGCGCGAAGCAGAACGGCGCGGCGGTTTCGATATGCTGTTTTTCAATCGCGACGGCTATCTGACTGAAGGCGGCCGCAGCAATGTCTTCATCCAGCTGGAGGGAGTCTGGTGCACGCCACCGCTAGAAGCCGGCGTGTTACCGGGCATCATGCGCAGCGTGATACTGGCCGATAGCGTCTGGCAGGCGCAAGAACGGATGCTCACGCGCGACGATCTGCAACGGGCGCAACAGGTCGTGGTCTGCAATGCCTTGCGCGGCGTGTTGCGCGCGGAAGTGGTGTGGGATTAAAAGAAATAGGACTTACGCAAAAGGCCGCTGACAATGCAAGTTGCGCGGCAAAGCGAGGCAACAACACCAGCGGCCTTTTGCGTAAGTCCCAAGAAAATCAGTTTGCCGGCAACGCATCCGCTGGCCGCTGCGCCCCGCTCACCTGCGACAAATCGCTCATGGCATCCACACTCCAGCCGCCGCCCAAGGCCTTGGCCAGTAACACGCTGGCAGTCAAACGGCGGTTAAAAATAGCGAGCGAAGAACGTTCGCTCGTCAACGCCACTGCCTGCGCCGTAATCACATTGACGTAGCTGACCGTTCCCGCCTTGTATTGATTCAGTACCAGCGCCAGCGCCTGACGCGCCGACTGCAGCGCCTGATCTTGCACTGCGGCTTCTTTCTCCAGAATACGTAATGCCGCCAGATTGTCTTCCACTTCCTGGAATGCCATCAGTACCGTCTGCTTGTAGACGGCAACACTGGCGTCATAGCTGGCAATCGCCTGAGAGGTCAGCGCACGCGTTGCGCCGCCATCAAAAATCGTTTGCGCCAGTTGCGGCCCCAACGACCAGATGCGATTCGGCAAATTGAACCAGTTGGCGAAACTGGTGCTTTGGTAGCCGCCCGACGCCGACAGCGACAGATCAGGATAGTTGGCCGCTTTGGTTACGCCGATCTGCGCATTGGCCGCCGCTGCCAGTCGCTCGGCCGAAGCGACATCGGGACGCCGTTCCAGCAGCATCGAAGGCAAGGCCACCGGCACCGGCGGCGCAGTCAGGAGCAGCGGCGCTGGCGCAATCGAAAATGAAGAGGCCGGCTGCCCGACCAGCATGGCAATCGCATGTTCCAGTTGCGCGCCCAGGACGCCGTTATCCAGTGCCGAGGCCTGAGCGGTCTGCAACTGGGTCAGCGCCTGAATCACATCCGACTTGGCGGCAACACCTGCCTGATACTGATTTTGCGTGAGGGTATAGGAACGTTGATACGCGACCACCGTGTCATCGAGCAATTTTTGCAATTGATCCTGCACCCGCAGTTGCAGATAATCCTGCGCCAGTTGCGCCTGCGCGCTCAGACGGACGGCAGCAAGGTCACCGGCGCTGGCCTGCGCACTGGCCTCATTCGATTCCACATTGCGCCGCACCCGACCCCAGACATCGGCTTCCCAGGCGGCACTGAGCGACGCGTTGTAATTATTGCCAATCGCCGGGCCATTCGCCTGCGTGTTGGTGCCGGAACGCGTGCCACCGACGCCCAGTTTGAGCGTCGGCGAATACGCCGCCTGCGCCGTTTGCACCAGTGCCAGCGCCTTTCGGAAAGTGGCTTCCGACTGCGCCAGATTCTGATTGGAAATATCGATCTGCGCGATCAGCCCATTGAGCTGCGCGTCGCCAAACATTTCCCACCAGTTGCCGCGCGTTTTCAGGTCGGCCGGTTGCGCCGGTTTCCAGTCCTGCATTTCCTTGAACGCCAGCGGCAAGGGCGGTGTTTGCGGCCGCACATAATCCGGCCCGACGCTGCAAGCGCTTAACAACAAGCTCAATCCCAGCGTCAAAGCCAACGGCATAACGGGCCGCGAGGACGAGGACGAAGGCGGTGGTAAACGCGGTATCAAACGCGGCATCAAACGCGGTGTCAAACGTGATATCGAACGTGATATCGAACGCATCGGTAATGCGCGAGGGGATATTTTTTTCATATTCAGTTTTCCGTACGCATCAGGCTGCGGGATGATTGTTAGCGGGACCGCGCCTGCGCAAGCGCTGGCACCATAGGCCGAAGCGCCCCATGTAAAGGTAGACTACCGGCGTGGTGTACAGGGTCAGCATCTGGCTGACGATCAGGCCACCGACAATGGCAATACCGAGCGGCTGACGCAATTCAGCACCAGCGCCGTAAGCAATCGCCAGCGGCACCGCGCCCAGCAAAGCCGCCATCGTCGTCATCATGATCGGCCGGAAACGCAGACGGCAAGCCTCAAAGATGGCATCGTGCGGCGTCATGCCGAGCCGACGTTCGGCATCCAGCGCAAAGTCGATCATCATGATCGCGTTTTTCTTGACGATACCGATCAGCAGGATCACGCCGATCAATGCGATCAGACTGAAATCAGTGCCGGTCAGCAACAATGCCAGCAAGGCACCGACACCGGCCGAAGGCAAGGTGGAGATGATCGTAATCGGATGCACCAGACTTTCGTACAAAATGCCCAGCACAATATAAACCGCCAGCAGCGCCGTCAGAACCAGCAGCGGCTGGCTCGACAATGAGGAACTGAAGGCATTGGCCGTACCTTCAAAACCGCCATGCACGGCGGTGGGCACACCCAGTTCCGCCATCGTTTTGTTAATTGCATCGGTCGCTTGCGACAACGAAGAATTGGGCGTCAGATTAAATGACACCGTGGAAGCTATGAACTGGCCCTGATGACTGACACTCAGCGCGGCAGTAGTCGCTTCAAATCGGCTGAATGCCGACAGCGGCACTTGCGAGGCGGCCTGTGTCGACAGGGTCAAGGCCAGCGAACTATTGGAATTGAGTTTGCCGCCGGCAGTCAGCGCTGGCGGCTGGCCCAGTACCGAAGTGGTCGGCGACAGATTGCTGCTCGTACTGGCGATGCTGACGTAAATATCTTTCAATATCTGCGGGCTTTGCCAGTACTGCGGCGCGGCTTCCATCACGGCGTGGTACTGGTTCATGCCGCTGTAGATGGTCGACACCTGACGCTGGCTGAACAGATCGCTCAGCGTGGCATCAATCAGCTGCGGCGTGACACCCATGCGCATCGCCGTATCCCTATCGATGGTGACCGTAGTTTGAAAACCATTTTCATCCTGATCGGTATTGACGTCCGCCAGTTGCGGCAACTTGGCGAACGCATTACGGATTTTCGGCTCCCACAGTCGCAGTAATTCAATATCATCGGATTGCAAGGTGTACTGGTACTGCGCATCGCTTTGACGGCCGCCGACGCGGATGTCCTGCACTGCTTGCAAGAACAGATTGGCACCCACCACATGCGACAACTTGTTACGCAAGCGCCCAATCACTTTATCGGCCGACATCTTGCGCTCGCCCAGCGGTTTCAGTGTGATGTACATGAAGCCGCCGTTACGCCGCGAACCGCCGGTGAAAGCCGTCACAAATGAGACCGCAGGATCGGCCCGAACGATGCCGATGAACTCATTGAGCTTGACGCTCATGGCCTGAAAGGAAATCGACTGATCGCCGCGAATGCCACCGACCAGGAGGCCGGTATCCTGCTGCGGAAAAAATCCCTTGGGAACAATTTTGTACAGATAAACATTGAGCGCAATGGTCGCCATCAGGATGACAATCATCAGCGGAGAAAAACGCAGCGCCCACGTCAGCGTGCGTTCGTAAAAGCGCAGCATGGCGTCGAAAACGCGCTCACTGTACAAATACCAGCGTCCGTGCCGGCGCTCTGATTCAGGACGCAACAGCAGCGCGCACATCATGGGCGTAGTGGTCAGCGACACGACCAGGGAGACCGCAATGGCGACCGACAGCGTGACCGCGAATTCACGGAACAAGCGGCCCACAATGCCCCCCATCAACAAAATAGGGATGAACACCGCCACCAGAGAAATACTCATCGACAGCACGGTGAAGCCAACTTCTTTTGCGCCAATCAACGCGGCCTGAAGCGGCGATTTTCCTTTTTCCAGATGACGTGTCACGTTTTCCAGCACCACGATAGCGTCATCCACCACGAAGCCGGTAGAGATCGTCAGCGCCATCAGCGATAGATTATCGAGGCTGTAACCGAGCAGATACATCACGCCGAAAGTACCGATCAGCGACACTGGCACTGCCACACTGGGAATCAGCGCAGCGCGGCCGTTGCGCAGGAACAGGAACACCACCATGATCACCAGCGCAATCGACATCAGCAAGGTGTATTCAGTGTCCTTGAGCGAGGTGCGGATAGTAGGAGTACGGTCCAGCGCGACTTCAATATTGATAGTGGAAGGGATCGAAGCCCGCAATTGCGGCAGCATGGCCCGAATCTGATCGACCGTATCGATGATGTTCGCACCGGGCTGGCGATTGATGATGACCAGCACCGAGGGTTTGCCATTGGACGAACCGGCATTGCGCAGATCGGCCACCGAATCCTTCACCTCCGCCACATCGCTCACGCGCACTGCTGCGCCATTGCGATACGAGACGATCAGCGGCGCATAAGTAGCGGCGGTGGAGACCTGATCGTTGGCGTAAATTTGCCAGTTGCGGTCGCCCTGCTCGACCAAACCTTTAGGCCGGTTGGCGTTAGCGGCAGCAACTGCCGTCCTGACATCTGCCGTGCCGAGGCCATATTTGGCGAGCGACGACGGATTGAGTTCAATACGCACTGCCGGTTGCGAGCTGCCACCGACACTGACCTGCCCTACCCCCTTCACCTGCGCCAGTTTCTGGCTGAGGATGCTGTCGGCAGCGTCGTAAATCTGACCCGGCGACAGCGTGTCCGACGTCAATGCCAGAATCAGAACCGGCGCATCGGCCGGGTTGACCTTGCGATAGGTCGGCGTAGACGGCATGCCTGAAGGCAGCAGATTGCGTGCGGCATTGAGCGCTGCTTGCACATCGCGCGCAGCGCCGTCGATGTCGCGACTGAGATCGAATTGCAGCGTGATGCGGGTCGAACTGAGCGAGCTGTTGGACGTCATTTCCGTCACACCGGCAATTGCTCCCAGCGAGCGTTCCAGTGGCGTGGCGACCGTCGCTGCCATCGTTTCGGGACTCGCACCGGGCATGGATGCAGAAACGGAAATGGTCGGAAAATCGACCTGCGGCAAGGGCGACACCGGCAGCAGGCGGAAACACAGCATGCCGGCCAGCGCCACGCCTATGGTCAGCAGCGTGGTGGCAATCGGCCGTTCAATGAAGGGGCGGGAAATATTCATGCGGTCAGGGCGTCAGGCGGACGGAGAATCGGAAACTGGCGCAGCGGAATCCGGCACCACGTCATGCGGCTCCTGTCTGCCGAAGCGGGCGCGCAAGCGGCGTCCCAATCGGTCGAAGGCGAGATAGATCACCGGCGTTGTGAACAGGGTCAGGATTTGCGACATGATCAGACCACCGACCATCGTGATACCGAGCGGCTGACGCAATTCAGCACCCACGCCCTGCCCCAGCATCAGCGGCAATGCGCCCAACAAGGCCGCCATGGTGGTCATCAGAATAGGCCGGAAGCGCAACAGGCAAGCCTGGAAAATCGCATCGCGCGGTGCCATGCCCTGATTACGTTCCGCGTCGAGCGCGAAGTCGATCATCATGATGGCGTTTTTCTTGACGATCCCGATCAGCAAAATAATACCGATGATGCCGATGATGCCGAGGTCATTGCCCGACAGCATCAGCGACAACAGCGCGCCGACACCCGCCGAGGGCAAGGTCGAGAGAATGGTAATCGGATGGATATAGCTTTCATACAGCACGCCCAGCACGATGTACATGGTCACGATCGCCGCCAGAATCAGCCATAGCGTGTTCGACAAGGACGCCTGAAACGCCAGCGCTGCCCCTTGAAAACTGGTGACGATACCGGCCGGCATGCCGATTTCCGCTTCCGCCGTCTTGATCGCATCGACTGCCTCGCCCAGGGAGGCATTTTTAGCCAGATTGAAGGAAATGGTCGCCGCCGGAAATTGTCCGAGGTGATTCACGGCCAGCGGCGCATTGCGCTCCGTGATCGTGGCAAGGCTGGTAAGAGGAATCTGCTTGCCGTTGGACGCCACCAGGAAAATATGCTCCAGCGCGCGCGGCCCCTGTTGAAATTCCGGCTTCACGTCCATCACCACCCGGTACTGACTCGATTGCGTGTAAATGGTGGAAATAAGCCGCTGGCCAAAGGCGTTGTACAACACATTGTCGATCGCTGCCGTGGTAATGCCCAGCCGTGAAGCGGCATCGCGGTTGATATCGATGAACACCTGCAAGCCATTATCCTGCACGTCGCTGGCGATATCGGCCAGTTCCGGCTGACGTTGCAGACGCGCGATCAGTTTCGGCACCCACAAGCTCAGATCCGCAGCATTGGCGGCTCCCAGCGTAAATTGATATTGCGTGCGACTGACGCTGTTTTCTATCGTCAAATCCTGCACCGGCTGCATGTAGAGCGTGATGCCGGCCACCTGCCGGTTCAGTTCCGGTTGCAAGCGCCGGATCACATCGGCAGCGCTGATATCGCGGCTGGCATGCGGTTTCAGGTTGATCAGCATGCGGCCGTTATTGAGGGTGGCGTTAGCGCCATCGACACCGATGAAGGAAGACAAATTTTCCACCGCCGGGTCCTTCAGTACAACGCGCGCCAGCTCCTGTTGCCGCTGCGCCATGGCGGAAAACGAAATCGACTGCCCGCCCTCTGATACGGCCTGAATGACGCCGGTATCCTGCACCGGAAAAAATCCTTTGGGAATGAACACGTACAGCAACACCGTCAGCAATAGGGTCGAAACAGCGACCGTCAAAGTCAGTACCTGCCGGTTCAACACCCATTCCAGCGCCACCGCATAACGCGCCACCACGCGATCGAAAAAAGCGGCGCTGCGACGGGCGAACCAGCCTTCTTTTTCGGGCGGAATGTGACGCAGCAGTTTGGAACACATCATCGGCGTCAGCGTCAGCGATACGACTGCCGAAATCAGAATCGCCACCGCCAGCGTGACCGCAAATTCGCGGAACAAGCGTCCCACCACGTCGCCCATGAACAGCAGTGGAATCAGTACCGCAATCAGGGAAAAAGTAAGCGAAATGATCGTGAAGCCAATCTGCGCCGCGCCTTTCAGCGCTGCTTGCAGCGGCTCCATGCCTTCTTCGATATAGCGTGAAATATTTTCGATCATGACGATGGCGTCATCGACCACGAAACCGGTGGCGATAGTCAGCGCCATGAGCGTCAGATTGTTGATCGAAAAACCGGCGACATACATGACGCCAAAAGTACCGACCAGCGACAAAGGCACTGCCACACTGGGAATGATGGTGGCAGGCACATTACGCAAGAACACAAAAATGACCATCACGACGAGCGCAATAGAGAGCAGCAATTCGAATTGGACGTCGCTGACAGAGGCGCGGATAGTCGTGGTGCGATCGGTCAGGATGCGTACATCAATGGCCCCCGGCAGACTTTCCCGCAGGCCCGGTAGAATTTTCTGGATGTCATCGACCACCTTGATGACATTCGCGCCAGGCTGACGCTGGATGTTAACAATGACCGCAGCCGTATCGTCGGCCCAGGCACCGAGACGGGCGTTTTCAGCACCGTCCACCACATCGGCCACATCGCTGAGTCTGATTGGCGCGCTGTTTTTGTAGCCGATGATGAGTCTGCGGTATTCCTCCGCCGATTTCATCTGGTCGTTGGCATCGATGGTCGAGGCTTGCGCAGGGCCGTCGAAACTGCCCTTGGCCTGATTCACGTTGGCATTGGCAATGGCGGTGCGGACGTCGTCCAGATTGAGACCCAGCGCCGCCACAGCGCGTGGATTGAGTTGCAGACGCACCGCTGGCCGCTGGCCGCCGGACAGACTGACCAGACCCACGCCGCTGACTTGCGCAATTTTTTGCGCCAGCCGGGTATCGATCAGATCTTGCACTTTGGGCAAGGGGATGGTCTTTGAAGTAACAGCCAGCGTCATGATCGGGGTATCAGCCGGATTGACCTTGCTGTAAATCGGCGGCGTCGGCAAATCGGAAGGTAGCAGGTTGGTGCCGGCATTGATGGCGGCCTGCACTTCCTGTTCGGCAATATCGAGATTGAGTTCCAGATTGAATTGCAGGGTGATGACCGAAGCGCCGCCGGAGCTGGACGAGGACATTTGCTTGAGTCCGGGCATCTGTCCGAACTGCCGCTCCAGTGGTGCCGTGACGGAAGAAGTCATCACATCCGGGCTGGCACCGGGATAGAGCGTGACGACCTGAATCGTCGGGTAATCGACTTCGGGCAGTGCGGACAAAGGCAGTTGCCGGTAGGCCACGATGCCGACCAGCAAAATGGCCAGCATCAGCAGCGATGTGGCGATAGGTCGGAGAATAAACAGCCGTGAAGGATTCATGCTGCTGCCTTCACGGACGGCTGCCAGCGCTGCCGGATGGCCGCTTGCCACGCGCAGGTTTATCGGATTTCTCGGTTAATTTGTTGGCCGGATCGTTGGCACCACCGCGCACGATGGCTTCCACTTTCGCGCCCTCGCGCAAACGGTCGACACCATCGATCACCACTGTTTCGCCACTGACGATACCGCTCTCGATGATGATCTGCTCGCCGTTCACCGGGCCGGTCTTGACCGGACGCACCGTGACCGTCTGGTCGGGCTTGACGAGATAGACGAACAGCCCCGAGGAGCCGCGCTGCACAGCGCTGCCAGGAACGACGATGGCGCTTTTACGCACATCGAGCAGCAGGCGGATATTGACGAACTGGTTGGGAAACAAGGCGTAGTCGGCATTCGGAAATTGCGCCTTCAGTTTGACGGTGCCGGTGGTGGCATCAACCTGATTGTCGATAGTCAGCAGTTGGCCGTTGTCGAGCCGGTTTTTCAAATCGCGGTCCCAGGCTTGGGCAGGCATTTGTTTGCCGCTCTGTAATTGCTTCATCACGGCCGGGATATTGTCCTCGGGAATGCTGAACACCGCGGTAATCGGTTGTTCCTGCGTAATGATGACGAGGCCGGTGGTATCGCTGGCGTGCACGATATTGCCCAGATCAACGACTCGCAGACCAAGTCGGCCACTGATCGGTGCGGTAACACGGGTGTAACTCAGGTTGAGACGCGCATTGTCCAGCAGTCCCTGATCTACCTTGACCGTACCTTCGTATTGCTTCACCAGCGCGGCCTGGGTATCGACTTGCTGACTGGCTATCGAATCTTGCGACAGCAGCATGTTGTAACGCTTGAGATCAATCTGTGCCGCGCTGAGCAGTGCGCGGTCGCGCATAAGTTGACCATCGGCCTGATCGACCAGGATACGGTAAGGCTGCGGATCGATTTCGGCCAGCAGGTCGCCGCTTTTAACCAAAGCGCCTTCCTTGAAGTGCAATTTGATCAGTGGGCCATCAACGCGACTCTTGACCGTGGCGGTGGCGGTGGCGGTAACTGCCCCCAGTCCCGACAGGTAAATATTGACATCGGAGGTGGTAGCGGCGGCAACACCGACCGGGATGACCATCGCACTTCCCTGCCATTGACGCTTGCCATTCGCGCCGCCTTCGACGGGTGCCTTGCTTCGCCCCCACAGGTAATATCCGCCCAGCACCAGCGCAAGGATCAGGATCAACAACCATAAGATCCGTCTGCGGCGCGCTTTTGCTTTGGCGATCAGGGCGAGTTGATTGTCGGTGTCAGGAGGCAAGGAGGGGAGCGTATTCATACGGATTTTTGTCGATTCAATCGGTGAAGAACGAACCGCATTCTATTGTTATTCCAGAATACTTTCTGGAGGGACTGAATTGTGGTGAGTCAGGTTATCGCTGATAAGGCAATAGCGAAAGCAAAGACGGAGGCAACTACGGATGCAACAATGGATGCAACAGTGAGGCAACAGTGCAGGTCATTTCAGGGAGGCCCTACCAGCGTATTCATGCAGTGACTGCTTTTCCCCTGCCCTGGCCCTGATTTTGCGTCAATTGTCACACTTCTTCAGGGGTATTTCTGCTTTCAGAAATTCCCTCCGCTCGCTTGGCAAAGAACGGAGGGCTGTTTTATTTATTTGCTCATACGCTCGTCGTCATGATGAGCGCCGTTTTTGCCGCCTTCATGACCACCCTCGTGACCACCTTTACGATCACCTCCGTGACCACCACGCTGCCAGAAGTGATGCTCAAAACGCGCGGTCTGCTGATCGAATACTTTTTTCTGCTGATCGTTTAGCACGGCATAGAAATCCTTGACGGTGACCAGACGTGCGCTCAGCATTTCTTCCCGGTTTTTCAGCATGTCGATCTGTTGTTGCAGTCGCTCAGGCGCAGTGGCGTCTTTTGCCAAACGTGCACGCGGTGCTGGCGGCGTATCAGGATGCATGCGTGCGTTAAAAGCATGCCAGGCAGGTTCCTGAGCGGAAGTCAGTTGCAGCTTGTCGTGAAAGGCAGCGAGGTGTTTTTCAAAGCCGGCCTTGAATTTGGCGATTTGCTCCGGTGTCGGTGCGGCACGCGGTCCGCGTCCACCATGCTCACCATGCTCACCGGGGGCCGGGACGGAAGCCGAGACCGGTGCCGGCGGCGCTGGCTGCACCGATTGCGCTTGTGCGAAAAATGTCATGGTGCCGAACGCAGTCGCCAACAAGCCTGTGGCGATTTTTTGTCGTAGCTTTAACATATTGAATCCTTTAACTGTGAAGTCATGCCGTTTGCTATTTGCAGTGCGAAGTGCACGGTTCCCATTTAACCGGAACTGTGTAACGGGGGTTTGTCGCAGAGCGCATGATTTGTATCGTTTTGTCGCTTCTGGCGCCCATTGTGTATCTGCATGTATCAGGCGCGAGGCTTGTCATATCACTATACAAATTTCGTCCTGCCGTTCCAGAGGACTGGGCATAATGCAGACTATGGATACCACCTCACACATTCTGGTCGTCGATGACGACCGCGATATCCGCACCTTGCTGGCGGAATATCTGGACGCCAACGGTTTTCGCACACTGACTGCGACGAATGGCCACGACATGCGACAGGTGCTGGCGGAATCGCGCGTCGATCTGATCGTGCTGGATCTGACCCTGCCCGGCGAAGACGGCCTGACGCTTTGTCGCAACCTGCGCGCCCAATCGTCCATCCCCGTCATCATGCTGACTGCGCGCGGCGAGCCGCTGGATCGCATTCTGGGCCTGGAAATGGGGGCCGATGATTATCTGGCTAAACCCTTCGAACCGCGCGAATTGTTTGCGCGCATCCGCAGCGTACTGCGCCGCACCCATGCGCTACCGCCGAACATGGCAGCAGAACAATTACAGACTTTGTATTTTTCTGGTTGGGCGCTGGACCTGACGGCGCGTCATTTGCTCAATCCCGAAGGCGTAGTGGTGGCGCTTTCCGGTGCAGAATTCAAGATACTGAAAGTATTTCTCGATCATCCCAATCGCGTACTCAATCGCGATCAACTGCTGGAGCTGACACAGGGACGTGAGGCCGACCCTTTCGATCGCTCCATCGACATCCAGATCAGTCGCTTGCGCCAGAAACTGGGGGACGATGCGCGTACCCCGACCATCATCAAGACCGTGCGTAATGAAGGCTATGTGTTGGCCGCCGGCGTTTCGGCGGAGCAACCCTGATGCGTCATTTTTTTGGATCGATCGCCAATCGGGTATTTTTGATTTTACTGGCAGGGATTCTGGTTGCCACGCTGGTCACCATCTGGCTGGCCAATAATGAACGCAAGGGAGTGCTGCGAGACATTCGTGTGCAGCATGCCGCTGAACGCGTTGAGCAAATTGTGCTCGCACTCGATAATCAGACGCCGCAAGTACGTCAGGCTATTTTGCAAGCGGCGCGCAATTTCGGTTTCGATGTGGAAATGGTGGCGGCCGACGATCAGCTGCGCAACGACGATAGCGATGCGCTGATCGATATCCTGAAAGGACGCTTTGGCACACAGCGTCCCGTCATCGGGCAGCGCGAAACGAGCTGCAATCGAAACAATGGCATTGATGCCAGCGGCCATCGAAGGCCGGAAACATGCCGTCTCGTTTATGTCGGGCTAGACGACGGCAAGTTATTGAAAATCAAGCTGCATATTCCCAGCGATTTGCCGCCGCCATTTGCGCAAAATGGCGGACTGCCGCTGCCCTATCCAGGCCCCTACACCATTTTGTTTCTGGTGTTGATTGCTGCACTTGCGTATGCCGTTGCGCGGATGGCAGCCAGCCCGATTCAGCGCTTATCGACGGCGGCAACGGCCTTGGGTCGCGACATTGATCAGCCACCGCTGGAAGAAACCGGCCCCACTGAAATCAAACTGGCAGCCCGCGCTTTTAATGCCATGCAGGCACGGATACGACGGCAGATTCAGCATCGCACGCATATGCTGGCGGCGATTACACATGATTTACAAACACCCCTGACGCGACTGCGTTTGCGGCTGGAAAAAGTCGGCGATGAGGAATTGCGTATCAAGTTGATTGACGATCTGGCCGTGATGCAAGGCATGGTGCGCGAAGGTCTGGATCTGGCGCGCAGCATGGATGATTCGTCGGAAAAAATGCAGCGACTGGATATCGACTCGCTGCTGGCCAGCGTGTGCGCCGACGCCAGCGACGCCGGCCATCAGGTAGAACTGCAAGGCAGCACGCGGCAGCAGATCATCGGGCAACCGAGTGCTTTGAGGCGCTGCCTGACCAATCTTCTGGACAACGCGATTAAATACGGCCAGCGGGCCGAGGTCAGTTGCATTGAAGAAAACGGACGGATTGTCATTACCCTTCACGATGCTGGTCCGGGCATCCCCGAAGATCAGCTGGATGCGGCATTCGATGCGTTTTATCGGGTGGAAACTTCCAGATCGCGCGATACCGGCGGCACAGGACTGGGACTGACGATTGCGCGCAATATTGCGGAAAATAATCTCGCGACACTGACGCTGAAAAACCACTCGGCGGGTGGGCTGGTGGCGACGCTCAGTTTGCCGATAGCGCCGCTTAAAAATTGAGGCATCTGTGGGTAAGTGCAGTCCCCAGCGCAAGGACAGGCGAAGAAGCCTAGAGGTTAAATTATTCTGCACTTAGCGCTTCATCGCACTCGCATCAGAACCACTGAGTCGGCGGCGTGAGTGGTGTGATTTCAACGTAAAAATGGCCACAGTACTGAGTATTGTGGCCATTTTTAATCTTTGCAGCCCTTAGATGCGCTGCGCACTAGCTTAAACAGTAGTTCCGATCAGCGATAGCCGGGAGGCGTGCCGTAATAGCGCGTGGACGGGCCATCGTAATCCGATGGCGGCGGTGGCGCCTGATAAGTCGGTGCTTCACGACGCACGTAACGATCGCGGCTCGGGATCTGATTGCCCTTGCTGTACATGCATTGCAGGTAGACAGAATCGAAACGGCGTTGTGTGCCGTAATTGCCGTTCGACGAGGCATTGCTGCCAGCAGCACTGCCAACCAGCAAACCACCACCAGCACCAATTGCCGCACCCGCGCCTGCCTGATGGGAGGCGGCACCGATCAACGCCCCTGCCACAGCACCGACGACAGTGCCGACGGCTGCGCTGTTGACGGTCGCATCTTGCGTTGCCTTTGCATTACCGGCAGTGGCTTGCTGCGCATAGCTTTGGCAAACCGCTTCGTCTTCACGGAATTGTTCGTATGACTTGTTTGAACCCGGCATCGCCATGACGCTCGGACCGGTTGGCGCTGACACACAGCCGCCAAGTACCAATGCGCCGGCCAGCGCCGCGAGTTTATAAATTGATTTCACGATGGGACTCTCTGTTTTCTATTGTTGTTTATCTTTAAAGAACCACTGAGGAAGTGGATTGAGCAGGTATCAACAGGGCTGCTCAGTTGCTTATCAGGAATTCTTTATGTTTATTGAGCTTATCAGTTACTTATCGCGGCGGCGCTCCGTCGTTGCCCGGCGTCGTGCTAGGCACGACCTTCATCCATCCGCGAGCGCAACTCTGAACATAGGGGTAGTAACCGTTGGATTCTTTGCAGAAATACCAGTAGTCGGGTGCTGGCTGCGCTTTCTCGACATAGACTTCCGGTGCCTGATAAACCGGCCGTTCAATAATGATAGGTTGCGGCGGGTAATAGTAAGGGGAATAAGGTCCGGGCCCCCAATACGGGCCACCGATGGTGACACCACCGTAAAATCGTGGGCCACCACCATGCCAATGCTGCGCGAATACATTGGCGCTGGCCAATGTCATGACCACGGCCAGGCCAGTGGCCAGTAATCCGGATAATGCTGTTTTTTTCATGTTGTCACCTCGGATACGCTTGCACAAAGAAGATAAGACTGCGTCGTATAAATTGCTCAATACACGCATTTCCTAATATACGCAGACCCTCTGGTACAAGCTGTCTTTGTTTCATTTGGTAACCCATTTCACTTCTTCTTTGTATGCGTAAAGAAATGTATAAAGACAAGCCCCCAGGGTGCCTCAGGTGAGACCGGGTTGCGTCATGGCTTTGGCTTGCACCCAGGTGACAAATTCCTGCTCGGTAACAAAGCCGAGCCCCACTGCTGCCTGCTTCAGGCTCAATCCTTCTTTGTGCGCATGTTTGGCAATTTGCGCGGCTTTGTCGTAACCGATGTGCGGTGCCAGCGCAGTCACCAGCATCAGTGAGCGCTCCATCAGATCGGCAATCCGTTCCTGGTTGGCACGCACACCGGAAATGCAATGATCGTTGAAACTTTGCATACCGTCGGAAAGCATGCGGGCGCTTTGCAGGAAATTGTGCATGATCAGCGGCTTGAATACATTGAGCTCGAAGTTACCCGAAGCGCCGCCGAAATTGATCGCCACATCGTTGCCGAATACCTGGCAGCACAGCATGGTCAGCGCTTCGCATTGGGTAGGGTTCACCTTGCCGGGCATGATGGAACTGCCGGGTTCGTTTTCCGGGATGCTGATTTCTCCCAGCCCTGAGCGCGGGCCGGAGGCCATCCAGCGCACATCGTTGGCGATTTTCATCAATGCAGCTGCGAGTGTTTTGAAGGCACCGTGGGCAGCCAGCATTGCTTCGTGTCCGGCGAGTGCTGCAAACTTATTGGTGGCTGTCTTGAACGGGAATGAGTAAGCGAGAGACAGTTCTGCGGCCACACGGGCGCCGAACATCGGGTGCGTATTGAGTCCGGTACCGACCGCTGTGCCGCCTGCGGCCAGTTCGCTTAACGCTGGCAAGGTAGCAATGATGGCTCTTTCTGCATGCTCCAGTTGGGCAACATAGCCTGAAAATTCCTGGCCCAGCGTCAGTGGAGTCGCGTCTTGCAGATGGGTACGTCCGATCTTGACGATATCTTTGAACTCGGTCACTTTGCCGACCAGTGTGCTGCGCAGCGCGTGCATCGCCGGCAGCAGGCGATTCGCAATGGCCAGTACGGCAGCGACATGCATGGCGGTCGGAAATATATCGTTGGACGACTGGCCGCGATTGACATCGTCGTTCGGATGCACCAGCCGCGCTTCTCCGCGCATGCCGCCCAGCAACTCGGATGCCCGATTGGCCAGTACTTCATTCATGTTCATGTTGCTCTGCGTACCGGAACCGGTCTGCCAGATGGACAAAGGAAATTCGTTAGGATGACGGCCTTCGATGACTTCGTCGGCGGCGGCGATAATCGCGGCGGCTTTGCGCGGCTCCAGTCCACCCAGTTCGATATTGACACGCGCACAGCAGCGCTTGGTGGCGGCCAGTGCGACGATCAGCTCGGGTGGCATACGTTCCGAAGATATATGGAAAAACTGTAGCGAGCGCTGCGTTTGCGCGCCCCACAAGCGCTCAGCCGGCACATCAATGGTGCCAAAGCTGTCGCGTTCAGTTCTGCTGGTGGGGTCGTTGCCGGCTTGCGGCGCACGCTGGTCGTGGTCTGCGCTCATGCGATCCTTAGTAAAAAGAATTGTAGCTGCTGTTGCTGCTCGCCATAGGTAAGCAGCAAATATCGCGACTAGGTTTTGCTCGCGCCGGGCTCGGGCAAGAGGCAAGCATCGACTACTTGCAAATCATTATCCCGCGCGAAGTTGACAACGAAGTGGTAGGCCAGCGGTTCAAGTTCGCGTAGTGCGTGGTTGACGACCACAGAGCGCACGCCATTGATCATGGTCGGCACGACATAAGGAGAATATTTGAGGTGGGCATTGCGTCCACCTGCACCGGTAGGACGAAAGCAGGACATGACGCCGCAGAGGCGCTCAGCCCAGTCGCTGGGACGGAATTGTTTGCCATCCTGAGTCAGACCCAGGATAAAGAATTCTTGTGCAGGAGGCTTAGAAGTGTCAGCAGGATCCGACATGCATGCATTCCTCCTCTATAGCTTGTCACATAAATTGACCGACCAGCCAGACTGCAGCGGAGGGCACTGAATACCTGAGTATTATATCTTATATAAGACCCAGGAAATAGCCTTGACTCAGATGATGACTGAAATCGGGCCGCCAGATCGGGCGGGGACTTAACCCAGCCAGACCGCTACCGACAGCAAAAGCAGCATGGACATCCACAATAGCAGAGCGCGCCAGACCAGTCCGACAATACTTTGCAGCGTCCGCGGTGATGGGGTATCACCGGGCAAACCGTCGGATTCTTCGTCGAGGGAATCGACGGTCGCGGCATCGGCCGGCAAAGCCATATCCGACGCGGCCTGTTGCGGAGTGCCGAAACGGGTGCCGATTGCACCGCCGCCAGCCGACAAAATAATCCCCGCAGTTTCATCCTGCCAGCGATCAGCGAAATTGCGCCAGACATACACCGCATCCTCGAAGTTGCCGACCACGGCGAACGCAGCCGCCGTCATACGGGCAGGAACCCAGTCGATCCAGTAAAACGCGCGCGCAGCGAAGCGCCCGAACTGCTCGTTTTTCATATGCTCCGGCTCACTCCAAGCGCGCGACAGATATTCAGCAACCCGGTATAAAACGGCCCCGGCAGGCCCTATCGGGATGAGGAACCAGAAAAATACGCCGAAAACATTTCTATGCGTCGTGATCAATGCTTTTTCTGCCGCCAGCCGGGAAATTTCACTGACATCCAGCGCGGAGGTGTCCTGCTTCAACCAATCGGCTAAAAGTGCGCGGGCAGCGATTTCATCTCCGTTATTCAATGCTAGCTGTATCGAAGTGAAGTAGTGGCTGTAATGCCGGAATCCCAATGTCAGATAGACGATCACGACGTTCCAGATCAATGCCAGGACGGGGCTGATATGCATGAGGACCCAATAGATCAGGGCAGTTGGCAATATCAGCAGCAGAATGGTCACGATCCAGGCCAGTCGGCCATGCCGGGCCTGTCCGGCGTTGAAAGAGGATTCGATACGCGCTGCCAGCATCTTGATGGAGGCGTAAATGGGGTTATCTGCCCTCAGGGGCTTTAATTGTTCGATCAGAAGTGCGAAGAGGATGGAAAGAAAAGTCATCAGGCTACCTTAAAATGCACTCGACAGACGCTACGATAACGCAGCGCAGTCACGGAATCAAACGAATAGTCACTGCCCGACCGTCCCTCCGATTTGCGCGGAACCGGGACGCCGGTCAAAATTCAGGCTCGTAAAAAGTGAAACAGGTTGCGCAACATACCTGCCGTTGCGCCCCATATGAAAAATCGCTGATACGGCATGGTGTAAAAGGTGCGGCTGCCGAATTCGCTCTCCAGCACAATCGTGCGGCGCTCATGATTCATGCCATTCATGAGAAAAGCGAAAGGCACCTCGAAAATTTCGGCTACTTCGCCCGGATTCGGGGTCAATGACAGAGGCGGTTGAACCAGCGCCGCCACAGGTGTTACCCGGTAACCGGTCCCCGTAAAATATTCCGGCAGGCTGCCGATCACTTCTATTTGGCTGCGCGGCAAACCTATTTCTTCTTCTGTTTCGCGCAACGCCGTGTCGATAACGCTGCGATCATCGGCTTCCACGCGGCCGCCAGGGAAACTGACCTGACCGCCATGATTTCTCAAATCTGCTGTGCGCTGTGTAAAAAGCAGGGTCGGCCCATCGCTGCGCAAGACAATCGGAATCAGTACCGCTGCCGGAGAGGGCGTTCTGCCGGCTTGTCTGGCGCGTTGTTCATCACTGCCTTCAGGAAACCATTCGGGCGGATTGGCAAATCTCTCTCGCAACCAGGCCGACGACAAACGCTCCGCCATCAAAGGCGCCTCACCTGCGATGGACTCAACAGGGACGAGCAAGGGATCGAAAGACAATCTGGACAACGCTATATCCTCAGGAAACTCGACAAACTGCACCAACCTATCCGCTGCACCACTATATCGTTGCCTGCCACACATATCAGGAAACGAAAAAGGGCGTCCTGAGACGCCCTTTTGATGCTCGCTGACCTACCGCTATTACGCGGCTGTCTTTGCAGCATTGCTGCGACGGTTAGGCAGCTTTTCCTTGATACGTGCCGATTTACCGGAACGCTCACGCAGATAATACAGTTTCGCACGACGGACATCACCGCGACGCTTGACTTCAATCGAAGCGATCAGTGGCGAGTACAGTTGGAATGTACGCTCTACGCCTTCACCGGACGAAATCTTACGAACGATGAAGTTGGAATTCAAACCACGATTGCGACGCGAAATGACGACGCCTTCGTAAGCCTGGGCGCGCTTGCGCGTACCTTCGACTACGTTGACATTGACAATGACGGTATCGCCAGGGCCGAACACAGGGATGTTTTTGGCAAGGCGAACGATCTCTTCTTGCTCAAGTTGCTGGATCAAATCCATTATTAACTCCTAAGACCATCTTGCTGGCACGTTTGAAGACACATTGGTGTTTTCGTCCAGTAGAGGATGGGGTTTCACATGTTGAACGAGGCGGTTTGACGCCTTCGTCCGTCTATATTGCATTTTTGCTTGTTTGATGCTGCCACAAGCAGAATTACTGCCACTACGCTTACAACTGCACTTGCAACTACGATTACAAAGACTGAGACAACAATTCTTTGAGCAATTTTTCATCCGACTTGCTCAGCAGCCCTGCAGCGCGGGCGCTGACAATCAGGTCGGGCCGCTTTTGCAGCGTTGCCTCCAGTGCCTGCCGCCGTCGCCACTGCACGATATCGGCATGATTGCCGCCGAGCAGTACTGCGGGGACTTTCACGCCTTCATATTCTTCCGGCCGCGTGTAGTGCGGGCAATCCAGCAAACCATTAACGAAGCTGTCTTCGACTGCCGAAGCATCATCATGCAGTGCTTGCGGCAATTGCCGGATAACCGCATCCAGCAAGGCCATTGCCGGCAGTTCGCCACCGGACAAAACAAAATCGCCAAGACTGATTTCTTCATCGACGCAACGATCCAGCAAACGCTGATCGACTGCTTCGTAACGCCCACACAGCACGACCAAACCCGGCTCGGCGCTGAGCGCCATGACTTTACTGTGGGTGAGCGGCGCGCCTTGCGGCGACATGTAAATCACTCGTGGCGCTGGCAAACCACGTTGCGTCTGCCTGCCTTTGGCTGCGTTGATCGCGGCCTCAAGGGGTTTGACCAACATGACCATGCCTGGACCGCCCCCATAAGGGCGATCATCGACCGTACGATGACGATCAGCAGTGAAATCGCGCGGATTCCATACATTCAATTCGCATATTTGCTGCTCAAATGCCCGGCGAGTAATCCCCGACTGCGTGATAGCGACAAACATTTCAGGGAAAAGCGTGACGACATCAAATTGCATCCCGCCTCTTCTCCCTCTTTCGTTCGAATACATGGAATGCGTAAGATTTACCGCTGGCGACGTCCGACCTGAAAATTACTGCCTCGATCAATAATCGAGGCCCCACTCCACCACAATCGTCTTGGTGTCCTGGTCGACGCTTTTGATAAAGCGATCAACAAAGGGAATCAGTATTTCAGGTTCGCGCACCGCTTGTTTTTTTGTCTCGACCGGAATGGATTCCGGCTCCGAAGAGATCTTCCCGACAATACGCAATATAGGATGTGCGCCATTGTCCATCAGATCCATGACTTGCCCCAGGGCTACGCCCTCCAGGTTGACGACGTTCAGACCGACCAAGTCAACCCAGTAAAATTCATTGTCGGACAAGACGGGGAAATGACTGCGGGCGATTTTTACCGCTGCGCCTTTGAGCGCTTCGGCAGCATCGCGACCAGTCACACCCATCAGGCTGGCGACAACATCGCCACCGTGAGTCTTGACCTGCATAACATCCACATCATGCATGTCCGGCTTGTCCAGCCACCAGGTTTTGGTTTGCAGCAAGGCATCGGCATCGGCAGAATACGGTTTAATCCGCACCCATCCCTGCACGCCGTAGGCGCCGCTCACATAGCCGACGATTTGTAAATCGTCAGGAATTTTCACGACTGCCAACATTGCTTACTCACTGACACCTGATGCCAAACCCGGACACAGAAGCGGTCAATTTTCAGACTGCTGCTGCTTTTTTGCCGGCATCGGCAACCAGACGGGCAACCGTAGGCGACAATTGCGCGCCAACTTCTTGCCAGTGTGTCAGGCGATCCTGAGCGATACGGAAGCTTTCTTCCTTACCGGATGCCACTGGATTGTAAAATCCAAGGCGTTCAATAAAGCGACCATCGCGGCGGTTGCGCGAATCAGTAGCGACAATATTGAAAAACGGGCGCTTTTTTGCGCCTCCACGTGCTAAACGAATAACGACCATAATGGTTCCAAAAAGTGTTCGAAGACGGAAAAAGCCGCAAAGTATAGCCCGGATACGGCCTCGGCCGCAACTCCCGCAGTTCAGTTGTTGTTCATCTATTCACCAGCCACCGGCAAATTTATTGCTGCCAGGCATGCAAAAGCCGGAAAAGGGGTGACGAATTTCCCCCTTTTTTCTGCGTGACACCCAAACCAGCGGCAAGCTGCTGCAAACAATTAAAGCCCGACCGCTACCAGGTACCGCTCTATACTACAGCGCTCACCGCTGCACCCACGCCAAGGCGGCTGCGTCCACCCTGCCAACATGACAAAACACCGTTAGTGCATTTTCTTTAGAGGTACTGTTGCATGCTTGCTACACACAAGAACAAAACCCTGACCACCTTCCTTGCATCGCTGCTCGGGGGCGTCGGAGCCCACCGTTTTTATCTGCATGGATTCAAAGACGCTTTCGGATGGCTCCACGTCGCGCTGGCGGCGCTGTCCCTGTTGCTTCTGACCGCCCTGCCTGAGCAGCAACCCATGTTCATGAGCATGCCCCTCGCATTGTCCGTGTTGAGCGGTTTCCTGGAGGCGCTGGTACTGGGACTAACGCCTGACGACAAATGGGATGCCCGCTACAACGCCAACACCGGCAAGCACAGCGAGTCTCACTGGATACTTGCATTAATTCTGGTGCTAACCGTAGGTGTCGGGGCGTTTGCATTGATCGCAACGATTGCCCGCTGCTTCGATCTGTTTTTTACCGGCGGCGCTTTCGGCTAAACGACCACGACTGCGGCAGCACCTTCACATGAAGGACGCCGCCGCAGCGGGCATCAGAACTGTTGCTCGCTGAGTGCGAGTACCGAACCACTGCCCTCGACAATCGCGGCACACAAGGCTTGCGCCTGCGGCAAAAAGTGATCTGCATAAAAACGCGCAGTCACCATTTTTGCTTCATAGAACGGCAGATCGCCATTGCCCTCTTGCAATTTCTTCTCGGCAATCAGCGCCGCCCGTCCCATTTGCCAGCCGCCGAGCACAATCCCCGCCAGCTTCAAATACGGCACACTGCCTGCATACACGCCCTTAGCATCACTCTTGACGTTCGCATTGATATAGTCCAGCACCTGCTCCAGCGCTTGCGCGGCATCACCCAGCCGCACCGCGATGAGCGGCAAATCGCCACTCTTGCGCGTCGCCAATTCGGCTTGCGTATGGCGCATCTGCGCGATCAGCGTGCGAGCCGTAGCACCGCCGTCACGGGCAGTCTTGCGTCCCACCAGATCATTGGCCTGAATGGCCGTTGTACCTTCATAGATCGTCAGAATGCGTGCATCACGATAATACTGAGCCACACCTGTTTCTTCGATGAAACCACAACCGCCATGGACCTGCACCGCCGTCGATGCAACATCGATAGACAGCTCAGTCGACCAGCCCTTCACAATCGGTACCAGATACTCATACAGCGCCTGACTGGCCTTGCGCTCCTCAGCATCCGTATGATGATGCGCCACATCAAACGCCCCGGCCGCCACGTAAGCCAGCGCACGCGCCGCCTCAATCTGGGCCCGCATGCTCATCAGCATGCGACGTACATCAGGATGATGGATGATGCTCACCGCCTCAGGAGAGCCGTCCAGATCCCGCGACTGCACACGCGAGCGGGCATATTCAACCGCCTGCTGATAAGCCCTCTGCGCCACGCCGATACCCTGCATGCCGACAGCAAAACGCGCGGCATTCATCATGATGAACATGTATTCCAGGCCGCGATTTTCGGCCCCGACCAGCATGCCGGTCGCACCGCCGTGGTCGCCAAACTGCAATACCGCCGTGGGACTGGCTTTAATCCCTAGCTTATGTTCGATCGACACGCACTGAACGTCATTGCGCGCACCCAAAGTACCGTCCTGATTGACCAGGAACTTGGGCACGATGAACAGGGAAATCCCCTTCACGCCCAAGGGCGCATCCGGCGTACGGGCCAGCACCAGATGGACGATGTTATCGGCCATGTCGTGTTCGCCGAAAGTAATGTAAATCTTGGTACCGAACAGTTTGTAACTGCCATCGTCCTGCGGCACTGCCCGTGTGCGCACCGCGGCCAGATCGGAACCGGCCTGCGGCTCGGTCAGATTCATCGTCCCGGTCCATTTCCCGGAGATGAGGTTGGCCAGATAGACCGCTTTTTGCTCCTCACTCCCCGCAGTCAGCAAAGCCTCGATAGTGCCGTCGGTCAGCAAAGGACAAAGAGCAAAGGAAAGATTGGCTGCATTCAACATCTCTATGCAAGGCGTCGCCACCAGCTTGGGCAAGCCCTGTCCGCCATATTCCTCAGGATGCTGCACACCCTGCCAACCCGCCTCACCGAACTGCTTGAAAGCCTCTTTGAAGCCCTTGCTGGTAGTAACCTCACCATCGCGCCAGTAGCTGGGCTGCTGGTCGCCGGAACGATTGAGCGGCGCGACCACTTCCGAACAAAATTTCGACTTTTCTTCCAGAATCGCCTCGACTGTTTCCAAGGTCGCATCAGCGCACCCAGGCAAACCAGTGATCAGTGGCAATCCGGCCAGTTCGTTCACCACGAACAGCATGTCTTTTAATGGCGCGATATAACTCATGTGTCTCTCCAGATAATATTTTTATCAGTCAGTGCGGCAGAAATAGGCCACCGAGGCAAAGCCTGTTTTTTTACCCCAACTGCTTAACCAGCTCCGGCACCGCCTCGAACAAATCCGCCACCAGCCCGTAATCGGCCACGCTAAAAATCGGCGCTTCTTCGTCCTTGTTGATGGCAACGATGACCTTCGAATCCTTCATCCCCGCCAAATGCTGGATCGCGCCCGAAATGCCGATAGCGACATACAGCTGCGGCGCGACGATTTTGCCGGTCTGTCCGACTTGCCAGTCGTTCGGCACATAGCCCGCATCGACTGCCGCCCTCGACGCCCCCATAGCCGCGCCCAGCTTGTCGGCCAGCGGTTCTAATATCTTGAAATTCTCCGCTGAGCCTAGTCCGCGGCCACCCGAAACGATGATCTTGGCTGCCGTCAGTTCCGGCCGGTCCGATTTGGCGACTTCGCGGCTGACGAATTGCGAGATACCGGCGTCGGCTACGGCGTCGATGCTGTCAATCGTGGCGCTGCCGCCGCTGCCAGCCGCATCGAAGCCGGTAGTGCGCACGGTAATGACCTTGATCGCGTCCCGGCTTTGCACGGTGGCGATGGCGTTACCGGCGTAGATCGGCCGCTCGAACGTGTCGGGGCTGTCGACCTTGGTGATTTCCGAGATTTGCGCCATGTCCAGTGCGGCGGCGACGCGCGGCAGGATGTTTTTGCCGTAGGCAGTGGCCGGGGCGAGGATGTGGCTGTACTGAGTGGCAATAGCGAGTGCCTGAGCGGCGATGTTTTCCGCCAGTCCGTCGGCCAGTTGCGGGGCGTCTGCCAGTAGGACTTTGCTCACGCCGGCGATCTGGGCAGCCGCCGCAGCGACCGCCTGAACATGGTGGCCGGCAACCAGAATGTGGACCTCGCCACCGGCCTGGATTGCGGCGGTGACGGTGTTGAGGGTGCTGGCCTTGAGGCCGGTGCTGTCGTGTTCGGCAATGACGAGTGCGGTCATGGTGTGTCCTCTGTGTAGTCGGGTGCGGTGGCGCGGTATGAAAACCCGGCGCGGCAAACCGTTTTGATATCCGTTAGTAATATCCGTTATTAATATCCGTGAGCGATGCCCGCTCCTGAGCGGGTAAGGCACTTAGATGACTTTGGCTTCCGTTTTGAGCTTGGCGACCAGCGTGGCGACGTCAGGCACTTTCACGCCAGCGCTGCGCTTCGGTGGCTCACTAACCTTGAGCGTGGTCACGCGCGCTTCGACATCCACTCCCAGATCGGCCGGTTTGGCGATGTCCATCGTCTTTTTCTTGGCTTTCATGATATTGGGCAGCGTGACGTAGCGCGGTTCGTTGAGGCGCAAATCGGTGGTGATGATCGCAGGCAGCTTGAGCGAAAGCGTTTCCAGTCCGCCGTCGACCTCGCGGGTGACGCTGGCGCGGCCGTCGGCAACCACGACCTTGGAGGCGAAGGTGGCTTGTGGCCAGCCCAGCAGCGCGGCCAGCATTTGTCCGGTTTGATTGCTATCGTCGTCGATGGCTTGCTTGCCCAGGATGATCAGTTGCGGTTGTTCTTTGTCGGCAATGGCTTTGAGCAGCTTGGCTACGGCCAGCGGTTGCAGGTCAACGCCGGCGTCGACTTCGGCAAGAATCGCCCGGTCAGCGCCGATGGCCAGCGCGGTGCGCAGCGTTTCCTGACATTGCGTCACGCCGCACGAGATGACGATGACTTCGGTCGCAATCCCCGCTTCGCGCAGACGCACCGCTTCTTCCACCGCGATTTCATCGAACGGGTTCATGGCCATCTTGACGTTGGCAATGTCGACACCGCTGCCGTCACTCTTGACTCTGACCTTGACGTTGTAATCCACCACGCGTTTGACAGGAACTAATATTTTCATTGCGCTATCCTCAAAAAAATTCATATTGACCGGCAACAGCTTACGTATACGTTAACTACCGAATTATAGAAGAAAATCGGAGTCTCGCCTCGAATTATGCACGATCGTTCTTTTTGATTGCGAAATACAAACAAGCTAAGCAATAAGAACAACTACTTGCTCTGAAATATCTGGGGCCTGTTGACGTTCCATTTGCGAATCAGGACATGAGGCCGGTGGTGACTACCTGACCGCAGAGACGCGTCGTAGCGCGGCTACGGCCAGGAGCTGCCACAACGGCAGACGATGCCCACAACCGCTCACTAAGGGTTTCTTCCTGAAAGCCAAAAATGATGACTAGCCGAGACTTTTCCTTCTCAGGTGTTTTTGTGGCACAGCATGCAAGGGCTCTGCCTTGATAGTTGCAGCAATAAACACCTCGAGATTTCTTCCCTCCAAGGCCATTTTATTTTTCTTATACCTTGCGCCATGCATCACCAGATCGCTCAGGTAGGCAATGTATTGCGCATTGACCTCCGCATTTCTCAATGGAGAGATACGCACCTTATTCAGGTAGTGAAGCATGTCGATTAATTTTTCAGGCGCGCTAAGAGCGCTTCCGCCCATGTCATTGGTACCCAGAGCAATGTGGGTCAGTTCATGGATGAGGAGATGCGCAATGTTCTCTTTCGACGCATTTTTAAGAAAGCTGTTTTTGACGTGAATGTATTTCCTGAAATGGCGCGTCACAAAACTGTTCGTCATTAACGCCGCTTTCAATGCAAAGGCATCGGCCGGTATGCTTTCCGAGTCGAAACCGCTGAATTTATGCATGTTCTTTTTCATGAAATCGGCGGCTTCTATCGTTCTGGTGATGTTGTCCGACACCTCTTTTTCGTCTGTTTTAACGTGCTTGAAAAATACCCCATTGAGCCACGCAATTTCCTCCTGGTATTCCGCATTGCCAAGCGCGGCATGCGCGACGCAAAGAATCATGCGGGCATGATCGAGCCCTTCTGTCAGCCTGTTATGTTCGTCGGTATATCGCCACCGGACGTCCTCAATAAAATTCCCCGCAGCAAGCTCGCACCCGGCCCCAATAAACGCCGCCGCCATACCAATTCCAAACAGCGAAGCAGCGCTTTGATTGAGTGTTGCCGCAATGCCAACACTAATGCCGGAGGCAAGCGCCGCACTGGAAGTAGCTTCGCCAAAAAAGGTCGGGACGATAGCGCCGAGGGCATTATTTCTTGCGGCAATAAACCGTTTCGTCAGCGGTAATGAAGCGGACTTTTTATCAGACCCAACATGGTCAGACGTAATATTTTTTATAGCGCATGGCATGCATTGCAATGGGATGCTATTTCCGGTCTTTGGTCCTGATAGCGGCATCGGCATTTTCCTTTTCAGACTGTCTGAATACAGATTGTCACAAGATCAATTCTTTCCCGACAGAGCAACGCCAATCGGGACATCCTTTGAGAGAGCCCATCGGAATGGGTTCGATATAAAAATTATCAATTTTTCCCCATATCCGCATCGACAGCATCGGCAAAAAAAACCGCTCCTCAAACCTTCATCATGGCACCTCGCCGCACACAGCAACTTCTATCATCAACTTTGGTGGATCAGCAAAAATAATTCCCTTAGATCGTATTAGTCGCGACTAAGGTGTCGCATCAATTCCAGAATAAATACAAAATAGCGATAGAAAAAACCAGCGCCACAAGCTCTGAATAAATGTAGCAAACAACATAATCGCAGTGGATGAAACACAAGCATTTGATTACGGCGCATCATCATCCAAAAATGTGGCCGTACAGCGGCTCCGTACATTGGCGCCGCACAGTCGGTCAATCAGAATTATCCGCTGAATTTTCATCCTTCAAATCGCTCAAAAATCTGCGACGACTCCAAGAAATAGACGACTCTAAAGCATTGTCGATCACATTAGAAAAAGGTAATTTATGACCGTCACCCATGTGCATAGCACCTCTCCCGTTTCAAGTCGACAGCAAGCACATCAAGCGACTGAATCGCCAGTCACTCAGCCGGTTTCCGCCCATCTCAAACAATACCGGGCCGACAATGACGACCACCTCGTCAAACAATTCGCTCTTGAATGTGCCGTGGCACTAGGCAAAGCACTGCAACAGTTGAGCAAAGAGATTTACCGCCACGTACAGGCATTTCCCGGAGAAGCCCGACTGCGCACACTTCTGCAGCAACCGGAAATAGAGGCCCGTTTCGGAAAAATTGACCCGTTGGCGCTGGTGAAATGCGACATCAGCAAGGCGCATCTGAAGGAAGAGGCCATGCTGATGGCTGTCGTGCTATTGCTCACGTCAGAACCGGAACGCGTGGAAAACAATATTATTTATATCGACAACAGCAACCCCGCAAAAAAATCAGATTTCAAAATCTGCGCCTGGGAAAATCTTTATTGGGTGGAATCGGATGAGGAGCCCATACAGCCGCTGGAAATATGGCATCTCAACGAATGTGAGTCTGCACTGGATCTTGACGAGCATTTGACGCTGGAAGAATTGCAGGAGATGCAAAAGGAAGCCATCGGAAACAATGGAAAAAACGGCGTCTATGATGATGAAGCTGAGCAACAGTTGGCAATAAAAATGGCCGATCGCGAAGCTCTCTTTGCGCTCAGAAAAAAAGCCGCCGAATACGTGCGCTCACCCGCCATCCAGGAGAAGACGATCGAAATCAGTTTCAGGGAAATTGTTTCTAAGGATGAGGTGTCGGAATCAGAAATTCGCGCTACTGCAAAACGACAGGAGGCCGAAAGCAAGGCCCCCTCTTTGACATGGCAAGTCTCCGAAAAAGACTCGCTGGCACGGCGTGGCCTGCTCGGTCTGAAGCAGTTATCGGTCATCTACGATAACTATGAGTAAATAAAAAGCGTCAGCGATAACTCAGAACTTCATCACACCATTGCTTTGTGCCGCTTGACCGCTTCCAGCACGATCTCCGACAAACCAGCGCCGTTCTCTTCCTCAATATATTTCATGAAGGCCACCCGCATGCGGGTTTCCCAGGAACGGCGCAAGTGCATTCCCAGATCCTCTATCGCTTGTTCGCGGTCAGGCATGGTTTCAAAAAAACTACCAATCTGATTGGCCATTTTGACCAGGTTATGCACGTCCATTGTGTTGCTCCCGAATTACTGCATAGTCAAATAAAGCTACGATCCGCCAAGCTCGATCAGGCGCTGCCGTCCGCTATACACCGCATGGCTTTGCTCGCGCAGAAAACCGATCAGCGTCACATTGCATTCTTCCGCCAGCCTGATCGCCAGCGCGGTCGGCGCTGAAATCGCAGCAACCATGCCGATACCGACGGTCGCCGCTTTCTGCACCATTTCATAACTGGCCCGACTGGTAATGAGCACCGCACCAGACGCAAAATCCACATCGCGCAGAACCAGCGCACCGATCAGTTTGTCCAGCGCGTTATGACGGCCGACATCTTCCCGCAGCAGGACAATTTCGCCATCGCTACCCAGCCAGGCGGCGGCATGCGTCGCACCAGTACGTTGCTGCAATCGCTGACGTTCCTGCATTGCCAGCCGTGCTGCATGCAAGGTCAAGCCGGAGAAATGCGCGGTGTCGCTGCGCACTGCCGGAGGATGCCGTACGGCCTGCTGCAAGGTTTCCGCACCGCATAATCCACAACCAGTGCGCCCGGTCAGATTGCGCCGTTTTTCCTTCAATGCAACGAAGCGTTCGCTGGCGATGCGCATCTGCACCTGCATGCCTTCCGCACCGTCAACCACCTCGCACTCATACCATTCACTACGGTCGGCAACGATGCCTTCGGTCAAAGAAAAACCGAGCGCAAAATCTTCCAGATCGTCTGGCGTCGCCATCATCACCGCGTGCGAAATGCCGTTGTATTCCAAAGCTACGGCACACTCTTCCGCCACCAGATCGCGACCGGGCTGCATCTGCCCGCTCTGCCCAATCTGTTCCTTGCGCCAGTTCCACACGTCCACTTCCGCCACGGTTTGCGTGGCGGTTGAATCTAGCGGAGTCATTTCCCGGCAGTGCTCAGTGCAGCCTCGCTTTGCTCGCCCTTCAACAAATCCAACTGTTGAAGATTGACCCGATGGAATTCCTGCTGCCATTCCGACGCCGGCAAAGTTTTTGACTTGGCCAGACTTTGCGGCACCGGCAACACCTGCACTGCCGTGACCTTGTATTCAGGGCAATTCGTGGCCCAGTCGGAGTTATCCGTCGTGATCACATTGGCACCCGATTCAGGGAAATGGAAGGTGGTATACACCACGCCCGGTTGCACCCGCTCAGTCAGCGTGGCGCGCAATACCGTTTGACCGGCACGCGATTCAATGCCCACCCAGTCGTCCTGCTTGATGCCGCGATCTTCAGCATCATGCGGATGAATTTCCAAGCGGTCTTCACTGTGCCACTGAATATTTTCAGTGCGTCGTGTCTGCGCGCCAACATTGTATTGCGACAAAATCCGGCCCGTCGTCAGAATCAATGGGAAACGCAGCGTGACTTTTTCATCCGTCGCCAGATATTGGGTGTTGATGAATTTACCCTTGCCGCGCACGAATTGGCCAATGTGCATGACCGGCGTGCCTTCCGGCGCATCGTCATTACAAGGCCATTGGATGCTGCCCAACTTGTCCAGACGTGCGTAACTCACGCCCTTGAAGGTCGGTGTCAGTGCCGCGATTTCATCCATGATTTCCGAAGGATGCTTGTAGTTCATCGGATAACCGAGTGCGGCTGCCAGCGCGACTGTCACTTCCCAGTCCGCCTTGCCTGCCTTGGCCGGCATCACTTTGCGTACGCGCGAAATGCGACGTTCGGCATTGGTGAAGGTGCCGTCTTTTTCCAGGAACGAAGAACCGGGCAGGAACACATGCGCGTACTTGGCGGTTTCGTTGAGGAACAAGTCTTGCACCACCACGCATTGCATGGCTGACAGTGCGGCAATCACATGCTGAGTATCAGGGTCGGATTGAACGATGTCCTCACCTTCGCAATACAGGCCGAGGAAACTGCCATCCATGGCGGCGTCGAACATGTTGGGAATCCGCAGACCCGGTTCCGGGCTGAGCGTAACGCCCCATGCCTGTTCGAACTCGGTGCGCACGGTGGTATCGGAAACGTGACGATAGCCTGGCAATTCGTGCGGGAAAGAACCCATGTCGCACGAACCCTGCACATTGTTTTGTCCACGCAGAGGATTGACACCGACACCTAAACGGCCGACGTTGCCGGTCGCCATCGCCAGATTGGCGATACCGATGACCATGGTCGAACCTTGTGCATGTTCTGTCACACCGAGGCCGTAATAAATCGCTGCATTGCCGCCAGTAGCAAACAAACGGGCCGCGCCGCGCAAAGCATCGGCGGGAACGCCGGTCACTTCCGCCATGGCTTCAGGCGAGTTTTCCGGCTTCAATACGAAGTCTTTCCAGTCTTTATAGGATTGCTCTTCGCAGCGTTCAGCGACATAGCTTTCATCCTGCAAACCTTCAGACACAATCACATGCGCCATTGCCGTAATCAGCGCGACATTGGTGCCGGGTTTCAGTTTGAGATGGTAGTCCGCCTGAACGTGCGGCGAGCGAACCAGTTCAGTCGTGCGCGGATCGACAATGATCAGCTTGGCACCCTGACGCAGGCGACGCTTCATTTGCGACGCAAATACCGGATGTGCCGCTACAGGATTGGCACCGATGATCATGATCACATCGGATTGCATGACGGAATCGAAGGTCTGCGTACCGGCAGATTCACCCAGCGTTTGCTTCAGACCATAGCCGGTCGGCGAATGGCAGACGCGGGCGCAGGTATCGACGTTGTTGTTACCGAAGGCAGCGCGCACCAGCTTTTGCACCAGATAGGTTTCTTCGTTGGTGCAACGGGAGGAAGTGATACCGCCGATGGAATCGCGTCCATGCTCGCTCTGAATACGGCGGAATTCACTGGCGGCATAGGCCAGCGCTTCTTCCCACGATACTTCGCGCCAAGGGTCGGTGATGTTCTTGCGAATCATGGGATTGAGCATGCGGTCTTTGTGCGTCGCGTAACCGAAGGCAAAACGCCCCTTCACGCACGAGTGACCGTGGTTGGCTTGTCCGTCTTTATTCGGCACCATGCGCACCACTTCATTGCCCTTCATTTCTGCCTTGAACGAGCAGCCGACGCCGCAATAAGCACAGGTCGTAATCTTGCTGTGCTCGGCCTGACCCATCATGATGACGGTTTTTTCTGTCAGCGTTGCAGTCGGGCAGGCTTGCACGCAAGCGCCGCAGGAAACGCATTCCGATTCCATGAAACTATCCATCTGACCGGCCGACACGCGCGACTCAAAACCACGGCCGTCGATAGTCAATGCAAACGTCCCCTGGGTTTCTTCGCAGGCGCGCACACAGCGGTTGCAGACGATACA